>NZ_JASGBI010000001.1:1992814-2318517 GCF_030053425.1 Lysobacter stagni | reverse complement strand
CGACGGTTGAAGAAGATCTCGCGCGCCAGCCAGGATCGCGTGGCCGATGCCAATGCGATGGCCAGCGAAACCCTTGGTGCGGTGCGCACCGTGCAGGCGCATGCACGCGAACCGTATGAACTGGGCCGCTTCGGCAGCGCGCTGAAGATCGCCGTGGACACCGCGCGCCGGCGCATCCAGGCACAGGCCTGGGTCACGGCCATCGCGATCCTTCTGGTGTTCGGCGCGATCATCCTGGTGCTCTGGTCCGGCGCGCACGACGTGATGGCCGGGCGCATGACCGCGGGCACGCTCGCGCAGTTCGTGCTGTATGCGCTGATCGTCGGCGGTTCGGTGGGCTCGCTGGCCGAAGTGTGGAACGAGCTGCAACGCGCCGCTGCCGGCATGGGCCGCATCAGCGAACTGCTGGAAGAGAATCCCGCCGTCGCCTCGCCCGCGCAGCCGCTAGCCCTGCCGCAACCGCTGCGAGGCGAAATCACGTTCGACAACGTGACCTTCCACTACCCTCTGCGCCCCGACGCCCCGGCGCTGGAAGGCTTCGACCTGCACGTACGCCCCGGCGAAACGGTGGCGCTGGTGGGCCCGTCGGGCGCCGGCAAGAGCACGGTGTTCTCGATGCTGCTGCGCTTCCACGATCCGCAGTCCGGCGATGTGCGCATCGACGGCGCCGACATCCGCCAGCTCGACCTGGCCGCGCTGCGCGAGGCCATCGCGCTGGTGCCGCAACAGCCCACGATCTTCGCCACCAGCGCGCGGGAAAACATCCGCTATGGCCGCCTGGAAGCCGACGACGCGCAGATCGCGCAGGCGGTGGATGCCGCGCACGCGGCCGACTTCATCCACGCCCTGCCGCAGGGACTGGACACCGAACTGGGCGAGCGTGGCGCGCGCCTGTCCGGAGGCCAGCAGCAACGCATCGCCATCGCCCGCGCCCTGCTGAAGGACGCACCGATCCTGCTGCTGGACGAAGCCACCAGCGCACTGGACGCGCAGAGCGAACGCGCGGTGCAGCAGGCGCTGGAAACGCTGATGGAAGGACGCACCACGCTGGTGATCGCACACCGCCTGGCCACCGTGCTCAAGGCCGACCGCATCGTCGTCATGGACCGCGGCCGCATCATTGCCGAAGGCACGCACGAGAAGCTGCTCGCCGAAGGCGGCCTGTACGCGGAACTGGCGAAGCTGCAGTTCCTGGACTGACCTCCGGCATATCCGCCCGTGGCGCGGGCATGGCAGGCTGCCTGCAGGTCCAGTCGAGGAATCCGCATGCCCGCACACGACATCCGCGTGCTTGGCCCCGACGATGTGGCAGCCATGCGCGCGATGCTCGCCATGCTCGGCGAAGCCTTCGACGAGGTCGCCACGTTCCACGATGCGCCGCCGGGCGATGACTACCTGCGTCGCCTGCTGGGAAGCGATACGTTCATCGCGGTCGCCGCACTGGAGGGCGATGCCGTCGTCGGTGGCCTCGCTGCATACGTGCTGGACAAGTTCGAGCAGGCACGCAGCGAGGTCTACATCTACGACCTTGCCGTGCAGCAGACACACCGCCGCCGCGGTATCGCGACGGCCTTGATCGCACGGTTGCAGCAGGTCGCCCGCACGCGCGGCGCCTGGGTGATCTTCGTCCAGGCCGACCACGGCGACGACCCCGCGATCGCGCTGTACACGAAGCTGGGCACGCGCGAGGACGTGCTGCATTTCGACATCGCCGTGCAGGAAGGTTGGCCCCGTTTCCCCAACGATTCCAGGGAAGGTCCATGACCACGCACATCCAGATTCGAACGTGCCTGCCGGGCGATGAAGACGCCCTGTCGCTCATCGGGCAGGCCACGTTCCTTGAAACGTTCGCCGGCGTGCTCGCGGGGCGCGACATCGTGGCGCATTGCGCCAATGCCCACTCCGCTGTTCTCTATCGCGACTGGTTGAACCACGCCGACTACCGGCTGTGGCTGGCCGAGGCCCATCCGGGGCAGGCGCCCGTCGGCTTCATGGCCCTCGCGCCCGCGCAGCTGCCGCTTCCCGATATTTCCACCCAGGATGTGGAGATCAAGCGCATCTACCTACTCAGCCGGTTCCACGGCGGCGGCCTGGGCAAGCGATTGGTGCTGGAGGCCATCGACGAAGCACGCCAGCGCGATGCCAAAAGGCTGCTTCTGGGCGTCTACGCGCGCAACGATGCTGCGATCGGCTTCTACGAACGCATGGGCTTCCAGAAGTTGGGAACCCGCCGTTTCAATGTCGGCGGCCACGACTACGACGATCACATCATGGGCATGGTGCTGTGACGTACAACAGCACGGCGGGCGAGATCGCACCGGTCACCTGAGGAGGCAGACGAATGCATCCCTTCATGCGCGCCCTGCTCGCCTTCCTCGCGCTCCCCGGCGTTGTTGCGTTCCTCGTGCCGCTGTCGTGGGCATCGCTGGCGCACCTGCCGTTGCGGCAACCCGCGGGGCTGCTCGCGGTGGCGTTGGGCACGTTCGGCCTGCTGTGGTGCGTGCGCGACTTCTACGTGTCGGGCAAAGGCACGCTGGCGCCGTGGGCGCCACCGAAAGAGCTGGTGGTCGTGGGGCTGTACCGCTTCAGCCGCAACCCGATGTATGTGTCGGTGTTCCTGATCCTGCTGGGATGGGCAGCGGCCTTCTGGTCGAGCGGACTGCTGCTGTACGCGCTGGCAGTGGCACTGGCCTTCCACCTGCGCGTGGTGTTCGGCGAAGAACCGTGGCTGGCGCGCACGCACGGCACGGCGTGGGCGCAATACGTCCTGCGCGTGCGTCGCTGGTTCTAGGGCGCCTTCAGGCGTCGGGGACCCAGGCACGCGTCATCAGCGCGTGCGAATCGAAGTCGCGCGGCAACGTGCCATACGCCAGGCCGTGATCGCCGCCGATGCGGGTGGCGCAGAACGCATCGGCCATGAGGTTGCCGCTGCGCAGCAGCAGGCTGGCCTGCAGCGCCAGCGCGATGGCTTCCACCCATCGCCGCGCCTCGGCTTCGGGCAACGTGGCCTCGCCCTGCAGGACCGGCCGCAGTTCCTTGAACTCGGCGTCGAAATCCGGATCCAGGTGCAGCGCGCCTTCCAGTTCCGTAAGCAGTGCGCGGCCAGTGTCCGGCTCCCGGGTGAGCGCACGCAGCACGTCCAGGCACTGGATGTTGCCGCTGCCTTCCCAGATCGAATTGAGCGGCGCCTGCCGATACAGCCGCGGCAGGATCGACTCCTCGATGTAGCCTGCGCCGCCCAGGCATTCCTGCGCTTCGTTGACGAAGCCGGGCGCACGCCGGCACACCCAGTACTTCCCGATCGCCGTGGCGATGCGCGCGAATGCGGCCTCCTGCGGATCGAACGGCGCATGGTCGACGGCGCGCGCCACCCGCATCGCCAGCGCGATGGCGGCTTCCGCCTCGACGGCCAGGTCGGCCAGAACGTTGCGCATCAGCACATGGTCCGCCAGCCGTTTGCCGAAGGCGGTGCGGTGATGCGTGTGGTGCATTGCCTGCGCCAGTGCCATGCGCATTTCCGCTGCGGCCCCCAGCATGCAGTCCAGTCGCGTGAGCATCACCATCTCGATGATGGTGGCCACTCCGCGCCCTTCCTCGCCGATGCGGTAGGCCCACGCATCCATGAGTTCAACTTCGGACGATGCATTGGACCAGTCGCCGAGCTTGTCCTTCAAACGCATCAGCGCGAATGCGTTGCGGCTGCCATCGGGCCGCCAGCGCGGCATGAGGAAGCAGCTGAGGCCGCCGGGTGCCTGCGCAAGCACGAGGAAGGCGTCGGACATCGGCGCGGAAAGGAACCACTTGTGCCCGATCAGCCGGTATTCGCCTTCGGCGCCCAACGGCATGGCGACCGTGGCGTTGGCGCGCACGTCGCTGCCGCCCTGTTTCTCCGTCATGCCCATGCCCAGCGTGATGCCGAGCTTGTGTTCGCAGGCGATGTCGCGCGGGTCGTAGTACGGCGATATCGCCTTGCTTTCCCAGCCGGCCAGCGCGGGCGCATGGCGCAACACCGGCACCGCCGCGTGCGTCATCGTCAGCGGGCAGCTGGTGCCCGGCTCCACCTGATGATGCAGGTAGCTCAGCGCCGCACGTGCCACGTGCACGCCAGGCCGCGGTTGCGACCACGACAAACCCGCCACGCCGTGTTCGATCGCGGACTGCATGATGCGGTGGTAATTGGGATGGAACTCGACCAGGTCGATGCGATGGCCGAAACGATCGTGCGTGCGCAGGCGCGGACGATCACGGTGCGCGTCGAAACTCAGGCGATACAGCTCGTCGCCGGCGAGCGCGCCGTACGTGGCCAGCGCATCGGCGAAGTCGTAGCCGCCTTCGCGCACCACCGCCTCGCGCAGTGCGATGTCGTCGCGCCACAGGTCGCGCGGAGCGAACTCCGGCGGCTGGTTCTCGACGCGATGCGTAACGAACGGCGGCAGCGGTTCCATCTGCAACTCCGGCCAGGGACGGTCCGATTCTAGGCCCGCAGGGGCCTACGCGCTTTCGCCGGCCAGACGGACGGCAGTCACGGGCGCGCCCGCACGTTCGGCAAGAGCGTCCTCGAACCCGGGTGGCAGCGCGACGGTGCCGAACCAGCCGCGACGCGTCCCGGTCAGCACGCGCAGCATCTGCCCGCGCCCGCCGGGCAGGCGCGACATCGGATGGAACACGCGATCGCGCAGCGCCGCCAGGCGGTCGCGTTCGGACTGGAACAGCGGCGTGAGCCAGCGGCTCCAGAAGTGGTAGATGCCCAGGTGCTGGCGACGCGCGTGCTGGTAGCGCGCCAGTGCCGTCGGCAGGTCCGCGTGCGTGCGCAGGGCTTCGCGCAGCGCGAAGGCATCGGCCAGCGCCATGTTCACGCCCTGCCCCAGCTGTGGGCTCATCGCATGGGCCGCATCGCCCATCAGCACGGCGCGGCCTCGATGCCACCGGTCCAGCACGGCATCGCGGTAACGCGCCTGCGCCAGATCGCAGGGCACGGCGGTGTCGCGCAGCAGCACTTCGGCCTCGGGCCACACGCTGGCGACGTCGCGGCGCCACGCCGCCTCGTCGGTGCCCGCCTCCGCCAGTGCAGTGGCTGGGAGGCTCCAGAAGAAGCTGAGGCGGGGCGTGGGATCGCCCGGGCGCGTGCCCACGGGAAGCAGGCCAGCCATGCGGCGTGCACGCACGTAACGCTGGCGCAGTTCATCGCGCGATGGCCAATCGTGCTGCGCCACCAGGCACCACTGCGCGCCCCAGGGATATGGCCGGTCCAGTGCGGGCTTTGCGATCACACCGCGCAGCGAGGAAGCGGCGCCGTCGGCAACGATCAGCAGGTCATAGGCGCCGTGCTCCTCGCCCGTGTCGTCGCGCAGCACGCCGCGCTGCGCATCGACATCGACGATGCGACGCCCGCAGTGGATCGCGCGGCCGTCCTGCCAGGCTGCGTCGAGCAGGCCGAACAGGGCACCGCGCTGCATGCCCAGGCCGAACAGGCGCGAGTCCAGGTCGCCGTAGCGCATGTCCATGACGGGTCGGCCACCCGTGGTCTCGCCGAACAGCCGGCCGATGCGCGCGCCGTGAGCCAGCGCGTCGTCCAGCAGGCCCAGCTCCCACAGCACGGCCAGGCCGGTGGGCTGCAACAGGAAGCCGGCGCCCACGGGGCCGAGCACGGGGGCGCGCTCGAACACCTCCACGGTGTGCCCGTCGCGGGTAAGCAGCAACGCGGCCGCCTGTCCGGCGGTGCCGTAGCCGACGATGCCGATGCGCAGGGATTCGGGGCGGGTAGCGGGCACGACGACGTCCTGTCGGAATGAAAAAAGGCCCCGCGATGCGGGGCCTTCCAGATCAATGCGGGCTTGCGCCTGCGATCAGGCCACTATGTTGATATTGGACGCCTGAGCGCCCTTCGGGCCCTGGGTCAGCTCATAGCTGACGCGCTGGCCTTCCTGCAGGCTGCGGAAGCCCTTGGCGTTGATCGCAGAGAAGTGCGCGAACACATCTGCGCTGCCGTCCTCGGGCGAAATGAACCCGAAGCCCTTGGCGTCGTTGAACCATTTCACGGTGCCGTACTGCATGTCCTTGTCAACCTCATGCTGGATGCGAGTCGCGCACGGCCAGTGCAGGCCCGAACGCCGGTCGAGTATGCAAACTGAATGCCGGCTTGACAATCACCTTGTCACAGGACCGCCGAGCAAAGCCGACAGAAGGGCCGGCAGGCCGGCCGAGGCGGCGGCGACGTTGTCCAGTACATCCTGCAGGGTGATGACTTCGTCCGGGTCCGGGCCGGCACCCGCCGCCCAGTTGGCGACGATGGCCAGGCAGGCGTAGTCCAGGCCGAGTTCCCGGGCCAGACCGGCCTCCGGCATGCCCGTCATGCCGACCAGGTCGCAGCCGTCGCGGCGCATGCGGGCGATCTCGGCCCGGGTTTCCAGACGCGGGCCCTGGGTTGCGCCATAGCAGCCCACGGCCACCAGCGCGACGCCGGCCCGTTCCGCCGCAGTGACCACCTGCGCGCGCAGCGAGCGCGTGTAGGGTTCGCCGAAATCCACGTGCAGCACCTCGGTGCCGGGCTCCTCGCAGATCGTGGAGATGCGGCCCCAGGTGTAGTCGATCAGCTGGTCCGGGCAGGCCAGCACGCGCGGACCGAAGCGCTCGGTGATGCCACCGACGGTGTTGAGCGCCAGCACGCGCGTCGCGCCCAGGCCCTGCAGCGCGGCCAGGTTGGCGCGGTAGTTGATCTTGTGCGGCGGCAGCGAATGGCCTTCGCCATGGCGCGCGAGGAAGGCCACGCGATGGCCGCCGATCGTGCCGATGCGGATCGGGCCCGAGGGCGCACCGAAGCGCGTGTCGGGCTGGACGGTTTCCACGTCCTGCAGGTTCGCCAGCTTGTACAGGCCGGTGCCGCCGATGACGGCCAGTGCGATGTCGCTCATCGGTCAGTCCTTCAACGCATAGATCGCCGGCAGGTTGCGGCCCTGCTCGTGGAAGTCCATGCCGTAGCCGAACACGTAGCGGTCCGGCACGTCCACGCCGACATAGTCCGCGCACACGCCTTGCACGCAGCGGTCGTGCTTCTTCACCGCCAGCGCGGCGATGCGCACGTCGCGCGCGCCCTGCTCCATGCACCAGTCGCGGATGGCGGCCAGCGTGTGGCCCTCGTCGAGGATGTCGTCGGCCAGCAGCACGCGACGGCCCTTGAGCGCCGTGGCCGGACGGTGCTTCCACACCAGGTCGCCGCCGGAGGTCTCGCCGCGGTAACGCGTGGCGTGCAGGTAATCGAATTCCAGGTCCTGGCCCAGTGCGCCCAGCTCCATCGCCAGCTGCGCGGCGAACGGCAGGCCGCCGTGCATGATCGTCAGGTACACCGGCACGTCGGCGTTGTCGTAGTCGGCCTTCATGTCGCGGGCCATGCGGGCGATGGCCTGCTCTAGCGTGGCGCGGTCGAAGATGAGGTCCGAATTGGCCAGCGCGCTGGCGAGGTCGTGCGTGTTCGCGATGGTTTCCATCAGGCCAGTCCTTCCTGTCGGCTGCGCGCGGCGCCGTAACGTGCGTCGGCCAGCAGGCCGTCCCATCCCATGGCGCCACGACCGATCAACCCGGCCAGCGCCATCGTGTTGAGCGTGCGGCCTTCCACCGCCGCCAGCGATTCTTCGACCAGTTGCGGGTGGCAGACCAGCACCGCATCGCAGCCGGCATCGTAGTGCGCGTCGATACGCGACTTCACCCCGCCCGCCGAGAACGCGGCCTTCATGCCGATGTCGTCGCTGAAGACCACACCGCGGAATTTCATCTCGCCGCGCAGGATGTCCTCGATCCAGCGCTTCGAATAGCCGGCCGGTTCCGGTGCGACGGCCGGGTATTTCACGTGCGCCATCATCACCGCGTCGGCCTTGGCTTCGATGCCGGCGACGAACGGAATCAGGTCCGTCGCGCGCAGTTCGTCCAGCGCACGCGGGTCGACGGCGTCGTCGAAGTGCGTGTCGGCCTGCACCGAACCGTGTCCCGGGAAATGCTTGAGCGTCGCCGCCATGCCTGCGGCGTGCATGCCGCGGATGTAGGCGCGGGTGAACTCGGCGACGACCGCCGGGTCTTCCGAGAACGCGCGATTGCCGATGGCGAGGTTGCCGCGTCCCAGGTCCACCACCGGCGCGAAGCTCAGGTCCACGCCACTGGCACGCACTTCGTTGGCCATCAGCCATGCGTGTTCTTCGGCGAGCTTCAACGCGCCTTCGCGGTCGTCGGCGTAACGCTTGCCGAAACCGTCCAGTGGCGGCAGCGCGCTGTAGCCTTCGCGGAATCGCTGCACGCGACCGCCTTCCTGGTCGACGCAGATCAGTTGCGGCCGCGGCGCGGCATCGCGGATCGCGGCGGACAGTTCGGTCACCTGCGCCTTGGAGGCGAAGTTGCGGCTGAACAGGATCACGCCGGCACAGGCGTCGTGCTGCAGCCAGTCGCGCTCCTGCGCGGTGAGTTCGGTGCCGGCGACGCCGATCACGAGCATGCTTGGAACTCCGATAGGGACGATCGCGCCGCAGCGCGGCCCGGCATTGTCGCCCAGTTGGCGGGTCGCGACACCCTGCGGGCGTCGCGGTTCAGGCTCAGACCGCGCAGCCCTCGGGACCGCAGGCGCCGGCGTCCTGCGTGGCGGCCGGCGAGGATTCCAGGCCCAGCCGCTCGAACACCTGCTTGAACACGTCCGGCGTCTGCGCGCCCTGCACCGCCATGCGGCCGTCGAACACGAAGGTCGGCACGGCCTGGATGCCCAGCGCCTGCGCCTGGCTCATCTGTGCGCGCACTTCCGCCAGGCCTTCGTCGGAATCGAGCATCGCGCGCACGCGCGTCTCGCTCAGCCCGCCCGCGGCGCCGGCTTCGACCAGCGTCTGTACGTCGGCCAGGTTGCGGCCGTGCGCGAAGTGCGCGCGGAACAGCGCCTCGCCGACCTTGTCGGCATCGCCTTCACGGCCAGCCAGCCAGATCAGGCGATGAGCCTTGAGCGTGCTGACGCGCACCTGCCCGCGTTCGAAATCGAACGGCAGGCCTTCAGCACGGCCGGCGGCCTGCGTCTGCGACAGGATCTGTTCGGTGCGCTGCGCGCCGCCGAACTTCTTCTCGTATGCCTGCCGCAGCGGCACCGGCGTCTCGTCGGACTCGGGGTCGAGCTGGAAGGCATGCCAGTGGATGTCCACCGATTCGCCGGCCGGCCCCAGCTGTGCCAGCGCCGCGCGCAGGCGGTGCTTGCCGATCCAGCACCAGGGGCAGACCACGTCGGACCAGATGTCGATGCGCAGGGGTTTGTCGTTCATGGGGATCGATATGAGGGCGTGGATACCTTACGCAACCGTGCCGGCGCGTTCGTCCGCGTTCCATTCCAGGTAGGGGCGCGTGGCCAGGGCGAGGTTGTAGTAGCGCGATGCGTCGGTGACTTCCGCGCCGATCCACTCCGGCCGCGCGAAGGCTTCGTCGGCCGACGACAGTTCGATTTCCGCCACCACCAGCCCCGCGTTGTCGCCGAGGAATTCGTCGACCTCCCAAAGATGGCCTTCGTGCGTGACGTAATGGCGACGCTTGTCGACCATGCCGCCCACGCACAGCGCGAGCAGGCCGCGCGCGTCGTCCACCGGGATGGCGTAGTCGTATTCCTGACGCGTGTGGCCCAGCTCGCGCGACTTGAGGTTGAGGAAGGCTTCCTCGCCGGCGATGCGCACGCGCACCGAGGCCTTCATCGCGCCCGAATCCATCGCGGCCTGGTCGTTGATGTAGCCCTGCGCCATCGGCACGACCTTGTGCGCGGCGTCGCGCCAGCCATTGCCGGTGACGAGGAACTTGCGTTCGATTTCGATGCCCATGGCGTCCTCAGCGTTCGAACAGCGCGATCGATTCGACGTGCGCGGTGTGCGGGAACATGTCCATCACGCCGGCAGCCTTGAGCTTCCAGCCGCGTTCGTTGACCAGGAAGCCCGCATCGCGCGCCAGCGAGGCCGGATGGCAGCTCACGTAGACGATACGGTCGAACTGCTTCAGCGGCAGCTGCGCCAGCACGACATCGGCGCCGGAACGCGGCGGGTCCAGCAGCAGCTTGTCGAAGGGTTGCTTCATCCAGTACTCGCCACTGAGGTCCTTCGCCAGGTCGGCCGCGTGGAACTCCGCGTTGGCGATGCCGTTGTGCGCGGCGTTCTCGCGTGCGCGACGCACCAGTCCAGCCTCGCCTTCCACGCCGACGACTTCGCGCACCTGCCGTGCCAGCGGCAGGGTGAAGTTGCCCAGGCCCGCGAACAGGTCGAGCACGCGGTCTTCCGGCTTCGGGTCCAGCAGGTCGATGGCGAGCTGGATCATCCGGCCGTTGAGGCCGGCGTTGACCTGGATGAAGTCGAGCGGGCGGAACAGGAACTCCAGCTTCCACTGCGGCAGCGAGAACGCCAGCTTCGGCGATTCGGGCCACAGCGGATGCACGCTGTCCACGCCGCCGGGCTGCAGGAAGATGGCGAAGCGATGTTGCTTGGCGAACGCCACCAGCGCGTCGCGGTCCGCGTCGGACAGCGGCACGAGGTGACGGATCGTCAGCGCGATGCCGGCGTAATCGTCCTGCGCATCGCCGGCGATGAATTCGATCTGCGGGATCTCGCGACGCGCCTGCAGGCCGTCCACCAGTGCCGACAGCGCGGGCAGTGCCTCACCGATCTGCGGGATCACGGTGTGGCATTCGCGGATGTCGGCGACGAAGCGCGGATCGGTCTCGCGGAATCCGACCAGCGTCTTGTCCTTCTTCTCCACGCGGCGCACCGAGAAGCGGCCCTTGCGGCGGTAACCCCACTGCGCGTCGGTCAGCGGCGCGAGGATGCGCTCGGGCGCGACATGGCCGATGCGCTCGAAGTTCTCCATCAGCACGCGCTGCTTGGCGAGGATCTGCTGGTCCTCGGCGTAGTGCTGCAGGGCGCAGCCGCTGCAGGTGCCGAAATGCGCGCAGCGCGGGACGACGCGTTCGGGCGCGGCCTCCAGCACTTCGACGGTCTTGGCCTCGTCGAAACTGCGGTGGCGGCCGGTCTGCGAGGCCATGACGCGCTCGCCCGGCAATGCGCCGGCCACGAACACGGCCTTGCCGTCGGGACGGCGGGCCACGCCGCGGCCGTCATGGGTGAGGTCGGTGATCTGTACTTCGAAGGGGGTCTGGTCGATGCGGGCCACAGCGGCTGGCGTGTAATGCGGGGGAAGCCGCGTATTGTCGCAGATCGCGCCGGCGGCCCCGCCGGGCCCTGAACGGCAAAGGGCCCGCTTCACAGCGGGCCCTTCGTGGCCGGAATGGCGCTCAGGTCACTTCTGGCGCCAGCCACCGCCGGCGTCCTGCACCCACCAGCCCGGGTGGGCGCTGTCCATCCACTGGCGCGCGAACACGGCGCGGATCTGCTGCTCCCATTCGGGATGGTTGTTGGCCACGGCGATCTCGCGGTACACGGCCCGGGCATCGCGCCCCTGGTCGGCCACGGCCTGGTTCACGGCCACGCGCTGCGGCAGCGGGATCTTGGCAGCGTCGCGCACGGCGATGGTGCCGTCGTTGGCGAAGCCCAGCGCACCGGAATCGAAATGCGGACGCAGCTGGCTCTCGAAGCGGGAGCCCATGCGCGACTGGATCGCCTGGATGGCAGGCGTCTTGATCGTGATGTCCGGCTGGTCCTGCGCCTGGGCGCTGCCGATGCCGACCAGCGACAGCCAGTCGATGCGCGCGGCGAGCGAACGCCCCGGCATCGGCGAAGGCACGTAGGCACTCTGCCCGCCCGGCTTGTCCTGCGGCTTGGGCGCGGGCGGCTGCCCTTCGTCGCCAATGACCTTCTCGACGAATTCGCGGGCCGCTTCCTTGGCTTCGGCGGCCGGGAAGTACACGTTGATCGTGACGCAGGCGGTCAACAGGACCGCGGCGACCGGAACTCCCATCCAACGGCGCATGTGCGTTCTCCAGGGCATGGTTATCGCTCCCAACTTACTCGAAGACGGGTTTCACGTCGCCCGTGCTGGCCGCTTTCAGGCGATCCATCAGCGTCGGCCAGTCCACCCGCCGGTTGAAGCCGACCACGGTCAGTCGCGGCAGGCTCGAACCTTCGACGATAGTGAATCCGTTGCCGGCTGAACTCAGGCCATCCATTTCGCAGACTTCGTCGTTGAGCCGGCAGGAGATGCCGATGCGCCGGTAGCCGAAGTCGTCGAACCACCCGATCAGCTGCGCCTGGAGGCTGCTCACGAAGGAGGCGTCGCTGACGCTGGACAGGTCCTGCACGGCGCGCTGGCTGATGCGCTGGCGCACGCCGGCACGGCGCGCGGCCTGTGCATCGCTGGACAGATGTCCCTCGAACGCGACCGGCTGCCAGTCGACCAGGCGCAGGCGGTCGAAGCGGCCGTCGAGCTTGCCGGTGATCTCGCCGAATCCGAGCACGCCAGTCAGCGCCTGCAGGTCGATGTCCTCGAACGCGATGTCGGACGACAGCGTCGGCGCGACGCCGAAGGGCCGTTCCATCGCCAGCGACGACACCTGCACGTGGCCGCCGAACAATTCCACCGACAGACCGCCTTCGAAATCGAGCCGGTCCTCGAAGTAGCGCGCCTGCGGAATGTGGCCGGTGAGCTCCCCGGTGAAGGGCGGCCATCGCAGCGCACTGGCCAGCTGCCCGATGTCCAGGCGATCCAGCTCCAGGCCGAAGCGGATGTCGAGTCCCTGCCCGTCAGACGGCGGACGCAACAGAAGGTGGGCGATGCGCACCTCTCCGCCCAGCATCGCCATCCGCACCGCATCGCGCAGTCGCAGTTCGCCATCGCTGCTGGCGAACGGCAGCTCTGCCGCGCCGAAGGCAAGGCCATGCAGCCTGCCACCGCTCCAGCGCAGCGCGCTTTGAACCTCGCTGCCGGAGGAGAAACGCAGGTCGCCGTCGAGGTCGGCGAAGTCGAAGCGACCTTGCGGGTCGTCGATGGCGACCGCGTGCGGCGCGACCGTCGCGCGACGCAGCGCACCACCGTCGATCTCCAGATCGAGATCTGCCGCACCGCGCAATTGCAGTTCCGCCAATCCGGCCAGACCTAGGAATCCGGTGAGGTAACCGTCACGAAGGCGGGACAGGTCCTGGCTGCGCGCACGCATCTGCAGCGCGCGCAGTCCCGCATCCACGCCCAGCGTGGCGCTGCCTTCCGCGGTGAGGATGCCTGCGTCGTCCCAGTGCAGGCGCGTGGCCCGCCACCCGCCGTCCGCGAGCCGCGTGGCAACGAGGTCCAGTCCGATGCGCCGTTGCTGCAGGGCGAGATATGCATTTCCGAACAACAGATCGCCGCCCTGCAGCGCACCGGCCAGGCTCACCTGCGGGGCCGGCCCGAAACGCGTGTCCAGTTCCAGTTGCGCACCCACGTTCTCGCCCGCCACGGTGCCATCGGCGGTATCGAAGGCGCCGCCGCTCACGCGCAGCGGCCCGGATACCCGCAACGGACGGTTGGCGCCGGCATCGACCGTGATGCGACCGTCGAGCGAGCCCGATTTCAGGCGGCCCTCGGTCCACGCATTCGACAGCAGTGCCTGGGCCCAGACCAGCGGCACACGTGCAAGGTCGATGCGCGTGAGGTCGGGCGTCTTGGCATCGCGGTGCAGGGAAAGCACGCCATCGCCCTGCGACAGGCGCGCATCGGTGCGCGCATCGTCCAGTTCGATCGCCAGCCGCAAGGGGCGCGCGTTGCCGCTGCGGATCTCCCCTTCACAGCGCCATCGGCCGGCCTCGTGCAAGAGTGGACACTGCCAGGCGAGATTGCGGAAGCGGTAGCCCAGGTCGGGCGCATCGACCCGCCCGGCCTGCAACAGCAGGCGACCCTGCGTCGCCGCGGCAGGCCAGACCAGTCGGACGCGGACGTCTTCGAGTGTCGCCACCGGTGTGCGCACGTTGGCGATGCGCGCCTGTGCCGAACGCGCCCACGCATCCGTGGCCGGCGTGAACGGCACGAGCAGTGCACAGACCAGCAGCAGGCGTAAGATCGGACGCGACATCCGATCAGCATACCGACAGGACGCGAAATGCCGATGATGCCCGCCACCCTCCCCCGCATCCTGCTGGTCGAGGACGACCCGACCAGTCGAAGCTTCCTCACCGCGGCATTGCAGGCCACGCCCGCGGAGGTGGACGCGGCCGACAGCGTCGCCGCGGCGATCGCACTGGCCGCATCGCAGGACTATTCGGCGTGGATGATCGACGCCCGCCTGCCGGACGGCACCGGCGAGGAACTGCTCGCGCGACTGCGGGCACACCACCCGCATACGCCCGCGCTGGCCCACACCGCCGCGCACGAGGCGACCACGCTCGATGCGCTGGTCGAAGCCGGCTTCGTCGAAGCCCTGACCAAACCGATGCCGGCCAGCGCCGTGCAGGGCGCGGTGCGGCGTCTGCTCGGGTTGGCGCCGTCGTTGCCGATCGCTTCGATCGCCTCGTCCATCGATGACACGCTGCCGCTGTGGGACGAAGAAGCCGCGGTACTGGCCCTCAACGGCAACCGCACCCACGTGGACACCCTGCGCGGCCTGTTCGTGCATGAGCTGCCCAACGCGGTGTACGCGATCGCCATCGCCGCCGAGCGCGGCGATCTGGACTCCGTACGCAACGACCTCCATCGCCTGCGCGCGAGTTGCGGTTTCGTCGGCGCGCAGCGGATGGCCGCGGCGGTGCATTCGATGCAGGACGATCCAGCTTCCGCGGTACGACTGCAGGTGCTCGAGCGCGTCGCGCAGGACACCCTCGCGCATCCGAGCGCGACGGCGCCGTCGGTGGATCACTCCGTCGCGGTGTGATCGTCACGGGGCGCCATGCGCCCCAGCTCGGACACCATCTCCCAGGACTTCAGGCCGCGCGGCCCTAGGTGATGCGAAAGCACGCCGCGCATGGCGCGACGCAGGCCCGGAAGGTCGTCCGCCTCGGGCATTCGGTCCTGCGCGAGGGACAGCAATCCGCGACCGGTCGCCGCACTGCTGCGGTCGCCGTGTCCGCGATCGCTCAGCAGGCGGCGAGGGCCGTGTTCGGGATCGAGTCGATAGCGCGCGGCCGGATCGATGGGTGCACCGTCGCCGTCGTGCTCCCAGTCGAAACCGAAACCGAGTGCGTCCAGCAGGTCGCGTTCGTAACGTCGCAACGTCCAGGCCAGCGATTCGCCTGCGCCCAGTCGCGCGCGGGCGCGGCCGTAGGCGTCGTACAACTCGGGCACGGGATCCTGCCGCGGGGCCAGGCGGAGAGTGAGTTCATTGAGGTAGAAGCCCGACAGCATCGCCTCGCCCGATAGTCTGGGTGCGACGTCGTGCGCCTCGGCGGAGTTCAGGCGTGCCATTTCGCCCGTCTGCACGGCATCGAAACGGATCCACTGCAGCGGTTGCAGCGCCGCACGCAGGGTCTGTCGCTTGGGCCCCTGCACGCCGCGCGCGACCAGGCCAAGACGACCGTGATGCTCGCTCAGCACTTCCACCAGCAGACTGGTCTCACGCCAGGGCCGCGTGTGCAGGACGAAGGCGGATTCGGCAGTGAGGCGCATGGATGGGATGGTCGCGGCTGGAGGCGAAGGACGCGGGGTCAGCCCCGCGCCCGGAAGTCAGCCGCCTCGAACGCCAGGTCCTCGGCCTGAGCGCTCAATCGTGATACCCGAAGGCGCGCAGCGCCGCTTCGTCGTCCGACCAGCCCTCGCGCACGCGCACCCAGGTTTCCAGGAACACCTTGCTGCCGAACAGGCGCTCCATCTGCACGCGCGATCTGGCCCCGATCTCACGCAGGCGTTCGCCGCCCTTGCCGATGACGATGGCCTTCTGCCCGTCGCGCTCCACCCAGATCACCGCGCCGATGCGCAACAGTGCGCCGTCGACGTCGAACTTCTCGATCTCCACCGTCGTTGCGTACGGCAGTTCCTCGCCGAGCTGGCGCATGAGCTGCTCGCGCACCATCTCACCGGCCAGGAAGCGCTGGCTCTTGTCGGTGATCTCGTCTTCGGCGTACAGCGCGGCCTGCTCGGGCAGCAGTGCCAGCACGTCCTTCACCAGCGCCTCCAGGCCCTTGCGCTTGAGCGCGGAGATCGGATGGATGCCGGCGAAGTCGCGCCCTTCGCTGACCTTGGCCAGGAACGGCAACAGCGTGGTCTTGTCCTTGATGCGGTCGACCTGGTTGGCGACCAGGATCACGGGCAGGCCGGCCTTCTTCAGCGCGTCGAAGGCGAGCGAATCCTCGTCGTCCCATTGTCCGGCGCGCACGACCAGGATGGCGGCGTCCACGCCTTCCAGCGCGCCGCGCGCGGCACGGTTCATCCAGCGGTTCATCGCGCGCTTCTGCTCGCGGTGGATGCCGGGCGTGTCGACCAGCAGCAGCTGGCCTTCCGGGAAGGTGGCGATGCCGAGCAGCTGGTGGCGCGTGGTCTGCGGGCGATCGGAGGTGATGCTGACCTTGGCGCCGACCAGCGCGTTGACCAGGGTGGATTTGCCGACGTTGGGACGGCCGATGACGGCGACGTGGCCGGCGCGATGTGCGGGGGTGTTCATGGCGGGAATTGTCGGCGCCCGGCGCGCCGGGGGCAAACGCCACGCGCGCCAGCCCTCCCGACTAGGGCGCGAGCTGCTCCAGCACCGCTTCCGCCGCGATCTGCTCGGCGGCGCGGCGCGAATGCGCGATGCCTTCGGCGACCAGCGGCGGCTGGGTCAGCGTGCAGCTGACCTGGAAGGTCTTGGCGTGTTCCTCGCCGGTTTCGGCCAGGAGCGTGTAGACGGGCAGCGGCTTCTGGCGCCCCTGCAGCCATTCCTGCAGACGCGTCTTGGCATCCTTGCCCACTTTGTTCGGCGGCGGCAGGGCGTCGATGGCCTCCTGGAACCACGGCAGCACGGCGGCGCGGCAGGTCTCGAAGTCGGAATCGAGGTAGATCGCCGCGACCAGCGCCTCGAGTGCATCGGCAAGGATGGAATCGCGCCGGTGGCCGCCGGACTTCATTTCGCCCGGCCCCAGCGTCAGGCGGGCGCCCAGCTCCAGCGCACGTGCGATCGGAGCCAAGGCGGATTCGCGGACGAGCTCGGCGCGGGCGCGCGTCAGCGCGCCTTCGTCGGCGCGCGGCCAATGCGCGTACAGGGCTTCGGCGACGATCAGGTTGACCAGGGCGTCGCCGAGGAATTCCAGGCGCTCGTTGTGCGGAGTGCCGGCGCTGCGGTGAGTCAGGGCCTGTTGGAGCAGGCCCGTATCGCGAAAACGATGACCGATACGCTCACTCATTCCAGACTGCGGCTCAGCACCTGCTCGGCGTTGAAGTGACCGACCACGTCGATATTGGCGATGAGCGGACGACGCACTTCGTAGTCCACCGTCATCACGTAGCCGGCGTCCTTGCGGGCGATCTTCACGTTCTCGGACTTCACGTTCTCGGCGTAGCTGATGTACAGGCGACGGAAGAACGCGTCCTTGATGCGGCCCGGATCCTGCTGGCTGATGTCGGCTTCCTGCGACATCTCCTTCAGCGCTTCCTTCACGGCGTAGTACTCCGAATACATGGGGATCAGCTTCATGCCCATGTAGATGAACACGCCCACCATGCCGAGGATCAGTACAAACCCGATCAGGGTCATGCCGCTCTGGTTACGCTTCATTTCACTCACTCCCCCAATGTTGGTCGATCACCCGCGCCACCACGAGCCCCCGGGCGACGCGCGCAGTATTACTTGATCCGGGTGCCGATGCGCGAGGTGTCCACGCCGCCATCGATGTTCATCCAGATCAGGAACGCCTTGCCGCGGAGATTCTCCTCCGGCAGGAAGCCCCAGTATCGGCTGTCTTCGCTGTTGTCGCGGTTGTCGCCCATCACGAAATAGTGACCCGGCGGCACCACCCACTCGCCCTCGCCCTGGTCCAGGTACGGCATGTTGGTCCGCTCCAGCACGCTGTGCTCGCGGCCGAGCAGGTCCTCGCGCAGTTCTTCGGCGCCGGTCATCTCCGCGCCGTTGCCCTTGCCCTGGTACACGCCGACCGGCGCGTACGGCAGCAGCTGCCCGTTCACGGTCACCTGGTTGTCGTGGTAGCTCACGCGGTCACCCGGCAGGCCGACGACGCGCTTGATCCAGTCCTGCTCCGGATGGTGCGGCGGACGGAAGACCACGACGTCGCCGCGCTGGGGTTCGCCCAGGGCGATGAACTTATGGTTGTTGATCGGCAGGCGCAGTCCGTAGGTGAACTTGTTGACCAGGATGAAATCGCCCGTGAGCAGGGTCGGCATCATCGAGTTGGACGGAATGCGGAAGGGCTCGGCCACGAAGCTGCGCAGGATCAGCACCACCGCCAGCACCGGGAAGAACGCCTTGGAGTAATCGACGACCACCGGCTCCTTGCCGTCGTCCAGCAGGCCCTGGCGCGCCGCGCGGCGCTTGGCGAGTACCAGTTTGTCGAGCAGCCACACCAGGCCGGTGAACAGGGTCAGGACGACCAGGGCGATTTCAAACCAGCGCATGCACGCTCCTTGGGAGCCGTTATTCGGGAATCGGGAAGGAACAACGGGAAGGCGATGACCCACCCGGCAAGCCGTACCCCGACGAGCCTGCCGGATCGAGCATAGCCGGGGATCTGCCCTTCGTCATTGCGAGGTTTGCCGGCGCGTGGCCGCTCCCGGGGGCACGGCCGGCCGGGGCCGGCGTTCCGGTCGTCCCCCGACCGGGCCTCACTTGCTGTCCACCTGCAACACCGCCAGGAAGGCCTCCTGGGGGATTTCCACGCGGCCGACCTGCTTCATCCGCTTCTTGCCCTCTTTCTGCTTCTCGAGGAGCTTCTTCTTGCGGGAGATGTCGCCGCCGTAGCACTTGGCCAGCACGTTCTTGCGCATCGCCTTGACCGTGCTGCGGGCGATGATCTGCGAGCCGATGGCGGCCTGGATGGCCACATCGAACATCTGGCGCGGGATCAGCTCCTTCATCTTCTCGCACAGGTCGCGACCGCGGCGGTCGGCGTGGCTGCGGTGGGTGATGATGGACAGCGCGTCGACCTTGTCGCCATTGATGAGCGTGTCCACGCGCACGAACGGGCCGGCCTGGAAGCGCAGGAAGTGGTAGTCCAGCGAGGCATAGCCGCGGCTGACCGACTTGAGCTTGTCGAAGAAGTCCAGCACCACTTCGGCCATCGGCAGCTCATAGCTGATCTGCACCTGGCCACCCATGTACTGGATGCCGATCTGCACGCCGCGCTTCTCTTCGCACAGCGTGATCACGTTGCCCACGTAGTCCGGCGGCGTGAGGATGTTGGCGCGGATGATCGGCTCGCGGATCTCCTCGACCATGTTCACCGGCGGCAGCTTGGCCGGATTGTCCATCGACACGATGGACCCGTCGGTCTTGAGGACCTCGTAGACCACCGTCGGCGCGGTGCTGATGAGGTTGAGGTTGTACTCGCGCTCCAGGCGCTCCTGCACGATCTCCATGTGCAGCATGCCCAGGAAGCCGCAACGGAAACCGAAGCCCATCGCCTCGGAACTTTCAGGCTCGAAGCGCAGCGCGGCGTCGTTGAGGCGCAGCTTGTCCAGCGCCTCGCGCAGGTCCGGGTAGTCCTCGGCGTCGACCGGGAACAGGCCGGCGAACACGCGCGGCTGCATTTCCTGGAAGCCCGGGAGCGGCTTGGCGGCGGGATCTCCCGCCAGCGTAAGCGTGTCGCCAACCGGCGCGCCGTGCACGTCCTTGATCGAGGCGTGGATCCAGCCCACCTCGCCCGCGCCCAGCTTGGGCAGGTCCTTGCGCTTGGGCGTGAACACGCCGACCTTGTCGACCTGGTGCGTGCGGCCGGTGGACATCACCAGCAGCTTGTCGCCGGGCTTGATCTCGCCCTGCATCACGCGCACCAGCGACACCACACCGAGGTAATTGTCGAACCACGAGTCGATGATCAGCGCCTGCAGCTTGTCGGTATCGCGCGGCTTCGGCGGCGGGATGCGATGGACGATCGCCTCCAGCACCTCTTCCACGTTCAGGCCGGTCTTGGCGCTGATCGCCACGGCGTCCTCGGCGTCGATGCCGATGACGGCCTCGATCTCGGCCTTGGCGCGCGCGATGTCGGCCGTGGGCAGGTCGATCTTGTTGAGGATCGGCACCACTTCCAGGCCCTGCTCCACCGCGGTGTAGCAGTTGGCCACCGACTGCGCTTCCACGCCCTGCGCGGCGTCGACCACCAGCAGCGCGCCTTCGCACGCAGCCAGCGAACGGCTGACTTCATAGCTGAAGTCGACGTGGCCGGGCGTGTCGATGAAATTGAGAAAATAGGTCTTGCCGTCGCGCGCCTTGTACGGCAGCGACACGGACTGCGCCTTGATGGTGATGCCGCGCTCGCGCTCGATCGGATTCGAATCGAGGACCTGGGCTTCCATTTCGCGGGCTTCGAGGCCACCACAGAGCTGGATGATGCGGTCGGCCAGGGTCGACTTGCCGTGGTCGACGTGGGCGATGATGGAAAAGTTTCTGATCTGCTGCATGCGGGGGCGCGCGAGGCTGGCCGTTCCTTGAAATCAACGGGCGATTATCGCACAGGGCCCGGCGCCACCACTCCGCGCCTGCCGTTGCGGCAGGCGCGGGATCCTGTCTGGCGGAGGTCAGCCAGTCTTGGCCTCGTCCCCGGCGGTCACGGCGATGAACTGGGTCGAGCCCTCGCGGCGGACCAGCAGCATCACGGTCTGGCCGGCCTTGATCGAGGCCAGTTCGCGGTCCAGCGCCGAGGCGCTGCCCACCGTGCTGCGGCCGACCTGCAGGACCACATCGCCCGGACGCAGGCCGGCTTCGGCCGCGGCGTCGCCGGGATTGCGGATCAGCACGCCCTCGCCCGAGCGCAGGCCCAGGCGCTGGCGCTCGCCCGCGGACAGGTCCTGGCCGACCAGGCCGAGGGCATTGCCGGCCGACGGGCGTGCCTGACCATCCGCGGTGGATGGGCGCGGGCTGGAGCCGTCATTGGCCAGACCTCCATTGAGTTCGTTCACCACCACGGTCTTCTCGATCGTGCGACCGTCGCGGAACACGGTGACCTTGGCGCGGGTGCCCGGCGCCATCGAGCCGATGATCGGCGGCAGGTCGCTGGACTCGTTGATGGTGCGACCGTCGACCGCGCGCACCACGTCGCCACGTTCCAGGCCCGCCTTCTCCGCCGGGCTGCCCGGCAGGACGTCGGCGATCAGCGCACCGCTGCTGTCCGGCAGGCCCAGCGCGCGTGCGCTTTCACTCGTGAGCACCTGCACCTGCACGCCCAGCTGGCCGCGGCTGACCTTGCCGGTCGCACGCAGCTGCTCGGCCGCGCTCATCGCCACGTCGATGGGGATGGCGAAGCTCACGCCCATGTAGCCGCCGGAGTTGCTGAAGATCTGCGAGTTGATGCCCACCACTTCACCGCTGGTGTTGAGCAGCGGACCACCGGAGTTGCCCTGGTTGATGGCCACGTCGGTCTGGATGAAGGGCACGTAGCGCTGGTTCGCGTACGGGTTGCTGCGGCCCACGGCGCTGACGATGCCGGCGGTGACCGAGTGATCCAGGCCGAAGGGCGAGCCGATGGCGATGACCCACTGTCCGGCCTTGGTGGAATTGGCCTGCGCCATGCGCAGGAACGGCAGGCCCTTGGCGTCGATCTTCAGCAGCGCGACGTCGGACTGCTCATCGCTTCCGATGACCTTGGCGGTGAACTCACGACGATCCGACAGCTTCACCGTCACGGTGTCCGCGCCTTCCACGACGTGGTGATTGGTCATCACGTAGCCGTCGGCGGAGATCACGAAACCGCTGCCCAGCGACGTGCCACCACGCGGCGCGCGCGGACCGTCGGGGCCGCCCGGGCCACCCGGGAACGGCATGTCGTCGCCGAAGAAGCGGCGGAAGATCTCGGGCACCTGGTCCTCGGTGGGGGCGGAGCCGCGCGCCACGCGACGGGGCGAGACCTCGGCCTGGATGTTCACCACCGCCGGGCCCACGCGCTGCACCAGGCCGGTGAAGTCCGGCAGGCCACTCACAAGCGACGGAGCCTGCACGGCAGCGGGCGGCGGCGCGATCGGCGACGCGGACTGCTGCGCGGTGCAGGCGATGGGCAGCGCCACGGCGATGGCACCGACGAGGAGGATGCTGCGCAGCGGCTTGGAGAACGGACGACTCATCGGAAGGGATCTCAAACGAAAGGTGAGTGGGTGCGGCGGCGCCGCGAGTGCGACGCATGGACGGGACGGAGGGGCGGAAGGTTCCGCGGTCAGCGCTGCAGCGACCCGTCGTCGTCGCCCGTCGATTCAGGTTCGGCCTGCACGGGCTGGGGTTCGAACGGGTAGAACGACGGCGATGCGGAACCGGTTCCGAAGCTGGCGGTCATGCCGCTATTGCCGCCGGAGTACTGCGGCAGCACCGCACGCGGCCAGGGCCGGCTGACGGCATCCGCGTGCCCGGGATGGAAGGGATTGGTCGCAGCCGGCGAGGTCGCGGGCATCACGCTCGCGCGGATCGCATCCACTCCGGCCACGGCACTGGCCGCCACCGATGCGGCGGCCACGGCCGGCAAGGTGTTCTGGCGACTGGCACGCACGGCGGCCCGCTGGTTCTGCCCGCGCGAGGCGCGACGCTCCACCGCACGGCGCGGCACTTCGGCGACCGCAACGGCCGCCGCGGCGAGATCGGCCGTCTGCACCGGTGCCTGCGGGGTCGGCATGCGCTGCGGGATTGCCGGTCTCGGCAGCGAGGGTGTGACGACCGACGGCGCAGCAGCCACCTGGGCCGGTGCGCTGCGCGTGGTGGGGGCATCCGAGTCGGCGAACGGTCGCACCACGAACAGCGCCGCCACCGCGACCGACGCCGCCAGTGCGCCGCCGATCCAGCCGCGATGCAGCGTCGTCGGCCGGCTCGCGACGGGCGTGTCTGCCGTTCGCAGGGTGTCTTCCTGTGCGATCGAAAGCGCCACGCGTTCGGCGAATCCGGCAGGCGCGACCGCCTGCGCCTGTCCGCGCAGCACGTCGCCGTACAACTGCCAACGACCGCAGGCCTCGCGCCATTGCGCGTCGTGGCCGAGCCGCTTCAACGCGAAACGCGCCTCATCGCCCTGCAGTTCGTCGTCGAACAGCGCGCAGAGGGTTTCGCGATCGTCTTGAGTAGCGTGGTTGGAGTTCATCGCGTGGCAGCTTCCGCAGTGTCGTTGTCGAGCAGGGGCCGCAGGTCCGCATCGATCGCCTCTCGCGCACGGAAAATGCGCGAACGGACGGTACCGATGGGGCAGCCCATCTTCTGCGCGATCTCTTCATAGCTCAGGCCGTCCACCTCGCGCAGGGTGATCGCGGCCCTCAATTCTTCCGGCAGTCCTTCGACCACACGCATCACCGTGCGTTCAATCTCCTGCCGCAGAAGTTCGTGTTCCGGCGTGTCGGTGTCGCGCAGGCGGGTGCCCGTATCGAACTGCTCCGCGTCGGCCGCATCGACGTCGTCCGTCGGCGGTCGGCGGTTCTGCGCAACCAGGTGGTTCTTGGCGGTATTCACGGCGATCCGGTGCAGCCATGTATAGAACTGGGCATCGCCCCGGAAGTTCGGCAGCGCCCGGTAGGCGCGTATGAAGGTTTCCTGGGCCACGTCCTGGCATTCGCTCCAGTCGGCGATGTAGCGCCCGATCAGCGCGGTGATCCGATGCTGGTACTTGCGCACCAGGGCATCGAAGGCCGCACTCTCGCCGCGCTGGACACGCCTGACCAGTTCCTGGTCCAACTCCACGTCTTTTTGCAACGTCGTTTCGGCCATACCCCGCCGGCGCTCCTGTCAGCTCGGCCATGGCCGAACGAATGGACAGCCCTTCCGGGCGTAAGTTCAATCGCAATCATTAATGGGGGCGCCCCCCGGGGCCGCAAGCGCCAGCGGTCACGGGACGCATACCGGACCCCGCGCAGGCTGGTGCGTTGACGCCGGTGAAGCATCCTCGGGATGATAGCGGCCTCTCCATACCTGAACGGATGGTCCCGCAATGATTGCTGGCCTCGACGGTCTCCGCTTCCAGCACTGGCAGACCGAACTGCGCCCCGACGGCGTCCTGGTCCTGTCCTTCGACAAGGCCGGCACCCCGGTCAACACGTTCTCCCAGGACGTTCTGATCGAGCTGGACACCCTGATCGAGCGCCTGGCGCTGGACCCGCCCAAGGGCGTGGTGCTGCGCTCGGCCAAGGCCTCCGGCTTCATCGCCGGCGCCGACATCCGGGAATTCCAGGCCTTCGACGAGAAGGGGACGGTCGGCGACGCCATCCGCCGCGGCCAGCAGACCTTCCAGCGCCTGGCCGAACTTCCCTGCCCGACCGTCGCCGCCATCCACGGCTTCTGCATGGGCGGCGGCACCGAGATCTCGCTGGCCTGCCGCTACCGCGTCGCCAGCAATGACCCGTCCACGCGCATCGGCCTGCCGGAAGTGAAGCTCGGCATCTTCCCGGGCTGGGGCGGCAGCGTGCGCCTGCCGCGCCTGATCGGCGCGCCGGCGGCATTCGACATGATGCTCACCGGCCGCACGCTGTCGGCCTCGGCCGCGCGTGCGAACGGGCTGGTCGACAAGGTCACCGACGTGGCCAGCCTCATCGACGTCGCCGCCGCGTACGCGCTCAAGGGCGGCGCGCAGCGTCCGTTCAAGCAGCGCTTCCTCGGCTGGGCCACCAACACCCTGCCCGCGCGCCGGCTGCTTGCGCCGATGCTGACCAAGCAGGTCGCACGCAAGGCGCGCAAGGAGCACTACCCCGCGCCGTACGCGCTGATCAACAGCTGGGCGAACAGCGGCGGCGGCATCCAGTCGCACCTGTCGTCCGAGCGCAAGGCGGTGGTGAAGCTGGCGTCCACCCCGACCGCACGCAACCTGATCCGCGTGTTCTTCCTGCAGGAGCGATTGAAGGGACTGGGCGGCAAGGAACACGGCATCCGCAACGTGCACGTGGTTGGCGCGGGCGTGATGGGCGGCGATATCGCCGCGTGGTCGGCGACCAAGGGCTTCAACGTCACGCTGCAGGATCGCGAGCAGCGCTTCATCGACGGCGCACTGACGCGTGCGCAGTCGATGTTCGAGAAGAAGGTGAAGGACGAAGCCAAGCGTGCGGCGGTATCAGCGCGCCTGAAGGGCGACCTCGCTGGCGACGGCGTGGCCGATGCGGACCTGGTCATCGAGGCGATCATCGAGAACGCCGAGGCCAAGCGCGAGCTGTACGCCTCGCTCGAGCCGCGCATGAAGTTCGACGCGCTGCTGACCACCAACACCTCGTCGATCCCGCTGACCGAGCTGCGCGAGCACATCGCGCGTCCGGTGCATTTCGCCGGCCTGCACTACTTCAATCCGGTCGCGCTGATGCCGCTGGTGGAAATCATCCATCACGACCGCGTCGCGCCGCAGACCGAGCAGCGTCTGGCCGCATTCTGCAAGGCCATCGACAAGCTGCCCGTTCCGGTTGCAGGCACACCGGGCTTCCTCGTCAACCGCGTGCTGTTCCCGTACATGCTGGAAGCGGCGACTGCATTTGCCGAAGGCATTCCGGGCGCGGCGATCGACAAGGCCGCGGTGAAGTTCGGCATGCCGATGGGCCCGATCGAACTGATCGACACCGTCGGGCTGGACGTGGCAGCCGGCGTCGGTGCGGAACTCGCGCCGTTCCTCGGCCTGCCGATTCCCGAATCGCTGTCCAGGCCGCCGGAAGCCGGTAAGCGCGGCAAGAAGGACAGCCAGGGCCTGTATCGCTGGGAGAACGGCAAGGCCGTGAAGCCGGCGCTACCGAAGGACTACCAGATGCCGTCGGACCTGGAGGATCGCCTGATCCTGCCGCTGCTCAACGAAGCGGTGGCGTGCCTGCACGACGGTGTGGTCGACGATGCGGAACTGCTCGATGCCGGCGTGATCTTCGGCACCGGTTTCGCGCCGTTCCGCGGCGGCCCGATCCAGTACATCCGCGAGACCGGCGTGGAAGGCCTGCTGGCGCGCATGTCGATCCTGCAGCAGCGCTATGGCGACCGGTTCAAGCCGCGGCCCGGCTGGAACAGTCCTGCGCTGCGTGCGGAACCCCAGGCACCCGCTGCGGCGGCCTGAACCTGAGGGATGTACTTGAAGGCGCATCCGATCGGGTGCGCCTTTCAACTCCGACGTCTTACTTGCAATGGCCGTGCAATACGGTCGCCAGGCAGAGTCCAACCTTGGCGTTGTCCGTCGCGCAATCGATACCGATGATGGCGGTGGGCTTGCCCACATTCGCCGTTACATCGTATGCGTCGGCCGCTCCGCGCTCAGCGTGCCGGCCAGCAGCGCCTCGATCCGGCTGCGCACCGTCTCGCCTTCGGCGCTGTCGGCGAACTGCACGCCGATGCCGGCCGGGCGATTGCCCTGTGCGCCGACGGGCGTGACCCACACTACCTTGCCTGCGACCGGCAGGCGCTCGGCGGATTCCGGCAGCGTCAGCAGCAGGAACACTTCATCGCCGAGGAAATAGCGCTTGGGCGTCGGCACGAAGATACCGCCGCCCTTCAGGAAGGGCATGTAGGCCGTGTAGAGCTGCGCCTTGTCCTTGATCGCGCAGGACAGGATGCCCTGGCGCGCGCCGCCTGCTGCATTCATGCCACTCATCTCCTGCTTCCCCCCTCGACCCGGCCGCCGCTCGCGGCGCGCCAGGCCAGCAACAATTCCGTCACCGCGAGGTCCGCGCGCACCGTGGTGCGCAGCAGGTCGCGGGTGCGGTTCGCCTGATCGAACCACGCGGCCAGACTGCGCGTTCGCACCGGGTCGGTCAAGCCGGCCGCCTCGGTCAGCGCGAGGTCGGCCGCATGGCGCAACCGCAGGCCCGCATCGTCGTCGCCGACCCAGCGCTGCGCCGTTTCGACCGCGCCGGCGTCGCCCTTCGCGATCCGGGCCAGGTCGTTGGCCACGTCGCGCCGCAGTTTCAGGCCGTCGTTTTCCAGCCACTCCTCCGCCAGCCCGGGGTGGCCGCGCGCGGCGTCCAACGCTTCACGGGCGGCCGCTTCCGAACGCCCGCGGGCGCGCAGCCAGGCCAGCGCCTCGTCTGCCTGCGGAAGACGGAATTCATACCGTTGGCAGCGGCTGCGGATGGTCGCCGGCAAGCGCGTGGGATGCGAACTGACCAGCCACAGGTAACGGCCCGGCACGGGCTCTTCCAGCGTCTTCAGCAGCGCGTTGCAGGCGGCGTGGTTGATCGCCTCGGCCGGTTCGAGGATCACCACCTGCGCGCCGCCGTATTGCGGCGTCAGCGCGAGTTGCTCGGAGAGCTGGCGGATCTGCTCGATGACGATTTCGGTGCGCAGCCGCGTGCCTTCCTTGTTGGGAATGAAGGACACGAGGTGGTAGTCCGGATGCGTGCCCGCAGCCAGCAGGTGACAGCTGCGGCACGCGCCGCAGGGTTCGCCATCGGGGCCGGGCTTCTGGCACAGCAGGCGTTGCGCGAGACGTTCGGCCACTGCGCGCTTGCCCAGCTGCGCGGGCCCGCAGAACAACAGTCCATGCGCCAGACGTCCCGCGCCCAGTGCCGCCACGGCCTGTTCGTACACGCGCTGCTGCCACGGCGCGAAGGTGGCGACGTTCACGCTCATGCGTTCGTCTCCATCCACGCGCGCAGGTGCGCCACGGCCTGCGCGGCCACGTCGGCCTGCGGCTGCGTGGCGTCGATCACGCGGAAGCGCTGCGGTTGCGCCTGCGCACGCGCGAGGTAGCCGGCGCGCACGCGTTCGAAGAAGTCCTCGCGCTCGGATTCGATGCGATCCATCGCGCCACGACCCCGCGCGCGTTTCAGGCCCACGTCGACCGGCACGTCCAGCAGCAGGGTCAGGCCCGGCTCGATGCCGACCACGCGCTGCTCCAGTTCGGCAATGAAACCCAGGTCGCCGCCTCGTGCCGCGCCCTGGTAGGCGTAGCTGGCATCGGTGAAGCGGTCGCTGATGACCCACGCGCCACGCTCGATGGCCGGCAGGATGGTCTCGCGCACGTGCTGCGCGCGCGCTGCGAACACCAGCAACAGTTCGGCGTCGGTCGTCGGCGGCTCGTGATGCGTGTCCAGCAGCAGGCTGCGGATCTGTTCCGCCAACGGCGTGCCACCCGGCTCGCGGGTGCTCACCACTTCGCTACCGGACGCGGACAGCGCTTCGCGCAACGCGGCAAGCACGGTCGACTTGCCGGCGCCCTCGCCTCCCTCAAGCGTGACCAGGCGCGGTAGCGTGCGAAGCGTCATTGCCGCTCCTGCGTCTGCACTGCGTCCGCGCCTGCGCGTTCAGCGGCGCGGGCCTGTCGGTAGCGCTGCAGGTAACGCTGCACGTTGGCATCGTGTTCGGCCAGGGTGCGCGCGAAGAGGTGCCGGCCGCTGCCGTCACCCACCGCCACGAAGAACAGGTCTTCGCCCGGCGCCGGGCGCGCGACCGCCTGCAGTGCATCCACGCCCGGCATCGCGATGGGCGTGGGCGGCAGGCCGGCGCGCGTGTAGGTGTTGTACGGCGTGTCGGTGGTGAGATGCACCTTGCGGATGTTGCCGTCGTAACTGGCGCCCAGACCGTAGATCACGGTCGGATCGGTCTGCAGGCGCATGCCGATGCGCAGGCGCTGTTCGAACAGCCCCGCGATGCGCGGACGCTCCTCGGCGATGCCGGTCTCCTTCTCGACGATCGAAGCCAGCACCAGCATTTCGTCGGGCGTCTTCAGCACGCTGTCCTCGTGCCGTTGTTCCCACGCCGCTGCCAGCGCCTTGTCCATCGCCTCATGCGCGCGGCTGAGGATGTCGAGGTCGCTGTCGCCGCGAACGAACAGGTACGTCTCGGGCAGGAAACGGCCCTCGGGATGCTGGCCGGGATGACCCAGCGCCTTCATCAACGCCGCGTCGTCCAGTTGATCCGTCTCGTGCTCGAGTTCACCCGCGCGCTTGAGCGCCGCGCGCAGCTCGCGGATGTTCCAGCCCTCGACGATGGTGAAGCGGCGGCGCACCACCCTGCCGTCGCGCATCGCCACCAGCAGCTTGCGCGGCGAGGTGTTCTTCTCCAGTTCGTACTCGCCCACCTGGAGTTTGCCCGCGGCGCCCAGTTGCTTGGCCAGCGCGCGCCACTGGATGGGCTCGCCGGTCCGCACGCCGGTGGCGCGCAACTTGCGCACCACGGCCGGGAGCGAATCACCCGGTTCCACCACCAGCGTCTGTCCGTTCTCGATGCCCGCGAGCGGTGCGTCGGCAAAACTGGTGTAGCGCTGCCACAGCCATGTCCCGGCCACGGCGGCCGAAAGGAGCAGCAGGAAAAGCAGACCGCCGAAGCGGCGTCCAGATTTGCGACTCACGCAACCTCCGTGGCGAATGCGGGATGCTCGGCGGCCAGCCGGCGCTGGAGTTCGAGCACCTGCGGATGCGGTCGCCACGAACGATCGCGCAGCCGCGCGACGGGCAGGATACCGCGCGCGGCATTGCACAGGAAAATGGCGTCGGCGGCTTCGACATCGGTCACAGCCAGGCGCGTCTCGTCGGCCCCCAGCGCCTGCAGGGCCCAGTCGCGGCACACGCCGGCGATACCGCAGCGGTCCACCGCGGGCGTGGTCCAATGGTCATTGCGCAGCACGAACACATTGGCCGCCGTCGCGCAGACGACATCGCCCTCCATGCTGCGCACCAGGCCCTCGTGGATGTCCGGTTCGTTCCATTCGGCGCGCGCCAGCACCTGTTCGAGCCGGTTGCAGTGCTTGATGCCGGCCAACACCGGCTGCAGCGCCAGGCGCGTGTCGCACCAGCGCAGGTGCAATCCGTCGGCGGGCCCACGGTCCGGCACGGGATGCAGGGAGATGGCCCAGTGCGGGATGGGGCTCACCGGCGGCGCATAGCCGCGTCCGCCCGCGCCGCGCGTGAGCACCAGCTTCAACACCCCCGCCCCGCCGTCGAGCAACGCCTCGCATTCGCGACGCACGCGCGCTTCGTCGGGCAACGGGATCCGCAGCACCTGCGCGCCGCGTTCGAGCCGGTGCCAGTGCGCCGGCCACCAGTGGATGACGCCGCCGTGCGCGCGCATGGTCTCGAACAGGCCATCGCCATAGGCGAGACCGCGATCGTGGTCGGGCGTCGCCACAATCGCCTCATCGCCGGCGAAATGGCGCATGGGCGCGATCACCCGGCCACTCCCAGCGCGCGCAACATGCCGCGTGCCTTGGCGCGCGTCTCGTCGAGTTCCTTGGCGGGGTCGGAATCGGCGACGATGCCGGCACCGGTGCGGAACCGCAGCGCGCTGCCTGCCTCGTCGCGCTCCAGTTCGGCGCTGCGGATGAGGATGTTGAGGTCCAGGTCGCCATCGCGGTTGAGCCAGCCCATCGCACCGGTGTAGGCGCCACGCCCCACGCCTTCCAGTTCCGCGATGATCTGCATGCAGCGGACCTTCGGGCAGCCGGTGATGGTGCCGCCGGGGAATACCGCGCGGATCACCTGTCCCGGCGTCGCTTCGGCGCGCAGGCGTCCGCGCACGTTGCTGACGATGTGGTGCACGTGCGCATAGCTTTCCACCGTCATCAGCTCGTCGACCTCGACGCTGCCCGGCGTGCACACGCGACCCAGATCGTTGCGTTCCAGGTCGATCAGCATCACGTGCTCGGCGCGTTCCTTCGGATGACCCACCAGTTCCTGGATGCGCGTCGCGTCGTCGTCGCCGGCGAAGCGCGGGCGCGTGCCTGCGATCGGGCGCGTTTCGACCACGTCGCCGCGCACCGACACCAGTCGCTCCGGCGAGGCGCTCACCACGGCCCAGTCATCGCCGGCGAACACGCCCGCGAACGGCGCGGGGTTGTTCTCGCGCAGCCGCTGGAAGAGTTCCGCCGCCTCCACGCCGCGATCGAAGCGCGCGCGCCAGCCGCGCGACAGGTTGGCCTGGAAGACATCGCCGGCGGCGAGGTAGTCGAGCACGCGGCGCACGCCATCGATGAAGCGTTGCGGCTCGTCCTCCTCCAGCGCGACCGGCACCTGCCAGGACCGCAGCGTCGGCTGCGACGCGAGCGCGGCAACGTCTTCGAGCACGCTCGCACGCAGCGATTCATGTGCGGTCTCGACGACGAGCACGCATTCACCGCTGGTGTGGTCGCGCAGCACCGCTGCCGGGCAACGCAGAGCCATCGCAGCTGGCAGCCGGCCTTCGGCGCGCGGCAGGTGCAGGATCGGTTCCACCTGCGCTGCCGCTTCGTAGCCGAGCAGCAGCGCCCAGCCGCCGCGGAAGGGCCAACGCGGCTCGTCGCGCGGGACGCGCTCGGCTTGCCAGCGGGCATCGAGAGCAGCGAAGAAATCACGCCCGGCATCCACCCCGTGCTCGTCGCGGACCGTGCCGTCCGCATCCAGGCGCAACGCACCCACGCCAGCGACCAGCAGCATGTCCCAGCGACCCTGCGCGGTGCCGTGCGCGCTGGATTCCAACAGCATCGGGTAGCGCCCGGGCGCCAGGCGCTGGAGCGAGAGCAGGTCGAAGGACGCCGGAAGGGGGTGGGTCAGCAGCATGGCGATATTGTCGTCTATCGCGGCCGGAAGGACGCTGCCTTCGCGGTGGAGACATGCCGTCGTAGGGCGGCCCGGGAGCCGCGCCCTCGCGGGAAGGAAGGCCCCAAACAACGATCCCCGCCGAAGCGGGGATCGTCCAGACACCGCGCGAGGCCTGCCGTCAGATCCGCTTGAACACCAGCGTGCCGTTGGTGCCGCCGAAGCCGAAGCCGTTGGACATCGCCACGTCGATCTTCTTCTCGCGCGCCACGTTGGGCACGTAGTCCAGGTCGCAGCCCTCGCCCGCCTCGAACAGGTTGATCGTCGGCGGGATGATGCCGTCGTGCAGCGCCAGCACGGAGAAGATGGCCTCCACGCCGCCGGCCGCGCCGAGCAGGTGGCCGGTCATCGACTTGGTCGAGCTGACCATGGTCTTGTACGCGTGGTCGCCCAGCGCGCGCTTGATGGCGAGCGTTTCGGCCAGATCGCCCAGCGGCGTCGAGGTGCCGTGCGCGTTGAGGTACTCGATCTGGTCGGCATTGACGCCCGCGTCCTTCATCGCCGCGACCATGCAACGCGCCGGACCTTCGCCGTTCTCGCTCGGCGCGGTCATGTGGAACGCGTCGGAACTGGCGCCGAAACCGGCCAGCTCGCAGTAGATGCGCGCGCCACGCGCCTTGGCGCGTTCGTATTCCTCCAGCACCAGGATGCCGGCACCGTCGCCGAGCACGAAGCCGTCGCGGTCTTTGTCCCACGGGCGCGAGGCGTGCGTCGGGTCGTCGTTGCGCGTGGACATCGCCTTCATCGAGCAGAAGCCGGCGACCGACGTCGGCGAGGAGCCGCGCTCGGCGCCACCGGCGACCATCACGTCGGCATCGCCGTACTGGATCATGCGCATCGCCATGCCGATGGAATGGTTGGCGGTGGCGCAGGCCGAGACGGCGGAGAAATTCGGCCCCTTGATGCCGGTCAGCAGCGAAACCTGGCCGGGCAGCATGTTGATGATGGTGCTGGGCACGTAGAACGGCGACACCTTGCGCGGGCCGCCTTCGTGGTACTTGATCGTCTGCTCTTCGATGCCGAGCAGGCCGCCGATGCCCGAGCCGATCAGCGCACCGATGCGCTCGGCGTTGGAATCGTCGACGGTGAGGTCGGCGTCCTTCATCGCCATCATCGATGCGGCGACGCCGTAATGGATGAACTCCTCCATCTTCTTCGCGTCCTTCGGATTCACCCACTGGGTGATGTCGAAGTCGCGCACCTCGCCCGCGATGCGGGTGGTGAAGGCAGAGGCGTCGAAATTCGTGATCGGGCCGATGCCGGAGCGACCGTTGACGATACCGTCCCAGCTGCTGGCCAGGTCGTTGCCCAGCGGCGAAACGATGCCGAGGCCGGTGACGACGACGCGTCGGAGGGGGCGATTGGACATGAAACACTCCGTCTTCGAACACTACGCCGGCGCATGGTCCGGCTCATAAGACACGGGGCCGCAATGCGGCCCCGGTCTGTGTTTTTCAAGCGACCGCGCCTGAACCAGGCGGCGGCTTGCCTGTAGGCACCGGCCATCGGCCGGCGCCGCAGGGCGAGGCTTACGACTTGACGTGAGCCTTCACGTAGTCGATGGCCTGCTGCACCGAGGTGATCTTCTCGGCTTCCTCGTCCGGGATCTCGCACTCGAACTCTTCTTCGAGGGCCATCACCAGCTCGACGGTGTCGAGCGAGTCAGCGCCGAGGTCGTCGACGAACGAAGCGTTGTTGGTGACTTCTTCTTCCTTAACGCCAAGCTGTTCGACCACGATCTTCTTGACGCGCTCTTCGATGCTGCTCATGGGTACTCACTCCTCCCGGGACGGGATATTCGACGGAATAGTCTAAATGAATCGTGGACGATCGCGAGCATACGCGAAAGTCCTTGGGGTTCAAGCGGTTACAGCTGAAACATTGAGCCCGGCATGGGCGTCTTACGGCATGTACATGCCACCGTTGACGTGCAGGGTCTCGCCGGTGATGTAGGCCGCCGACGGGCCGGCCAGGAAGGCCACCGCGCGTGCGATGTCGGCCGGTTCGCCGAAGCGGCCCAGCGCGATCTGGCCCAGCATCGCGTTCTTCGCGTCTTCCGGCAGCGCGCGGGTCATGTCGGTGTCGATGAAGCCCGGCGCGACCACGTTCACGGTGATGCCGCGACTGCCGATTTCCTTCGCCAGCGACTTGCTGAAAGCGATGATGCCCGCCTTGGCGGCGGCGTAATTGGCCTGGCCGGCGTTGCCGGTCACGCCGATGACGGAAGCGATGTTGATGATGCGGCCCTTGCGCGCCTTCATCATCGAGCGCATCACCGCCTTGCTGCTGCGGTAGACGCTGGTGAGGTTGGTGTCGAGGATGGCCTGCCAGTCCTCGTCCTTCATGCGCATCAGCAGGTTGTCGCGAGTGATGCCGGCGTTGTTGACCAGGATCGACACCGCGCCGATGTCCTTGGCGATGCCCTCGATCAGTTCCTCGATGGCGCCCGCAGCGCCGACATCGAGCACACGGCCGTGGCCGCCGTGGGCCGCCAGGCGATCGCCGATCGCCTTCGCGCCGGCTTCGGACGTGGCGGTACCGATGACCGTCGCGCCCTGCGCGGCCAGTTCGTCGGCGATCGCCGCGCCGATACCGCGGCTGGCGCCGGTGACGAGGGCGATCTCTCCGGAAAGCAGCTTCTCGCTCATGCCTTGTTCCATTCCTCGAAAGCGGATTCGAATTCGCCCGGCGTACCGAGCGCGCGCGCATCGACCGATTTGTCGATGCGCTTGATCAGTCCGGCCAGCACCTTGCCCGGGCCGCACTCGCCCATGCGCGTGGCGCCTTGCGCCATCAGCGCCTGCGCGCAACCGGTCCATTGCACCGGGAGGTACAGCTGGCGCACGAGCGCGTCGCGGATGGCATCGACGCTGCCGTGCACCTTCGCATCGACGTTCTGCACGACCGGACGATCCGGCATGCGCCATGACAGGCCGGCCATCGCTTCGGCCAGGCGGTTGGCCGCGTCGCGCATCAACGGCGTGTGCGAGGGCACGCTGACGGCAAGCTTCACCGTCTTGCGCACACCGCGTTCGCCGAGCATCGCCAGCGCCTTGTCGACCGCTGCGGCGTGGCCGCCGATCACGATCTGGCCGGGCGAATTGAAATTGGCCGGGACCACGACCTCGGTACCGGACACGGCATCGCAGACTTCCTGCACCAGCGCGTCTTCGGCGCCGAGCACGGCGGCCATCGCACCGACACCGGTGGGCGCGGCCTCCTGCATCAGCTGGCCGCGCAGGCGCACGAGATGCGCGCCGTCCTTCAGCGACAGCGCGCCGGCGGCGACCAGCGCCGTGTATTCGCCCAGGCTGTGGCCGGACAACAGTGCCGGCGTACGGCCGCCCTTGTGCTGCCACGCGCGCCATACCGCCACGCCCGCGGCGAGCAGTGCCGGCTGCGTGTACTCGGTGCGATTGAGCATTTCCTCGGGACCGCCCTGGCTGAGCGCCCACAGATCGACACCGGCACCGTCGCTGGCTTCGACGAAGGTCTCGCGAACGATGGGGTGCAGTTCCGCCAGTTCGGCGAGCATGCCCAGCGACTGCGAGCCCTGGCCGGGGAAGACGAAGGCCAGCGTCGTCTCGGGTGCGGTATCGGTCACGCGGGGGTCCCTGAAAAAAGAGTGCGCATGATACGAGTGTTTGCTCTAGGACGTCTGTACCGCCACGTACTGAAGCACCGCCGCCATTGCGGAACCGTGAAACGCGTTCCTGTGCCCGCAAACGAGAACGCCCCCGCCGTTGCCGGCGGAGGCGTCGTGTCGGGGCGCAGACCCGGGTTCAGTAACGCAGCAGCGCCGAGCCCCAGGTGAAACCGCCGCCGAAGGCTTCCAGCAGCACCAGCTGACCGCGCTGCACCTTGCCCGAACGCACCGCTTCGTCCAGCGCCAGCGGCACCGAGCCCGACGAGGTGTTGCCGTGCTTGTCGACGGTGACGATCACGCGGTCCATCGGCATGTCCAGGCGCTTGGCCGTGGCTTCGATGATGCGCAGGTTGGCCTGGTGCGGAATCAGCCAGTCGATGTCATGGCGATCCAGCCCGTTGGCTTCCAGCGTTTCCTCGACGACGGAGTCGAGCGCCTTCACCGCATGCTTGAAGACCTCGTTACCGGTCATCAGCACGCGCACGCCGGCGTTGTGTTCTTCCGGCTTGAATCCGACCGACACGCCGACCGGGTTCCACAGCAGTTCCTTCTTGCCGCCATCGGCATGCATGTGGGTACTGAGGATGCCGGTCTCGGTGTCGGCCTTGAGCACCACCGCGCCGGCGCCGTCGCCGAACAGCACGCAGGTGGAGCGGTCGCTCCAGTCAAGCATGCGGGTGAGCGTTTCCGCGCCGACCACCAGCACCGTCTTCGCGGCGCCGGAACGGATGAACTTGTCGGCCACCGTCAGCGCATAGACGAAACCCGTGCAGGCGGCATTGACGTCGAACGCGGGGCAGCCGTTCGCGCCGAGGCGGTGCTGCAGCAGGCAGGCGGTCGAGGGAAAGATGAGGTCCGGCGTGGTCGTGCCGACCACGATCAGATCGAGGTCCTTGGCATCGACGCCGGCCGCTTCCAGCGCGCGCGTGGCGGCGTGGTAGGCGAGGTCCGACGTGGTTTCGCCTTCCGCGGCGATATGGCGCTCACGGATGCCCGTGCGCGCGGCGATCCACTCATCGCTGGTATCGACGATCTTGGCCAGGTCGTCGTTGGTCAGCACCTTCTCGGGAAGGTAGCTGCCGGTTCCCGCGATGCGGGAATAAATCGTTTGCGTCATCGCCACTCCGCTGCACAGCCGTTGTCGGGATCCGCTGGCCGAACCAGCGGTAGAGCACCGCCGCTTCAGCCGCCGTCCACGAGGGGCCTGGCGGTTCCGGACTGTCCGGCCGGGCGGCGGCCGCGCCGGTCGTCAAGCGACCTGCGCGCGGCGCGGCGGATGGACGGAGAGCTTACTCTTCGTCGACAACCTTGGTCTTGGTGTCGATCACCTTCTTGCCACGGTAGTAGCCGTCGGCGGTGACGTGGTGACGCAGGTGGGTCTCGCCCGTGGTCGGGTCGGTGGCCAGCTGCTTGGCGGACAGCGCATCGTGCGAACGGCGCATGCCACGCTTGGACGGGGAAACGCGGGACTTCTGGACAGCCATGGTCTTGCTCCAAAAAAACTAGTTCGAATGTTTCTTCAATGCCGACAACGCCGCGAAGGGATTCGCACGTTCCGGCTCCTTGGCCTGTTCGGCCGCGGGCCAGTCGCGCTCCACCGCTTCCGTGCCGGGCATGATCGGCACGACCGGAACGGCGAGGATCAACTCATCCTCGACCAGTTCGACGGTCCGCAACTGGCCGTCTTCGGGCATCAGCAGCGGCTCGTATCCTGGCGGCAGCGCGGCTTCGTCCGCTTCATGGCGGATAAGACCGAGCCGCTGCACGATGTTCACCGGCAACAGGAACCGCTGCAGGCTGCGCTGACAGATCAGCGGCAACTCGGCATCGATGCGAAGCTCGACATAGGGCACCCGCAGCGAATCGTGATCGAATTCGATCGCGAACCGCACGTCGCCTTCGGTGTCGGCCAGACTGTCCCGCAACCGCGTCAGCGATGACAACGGCACGCGGCCTTCAACGCCGCGCCGTGCCGCCACCATGCGCCAAGCATCAAGAATCTCGGGCAGGTCCGCTGACATAAGCTGCGGAATGTTATGGACCCCAACGCCTCCTGTCAAACCTGAACCCGTCGCTCCGTATGGCCCGTCACGGGCCGTGCAGGTTCATTTGCGGGCCGGGGTTGCCGGCCTCAGACTGGAGCCATCCCATTCAGCCCGAAATCCCTGCCGTGACCATCGCCCTGCTCGTGCTGCTTTCCGCGCTCCTGGTCGCTGCGCTGGTATTTGCCCGCAATCGGCCCAGCCGGCGCGACCGCGCCCTGCGCGACGTACTGGACGCCGCGGACGCGCTGGAAGCCCAGCTGCGGATCGCCCGGGCGGAGATCGAAGCCGTGGCCGGAAGCGGTGGCGACGACCCCGTCGGCGAGGCCATGCGCGAAATGCTGCGCCAGCGCCTGTGGTTGCGCGACCATGGCCGCGAGGCCAGCCTGGCCCAGCTCGGCGAGGTGCGCAGCTCGATCGACGCCGCCCGCGACCGCATCGACCAGCAATTATCGCGCATCGCCCAGGCACGCGCTCCAATGGTATGAGCGCCCCGCTCCGCCTGGTCCTGGCGTCCACTTCGGTCTATCGGCGCGAACTACTGTCCCGCCTGCGTCTGGCGTTCGACGTCGCCCGGCCGGACGTCGATGAAACCCCTCAGCCCGGGGAAGCCCCGGTCGTCCTGGCCCGCCGCCTCGCGCGCGCCAAGGCCGAAGCCGTCGCCACGCATCATCCGGACGCCTGGGTGATCGGCTCCGACCAGGTCGCCGAGTTCGACGGCCAACCCATCGGCAAGCCCGGCGACCACGCGACCGCCCGCGCCCAGCTCGGCGCGATGTCGGGCCGGGAGGTCCGCTTCCAGACCGGACTGTGCCTGGCGCGCGTCGGCCACGAACCGCTGGAAGCGCTCGACTTCACCGTGGTGCGGTTCCGCGAATTGGCGGAAGGGGATATCGAGCGCTACCTCGCCGCTGAACAGCCTTATGACTGCGCCGGCAGCTTCAAGTCCGAAGGGCTGGGCATCGCGCTGTTCGACGCCATCGACACCCGCGACCCCACCGCGCTGATCGGCCTGCCGCTGATCGCGACGGCACGATTGCTTCGACAGGCCGGCTTTACCCTTCCCTAGCTGGCGTCATTCCGTCAGCACGACGGGCTGTTCCGACCAGGTCTCAATGCTGCCATCGTGACCGTGCAGTCGCAGGCCCAGCCAATGCGGGCCCGGCGCCATCGATTGCCCGCGCAGGTCCACGTTCGCCTCGAAGCCCACATTCGGATGCTGGGGATCGTTGGACATGGGCCACACCGTCCGCAGCCCGTCGAACGGCGTGCCGTAACGCGCCTGTGCGACGACGCGGCCGTCCAGCGTCACGTCGATGCCGGCCAGCCCGGCACCGTCCTTGAACGCCCAGCCGCGCACGTCGAAGCGCTCGCCCACGCGCGCATCGGCCACGGGCGCATCGACCCATGCCATCGCCGGCGTCGTGCACGGCCCTGGCGCGCGCGGGCCATCCAGCGCGAACAGAAGGAAGCGCTGGCGCCCATGATCGACATTGAGCACCTGAGCTGGCGGCAATGGGCCCACCACCGCGCACAGTTCGTGGTAACGCGCGAGCAGGTCGCGGTACTTCACTTCGGTCGCGCCGACCACCAGCAGCACAGGCCCTTCACCCCACGCCTCGCGCCCTGCCGTGTGCAATCCCCACAAGCGCAACTGAGGTGCACGGCCGTGTTTCTGGTTGATCGGGTGATCGAGTACCTCGATGCGCGGATCGCCGAGGGCGAAACCCAGTTCGGAACCGATCTTGAAGTTGTCGGCCACCAACCGCGTGCCGGGCGGCATCGTCGCCAGTCGCGCACGCACCGCATCGGCCAGAGGCTGCCAGCCAGCGAAGTTGGACGGATACCACTTCTTCGCCGCGTTGATCTCGCGCCAGTGCGCGCTGGACACGGCCACGTAGTAGCCCAGGTTGGCAGCCAGGCCCACTGCCGCCAACGCCAGCGTGGCCACGCGCCATCCGCGTGGCCAGGAGGCCAGCACGGCGGGCAACAAAGGCAGCAGCGCCAGGTACCCGGGCAGCGGCCAGTGGAAACTCACCCGTTCGGTGTCGGCGAAGAATCCCAGCACGAAGAAGCCGGCCACGATGCCCGCGCCCAGCAGCGCGAAGTAGCGCGACACGGTCGATGCGCACCGCAGGCTGCGCCAGGCCGCCACGCACAGGGCCGCGAACAGCAGGGGTGTCACCAGCAGCGGCTGCACCAGCAGGAAGAGCAGCCCGTCCACGTGGAACGACCACGGATGCCGATCGACCAGCTGGAAGCGCAGCCCTGCATCGGCGTTGTCCAGGTTCCAGGCGACCAGCGGCACCCATGCCGATGCGCCGAAGGCGATGGCGATCATCACGCGCACGTCGCGCAGCGCGCGTCGCCCCTCTTCCAGCATCAGCAGCGCGATGAACCCCACACCGATCACCGCGATGAACCGGTAATGGCACAGCGCTCCCAGCGCCAGACCCACCGCCAGTTCGAGTGCGGCCTGCGCGGTGACCTGCCTCAGCAAGCGCGCACCGGCATCCACGCACAGCAGCGTGGCCAGCGCCATCGCCGCATCCGGCAATGCCATCAACCCCAGCGTGCCTGCCAGCGGCAGCAGCAGGGCGAACAGCCCCGCTTCCCAGCCGGCCTTCGCACCGAATTCACGCGAAGCGATGCGCACCGTCAGCAACGGAATGCATGCGGCGATCAGCAGGAACGGCAAGCGCAATGCCAACGCGGTGTCGCCCCCCAGGGCCACGCCGACGCGGGTCAGCCATGCGGTAAGTCCGGGCAGATCGGAATACGCGGCAGCCGGATGCTGGCCTTCCTGCCAGTAGAAGGCCTCGTCGACGAACAGCGGCAGTCGCGCGGCGACCGCCACCTTCACCAGCAGAACTGAGACCCACAGCACCCAGAAGGCGCGCTGCGTCTTCGCTGCATCCCGCATCCGTTCGTGACCTCGCTACACTCTGGTTTGATCGGGACGACCCGTTCGGGGCGCCCTGCGCACGGCAACGATGCGCCCGCGGCGGCAATCAGGAGACACGCACGATGGCGGTACCCCTCACGACGGCGCCCATGCTAACCGATGGCCTGCGCTTGGCCCTCGACCGTGCGCAGACACAGGTCAACGCACTGGTGCTGGGCAAGGCGCAGGAAGTGCGCCTTGCCTTCGTCGCGCTGCTCGCCGGCGGACATCTGCTGATCGAAGACCTCCCGGGCCTGGGCAAGACCACGCTGGCACACGCGCTCGCCGCGACGCTGGGACTGGATTTCCAGCGCGTGCAGTTCACCTCCGACCTGCTGCCGGCCGATGTCGTCGGCGTGTCGGTGTTCGATCCGCAATCGCGTGAATTCCAGTTCCATGCAGGCCCGGTGTTCGCGCAGGTGCTGCTGGCCGACGAAATCAACCGCGCGCCGCCGCGTACGCAGAGCGCGCTGCTGGAAGCGATGGCCGAATACCAGGTCACGGTGGACGGGACCACGCATCCCCTGCCCGATCCGTTCTTCGTGATCGCGACGCAGAATCCCGTCGACCTGTCCGGCACGTACCCGTTGCCCGATTCGCAACTGGATCGCTTCCTGCTACGCCTGAGCCTGGGCTATCCCGGTGAGAGCGCCGAACGCGACCTGCTCGCCGGCGACGACCGTCGCGACATGATCGCCAAGGTGCTGCCACTGCTGGGCAGCGCCGATGTGCAGGATGCGCGGCGCGTCGTTCAGCAGGTGCACGCAAGCGACGCGTTGATCGCCTACGTGCAGGCGCTGCTCGCCCGCAGCCGTCGTCATCCGGGCGTGCGCGTGGGCCTGTCGCCCCGCGCGGGCTTGGCGCTGCTGCGTGCGTCGCGTGCGTATGCGTTGCTGCTGGGCCGCGCGCACGTGTTGCCCGAGGACGTGCAGGCCCTGTTCCCCGCCGTGGCCGCGCATCGGTTGGTGGCGGAAGTGGATGCCGGCAAGGACGCCGCACTGGCCAAGGCGATCCTGCACGCGGTGCCGGTGGACTGACCATGCCCGCAGCTGCGGTCCGGCGCCTGTATGCGCGCTTCCATGCTTTCGCCATGGTGTGGACGCGGCCGCGCGATCCGGAGCCGTTCCCCGCCCGCCTGCACCGTCGTCGCATCTACGTGCTGCCCACGGGCTTCGGCCTGTTCTATGCGGCTGCGCTGCTGACCATGCTGCTGGGCGCGTTGAACTACAACAACAACCCCGCGCTGCTGCTCGGATTGCTGCTGGGCGGCGCGGGCATGGCCAGCCTGATCGCCGCGCAGATGCAGTTGTCCGAACTGGAGATCATCGCCGCCGAAGCCGAGCCGGTTTCCGCGGGCGCCGCACTCACCGTGCGCGTGCATGCGCGCGCCGCACCAGGACGCGCCCGACGCGGGTTGCGCCTGGACGACGATGGCCTCTTCGATGCCGACGCCGCGGTGCTCAACCTCGAACAGGGCGCGGGCCAGGCGCAACTGCAGTTGCCCACACTCCAGCGTGGCTGGTTCGATCTGCCCCGGCTGCGCCTGTCGACCACACGCCCGCTAGGGCTTGCACGGGCATGGGCGTACGTGTGGCCCGAAACTCCGTTGCTGGTCTACCCCACACCCGAACCACACGGTCCGCCGTTGCCGACCGGCCGTGGCGATCGCGTGCAGGCGCGACTGAATCCCGCCGGCGACGACGTGCACCACCTGCGCGCCTACCGCGCCGGCGATCCGCGACGCGCCATCGCCTGGAAGCCATCGGCGCGGCGCGACGCACTGATCGTGCGCGAGTTCGAACAACCCATGGGCGCGGAAATCGTGCTGGACTGGCACAGCGCGGGCGGCGTGCCCTACGAAGCGCGCATCTCGCGACTGGCGCGCTGGGTGGACGAGGCCGAACGTGAGGGCCGTCGCTACCAGCTGCGTCTTCCCGGCCAGCCTGCGATCGGACCGGACCGCGGCCCGCAGCATCGCCACACCTGCCTGCGCGCGCTTGCGCTGATGCCGCATGGCTAGTGCCGCGCTCGCACTGAAGCCGCACCATCGCGCCTGGGCACTGCTCGCCGCGGCCGTGTGCCTGTTGCCGCTGCTGCTGCAATTGCCACTGACGCTTGCGCTGTCCATCGGCGGTTGCGCGCTGGCCATCGCCGTCCTGTCGCACCGCCAGCCGATGCCCGGCGCGCTGCGGCTGTTGATCGCGTTGGGACTGATCGCCCTCGTGCTGATGCTCAGCCGCTTCTCCATCGGCCGCGACACGGGGTGTGCGCTGCTGGCCGCGATGCTGGCGGTCAAACCTTCGGAAACCTTCACCGTGCGCGATGCGCGCAGCCTGCTCGCCTTCGCGCTGTTCGCACCGTTCGCCACGTTCCTGCTGGACCAGGGGCCGCTGTCGCTGCTGCTGGGCCTGGTCGGCGCATTGCTGGTGCTGGCCACGCTGCAATACCTGGCGGAAATCGAATCGGGCGATCTGCAACCCGTGCCGGCGCGACAGCGGCTGTGGAGCATCGCCCGCCTGCTCGCCATAGGCCTTCCGCTGGCGCTGGCCGCGTTCTGGCTGTTTCCGCGCCTCGGGGCGCCGTTGTGGGGCATTCCCGATCGCGCGCTGGCACGCACCGGCCTGACCGACCGCATGAGTCCGGGCGACTGGGTCGACCTCATGGGCGACGATCGCCCCGCGCTGCGTGCGCGTTTCTTCGGGGCGACGCCGCGTCCGCAGCAGATGTACTGGCGTGGGCCCGTCCTGTGGGATTTCGATGGGCGCACATGGACCCAGCCCAACTGGCATCCGGACATTCCGGAAACGCCGGTCGTTCCCGCGCGCGATCGCTGGGATTACGAGATCGAACTGGAGCCCACCGACCGCACGCAGCTGGTCGCACTGGACCTGCCGGTCTCCGCACCCGATGGCAGCCGGATGGAGCCGGACCACAATCTGCAGACCTTCCGCCCGCTCAACGGCCTGACGCGCTGGCGCATGCAATCGGCACCGCCCGCGCAGTACCAGCCCCGGCTTCCGCGCGATGTGCGCCAGTACGCGCTGCAACTGCCGCAGGGATTCAATCCGCGCACGCTGGCGCTGGCCCGCCAATGGCGGCAGGAGGCCGGCCCGTTCGACGACGAGGCCATCGTGCGCCGCTCGCTGGACTGGATCCGCCGCGACTTCAGCTACACGCTGGAAACGCCGCTGCTCGGGCGGCATTCGGTCGATGAATTCCTGTTCGACCGCAAGGCCGGCTTCTGCGAACACTTCAGCTCGTCGTTCGTCGTGCTGATGCGCGCCGCGGGCATTCCGGCGCGCGTGGTCACCGGCTACACGGGCGGCTACCGCAACCGCATCGGCGATTACTGGCTGGTGCGTCGATCCGATGCGCACGCCTGGGCCGAGGTGTGGCTGCGCGGTCGGGGCTGGAGCCGCGTGGACCCCACGGCCGCGGTCGCGCCGGAGCGCGTCTTCGATACCCTGCAGACGCAGGAAACGGCCCCCGATGGCCTGCTCGCCAGCTTTGGCGGCGCAACGTCCCTGTCCGATGTCGGCGACTGGCTGCGGCGCGGCTGGAACGACTTCGTGCTGGGCTTCGATGCCCGGCGCCAGCAGCAACTGCTGCGACCCTTCGGCATCGAGCGCATCGACGACCGCACGCTGGTGCTGCTGCTCGCGCTGGCCGCGGCGCTGGGCCTGCTGTGGATGGTCTGGCTGAGTCGGCGCAACGAACGCGAGGCCGACCCGGTGCTGCGCGCGTGGCATCGACTCTCGCGCCGGTATCGCCGCTTCGGTCTGGAGCGCGAACCCTTCGAGCCCCCTTCGACCTGGGTGGAGCGCATCGCCGCGGCCCGTCCCGACCTGGCCGCGGACCTGCGGATGCTCAGCCAACGTTTCAGCGATTGGCGGTACGCTGATGGCGAACCGGGGGGACGTTCGGCCCGCGCCTTGACCATGGCGCTACGCGCGCATCGCCCGCCCGCGACTTCTCCAGGAGAACGCCGATGAACGTCCGTCTCGCCGTACTCGCCGTCAGCGCCGCGCTGCTCGCCGCCTGCGCGAGCGTACCCCAACCGTTGCAGGGCCAGTTCGACCCGATCAATCCGCGCGACGCCGCCGCCCGGGACAGCACGGGCGCGCCGGTACGTTGGGGCGGGCGCATCGTCAACGTCGAACCGCTGGCCAACCGCACCTGCTTCGAGATGATCTCGACCATGCTGGGCGATAGCGGCCGGCCGTACTGGGGCAGCGACGACACCGGCGGTCGCTTCCTCGCCTGCCGCACCGGCTTCTACGACCCGGCCGTGTTCGAGAAGAACCGCGAGGTCACCTTCGTCGGCCACATCGCCGGCTACGAGAACCGCCGCATCGGCCAGTACGACTACCGCTTCCCGCGCGTGGACGCCGACGTGGTCTACCTGTGGCCGGCCCGTGAAACCGTGGACGCGATGAGCTACCCGGCGCCGTGGCCGTGGTGGGGATGGTGGTAAGTCGGATCGCCAGGCGCCTTGAACTTCGCGTTCCGCCCCTCGTCGTCATGGGGGCCACTGCAGGCCTGATGTGGCTGGCCGCAGAACGCTTCCCTTCGCTCACCTTTCCCTTCCCGGGACGGAGCCTGTTCGCGATCGCGGTTGCGGGGATCGGCATCGCCATCGCACTGAGCGGAGTTGCGGCGTTCCGCTCCGTCCGGACCACGGTCGATCCGACCGCACCGGAAAGCTCGTCGACACTGGTGACGCGCGGAATCTATCGACTGACCCGCAATCCGATGTATCTCGGATTCCTGTTGATCCTTGTTGCTCTCGGCGTGCAGCTGTCCAATGTGGTTGCGGTGGCGCTGACGCCACTGTTCATCCTCTACCTGGACACATTCCAGATCGGGCCTGAAGAACGCGTGCTGACGCAACGGTTTGGCGACGTCTACCGGCAGTACCTGCGGGCAACCCGCAGGTGGCTCTGACTTGCGAAGGCCTTACCGCGGCGTCCCGAACCGCCCCAGCTGCGCACCCGCGAGCAGATGCAGATGGAGCTGGAACACGGTCTGTCCGCCGTGGCCGTTGCAGTTCATCACGATACGGTAGCCGTCTTCGGCGAATCCTTCGCGCTTGGCGTACTGCGCCGCGGCATGGGCAAGGCGGCCGACGATGGCGGCCTGGTCCAGCTGCAGTTCGTTGAGCGTGGCGATGTCGGTCTTGGGCACGAACAGCACATGCACCGGCGCTTGCGGCGCGATATCGCGGAACGCGATCAGGTGCTCGTCCTCGTAGACGACGTCGGCCGGGATCTCGCGGCGGATGATCTTGTGGAAGATGGTGTCGGACATGGGATCGAGGGCTTGGGCTGGGGATCGGAGAACGGCGGAAGCGGTCACGAGGATACGCGCCCGCAACCCCGGCGCCATTCACGGGCGCCAGCTTCGCCCTATTCCATCTCGCTGCGACTGCCGAACGCGTGCGACAGCGTGCCGCGGTCCACGTATTCCAGCTCGCCGCCCAGCGGCACGCCGTGCGCGAGGCGGCTGGGGCGCACCTTGTGCTGGCGCGCCAGCTGCGCCAGGTAGTGCGCGGTCGCCTCGCCCTCCACGGTGGGATTGGTGGCGATGATGAGTTCCTGCACTTCGCCTTCGGCCAGGCGTTCGGCCAGTCGGTCCAGGCCGAGCTCGCGCGGGCCGATGCCGTCCAGCGGCGACAGCCGTCCCTGCAGGACGAAGTACTGCCCGCGATAACCGGTGGCCTGCTCGATGGCCAGCCGGTCGGCGGGCGATTCGACAATGCACAGCTGGTGCGCGTCGCGCGAGGCGCTGGCGCAGGTCGCGCAGACCTCGGTCTCGCTGAAGTCGCGACAGCGCACGCAGTGGTGAATGTTCTCCACCGCTGCGGCCAGCGCCGCGGACAGCCGCTGGCCACCGGCGCGCTCGCGTTCGAGCACGTGATAGGCCATGCGCTGGGCGGACTTCTGCCCGACGCCCGGCAGCACGCGCAGGGCATCGATCAGTTGTTCGAGGAGCGGTGAGGTCATTGCGAAGGATCGTTCCTCACGCGGCCGTTCTGTTCCGCGCCTGGCGCGGCGGGAACGGCCCCGCGGATCAGAACGGCATCTTCATGCCGGGCGGCAGCGGCATGCCGGCGGTCGCGGCGGACATCCGCGCCTGCGATTCGGCATTGACCTTGTTCACGGCATCGTTGAAAGCGGCGGCGATGAGGTCCTCGACCATTTCCTGGTCGGACAGCACGCTGGGATCGATGCGGATCTTGCGGCACTCCATGCGGCCGGTGATGGTCACGCTGACCATGCCGCCGCCGGCATTGCCGGTCACTTCCAGCTTGCCGAGCTCTTCCTGCGCGCGCTGCACGTTTTCCTGCATCCGCTGCGCCTGCTGCATCAGTTGGGCGATGTTTCCACGCATGTTCGTTCTCTTCCGTTCGAGGGGGAGCCGCGCCGGGCGCGGCGGGAATCAGTTGTCGTCGTAGGGACGGATGGAATCGGGCACGACCTTGGCGCCGTGCTGCGAAACCAGGCGCTGCACGTCGGGATCGCCCATGAAACTGGCTTCGGCCGCGGCCTGGCGTGCATCGCGCGCGCGTTCGTTGCGCTGGTGCAGCGATTCGGCCGGACGCCCCGCATCGACGAAACGGATCTGCGGCGCGGCACCCAGCGCGGGCGCGAGCGCATCCGCCACCAGGTCGACCACCGCCGTACTGCGCAGGTGTTCGTCGTTGGGACCGAGCGAGAGACTCAGCACGCCATCGATGTACGAAACAAACCCCGCGTGCTCGGCCAACAGTCGCGCAGGGCCGCGCAGGCTGGTGCCGGCGACGATGGCGTGCCAGGCATCCGCATCGGCCAGTCCGGCGCGATGCACCAGCGGCGCGGAGGCGACTGGTGCAGCCACTGGGCTCGGAGGTTCGAAAGCGGGCGCGGATTCACGCACCGGCGCCTCGCGCATCGGCGGGGCCTCACGCACGGGAGCCTCGCGTTCGACCGCCTGCGGACGCGGCGGACGCGGTGCTTCGGCGAAGGGGTTCGGCGGCGGAACGCGCTCGACCGGTGCGGCGGGAACCACCGGCGCGACCGTCGCCGGCGCGGCGCCGCGCGGAGCGACGTCGCGTGCGACACCCGACGACGAGGCAGCCGGAGCACGCGCGCCCTCGCCTTCGGCGGGACGGAACGCCAGCATGCGCAACACGGCCATCTCGAAACCCGCGCGCGGGCTGGGCGCCAGTGCAAGATCGCGGCGCCCGTTGAGCGCCATCTGGTACCACAGTTGCACGACTTCCGGCCGCAGGCGCGCGGCGAGCGCATCGAGATCGACGCCGTCGGCCTCCACCTGCGCGTCAGGCACCAGCTGCCGCACCTGGACGCGGTGCAGCGCATCGCTGAAAGCATCCAGCACACTGCTCCAGTCCGGCGAAAACTCCGCCAGCGTGCCGACCTCGGCCAGCAGGCGCGCGCCATCGCCGTCGGCCAGCGCGGCCAGCAGCGCGCCGACGCGCGTGCGATCGACCGTTCCCAGCATCGCGGCGACGCCGGCATCGGCCAGTGCGCCGCCATCGGCACTCGCACCGGTGTAGGCGATGGCCTGGTCCAGCAGCGACAGGCCATCTCGCAGGCTGCCGTCGGCGGCCCTGGACAGCTGGCGGATCGCGCCGGCATCGGCGGGAATGCCCTCGGCCTCGAGGATGCGCGTCATCTGGCCGTTGATCTGAGCCTCGTCCAGCCGTTTCAGGTTGAACTGCAGGCAGCGCGACAGCACCGTCACCGGCAGTTTCTGCGGGTCGGTGGTGGCGAGCAGGAACTTCACGTGCCCCGGCGGCTCTTCCAGCGTCTTGAGCAACGCGTTGAAGGCCGACTTGGACAGCATGTGCACTTCGTCGATCAGGTAGACCTTCACCCGACCACGGCTGGGCATGTACTGCGCGTTGTCGATGACTTCGCGCACGTCGTCCACGCCGGTATTGCTGGCCGCGTCGATCTCGAGCAGGTCGATGAACCGGCCCGCGTCGATATCCCGGCAGGCCGCGCATTCACCGCACGGTTCGGCCGAGGTGCCGCGCTCGCAGTTGAGCGACTTGGCGAAGATGCGGGCGATGGTGGTCTTGCCGACGCCACGCGTACCCGTGAACAGGAACGCGTGGTGGACGCGGCCCGAATCGAGCGCGTTGGTCAGTGCACGGACCACGTGCTCCTGCCCGACCAGTTCGGCAAAGCGCTTCGGACGCCACTTACGGGCGAGGACGAGGTAGGACATGCCGCCATTCTGCCATGGCCCATCGCACCGGCCGCGACCGGCAGACCGAGCTTGTCCGCGCGCGGCCTGGCGGCTAGAATTCACGCCCCTGGAGTACACCTTGACGCGGCCGGACGCCGTATTCAGGCCCATGCGGCAACATCGCGTGCCAGGAAAACGGAGAGGTGTCCGAGTGGTTGAAGGAGCACGCCTGGAAAGTGTGTAAGCGTCTAAACCGCGCTTCGGGGGTTCGAATCCCCCTCTCTCCGCCAGATTTAAAGGAGCCCCGCTGAAAGGCGGGGCTTTTGATGAAACGTCTCTATGGTGGCCCCGTCGGCCCCTCGCGACGCTAGGTCGAAAACCCCGCCAGGGCCGGAAGGCAGCAACGGTATCGACTGACGCGGGTGCCGAGGTCAGCCGGCGGGGCCATCGCCATTTCGATGCTGCGCATTCGAAATCCCAGGATTTGCAAGGCAAATCCCGGGCCCCGGCTATGTGCCTCCGATTCCCCGCCCCTGCCGGGGCGCCCCCTTTACCAAAGGGGGCTGTTTCTCAACCGACGCAACGCGAGCGCAGCCCCCCATTTCGGAGTCCTGCCCCTGCCCGCCATTCCCGCGAAGGCGGGAATCCATGGACGTCCTGCATCACGCTTGCCGTCGACCGCCCCCGGCACCGCGAGTTGCTACTTACTCGACGATCCCGAGTGCGTCCGGTTCGCGGCCGGTCTTCCAGTGGTCGACGACGTTCCACTGCGCCGTGTCGATCACGGCGATCTCGTCGCCACCACTGATGGCGACATACACACGCGGCTGCTTCGGGTCGGCGATGACGCCGATCGGCAGTGCGGCGCGACCGAGCATCGTGTCGCGGTACTCGACGCCGTCGCGGGCCAGCGCCACGGTATGCGTTACCTGTTTCGTCGCCGTGTCGATGACGGAGAGCGTCGCCGCGCGGGCATTGGTGGCCAGCGCATGCCGACCGTCTGGCATGAACACGACACGGATCGGGTAGCCGGGGCTGGCGATGGTCTGGCGCGTGGCGAGCGTCTCCGGGTCGTGCACGGTGACCGTGCCGGCTTCGCGGTTGCTCACCCACACCTCGCCGGTGCGCGGATGCACGGCGACACCTTCGGCGCCAGCGCCGGCCGGGACTTCGTGCGTCTTGCCGCGCGCGGTGAGGTCGATCCGGCTGATGGTGCCCGCATCGATCTTGGTGACATACGCGTGCTTGCCGTCGGGCGACAGCGCGACCATGTGGCCGCGCCCCTCGCCCAGATCGATGGCGTGCTCGACGCGCCCCTTCGCAATGTCCACCAGCAACAGCTTGCGCGAACCCTCGGTGGTGACGACCGCGCGCGCACCGCCCGGCAGCAGCCGCATGCCATGCGGCTTCGTGTTCTCGCCCAGGTCGATGATGCGCGTCGCTCCGTCTTTGCGCAGCTCGAGCACGGACAGACTGTGGCCCGGCGTGGCGGCGCCGTAGTTGCTCACGAGCGCGAAGCGGCCATCGCGACTCACGACGATCTCGTGCGGCCCTTGCCCTGTGGTGAATTCGCCTGCCTTGCGTCCATCGGCGGTGGACAACCGCCAGGCGGTGTCGGCCGACTTGTTGCCGACCAGCAGCTCCGCGGCGCGCGCCTGCGATGCGAAACCCAGGATCGAGATCACGGACAACGACAGCATGGCGGAACGGATCATCGCGCGGCCCTCAGGGTTGCGGATCGGGGTGGAGCCAGCCGGCATCGCCTTCGGCGTAACGCTCGTGCTTCCAGATCGGCACGCGCGCCTTCACCTCATCGATGATGTAGCGGCACGCTGCGAACGCGGCATCGCGATGGGCCGAGCTGACGCCCACCCACACCGCCAGCTCGCCGATGGCGAGATCACCGACGCGGTGAACGCAACGCGCATCGAGCACATCGAACTTCGCCACCGCCTCATCCAGCACGCGCTCGCCTTCGGCTTCGGCGAGCGAGGCATAGGCTTCGTAGCGCAGACCGAGCACGTCCCGCCCTTCGTTGTGGTTGCGCACCCAGCCTTCGAAACTGGCGTAACCACCGACGCGGTCGTCGAGCAGTTGCGCACGCAGCGTGCCGGTGTCGATGGGGGTATTGGAAAGGGCGAAACGGGTCATGGGGTGGATTGTGGCATTGGTGTTGCCCTTGCGCGTGCAGGAGCGGGATTCGCGCGCGGCGGTGATGCGCAGGCAATGTTTCGATAACGCCTGCTCAGCCGTCCATGGCGCGACACAGCGGCTTCGGATCGCCCTGCCCGACCATCCATGGCCGGGCGTTCGCGGCCGCGCGCGCCAGTGGCGCGCAGGCAATCGTTTCGATAACACACACGCAGCCATCCATGGCGCGGCATACAGGCTTCGGATCGCCCTGCCCGGCCATCCTTGGCCGGGCGTTCGGCAGGCCGCGCGGCAGTGCCGCGCAAGCGGCCTGCCTCATCCACCGCTGACTGGAGGAATGAAGGCGACTTCGCTGCCGTCGCGAACAGCATCGTCCCACCGGGCGAACGCCCCATCGACCGCGACGCGCAATCGCTCCTGCGACAACGCGAATCCGTGGCGCGCCCGCAGCGATTCATACACCGCGCGCAGCGTGCCATCGGCTTCGATCGCTTCGGAGGCCACGCCCGCGGCATCGCGCAGGCTGGCGAAATACAGGACCGTCACGCGCGCCATCACGCAGCTCCGAAATCGTGGCGACCGCCGCGCTTGCCCAGCACTTTCGCCGGGCCCAGCACGATGCGGTGCGAGAGTGCCTTGCACATGTCGTACACCGTCAGCGCGGCGACGGTCGCGCCGGTGAGGGCCTCCATCTCCACGCCGGTGCGGTGCGTGGTCTTGACCGAGCACTCGATGCGCAGCGCAGTGTCTCCGTCCCAGTCGACGGACAGGCGGCAGCCATCGATCGGCAACGGGTGGCAGAACGGGATCAGCTCGTGCGTGCGTTTCACCGCCATGGTGCCGGCGATGATCGCGGTTTCGACGATGCCGCCCTTCGCGCTCTTCAGGCCTGAGGCGCGCAGTTGCTTCGCGACGTCGACCGGAAAACGCACACGGCATTCGGCGCGGGCCTCACGCGCGGTGACGGCCTTGGACGAGACATCGACCATCGCGGGGCGCCCCTGCGGGTCCAGGTGCGTGAGCGTGCGGGCGGGCTTTTTCATGCGGGGGATTGTGCCCGATGGGGTGGGATTTTCGGGGCGTTCGGGCAGTGCCGCGCAGGCATCGGTTTCAATGACGCGATGGCAGCCGTCCTTGGCGCGACACACCGGCTTCGGATCGCCCGGCCCGTCCATCCATGGCCGTGCGTTCGGCTGGCCGCGCGGCAGTGCCGCACAGGTATCGGATTCGACAGCGCCATGACTGCCGTCCATGGCGCGGCGCACCGGCTTCGGATCGCCCGGCCCGTCCATCCATGGCCGGGCGTTCGCGACCGCGCGGCAGTGCCGCGCAGGTATCGGATTCGACAGCGCCATGACTGCCGTCCATGGCGCGGCGCACCGGCTTCGGATCGTCCGGCCCGGCCATCCATGGCCGGGCGTTCGGCAGGCCGCGCGGCAGTGCCGCGCAAGCGGCCTGCCTCACCCACCAATCAAGTACATCTCCACGTGGCGGCGCGATGCCGTCGCTGCGCCGCGAACTTCGCTGTAACGATCCACTCGACCGGACCAGACCGATGCCACACGTTCGCGCAGGACATCCTGCCCCTGGGACAGGGCCGGGCGCAGATCGTGTCCGTCCGCGGCGAACAGGCAGGTGTACAGCCGCCCGTCGGCGGACACGCGTGCGCGATGGCAGTCGCCACAGAAGGGCTCGCTCACCGAACTGACGAATCCGACTTCGCCCTGCCCGTCCTCGAAGGCGTAGCGCGAAGCCACCTCACCCCGGTATTGCGCTTCGAGCGGGCGAATCGGCCAGCGCGCGGCAATGCGGTCGCGCAGTTCCGTCGACGGCACCACGCGTTCGCGTACCCAGCCGTTGCAGGTGCCCACGTCCATGTATTCGATGAAGCGCACGACATGGCCACTGCCGCGAAAATGCTCGACCAGCGGCAACACCTGGTCCTCGTTGATGCCGCGTTCGACCACGCAGTTGAGCTTGAGCGAACCGAAACCCGCGGCCTGGGCGGCTTCGATGCCGGCAAGCACGTCGGCCACCTCGCCGCGTCCACCGGACATCTGGTGGAAGCGGTCCGGATCGAGCGCGTCCAGGCTCACCGTGATGCGACCCAGCCCCGCTTCGCGCAGCGCGCGCGCCTGCGGTGCCAGCAGCGAACCATTGGTGGTCAGCGCGATGTCTTCCAGCCCGTCGATGCTGGCCAGCCGCTCGATCAGCGTCGGCAGGCGCTTGCGCAGCAGCGGCTCGCCACCGGTGAGGCGAAGCTTGCTCACACCCAGCGACACGAAGCCGCGCACCAGTGTTTCGATCTCGTCGAAGTCCAGGCGCGAGGCGGCGTCGAAACCGTAGTCGTCCGGCACGCGGTCGGCCGGCATGCAATACGGACAGCGGAAGTTGCAGGCTTCGATCACCGACAGGCGCAGGTCGCGCAGCGGACGGCCACGGCGGTCCAGCGGCATGGACGCCAATGCCTGTGTCGCGCTCGCTGCAGCCACGTTCATGCGGGCTCGGCCTGCATCGCCGTGGGTTCGCGCAGCGCCACGACCTGACCGGGATGCGCGACGCGGTAACCGCGTGCGGCGAGGATCTCGCCTTCTTCGCGGTTGCCGTAGTGGTAGAGCAGGCAGCGGTCCAGCAGTGCGGGGGGATACTCGCGCTCAAGGTCGTCGATGCCGCTGTGCGACGGGTTGCCTTCCAGCGCGCAGTCGTGGGCGATCAGTTCTTCCGCATCCGCGAAGCGCGCCAGCACCTCGGGGATGGGCCGCGTGTCGCCCGTCCACACCACGCTGCCACGCAGGCGCAGGCCATAGGCGGTCTCCGGCCAGTGGTGGCGCGTCGGGAAGACTTCCAGGCGCAGGCCGTCGTGCCAGAACGAATCGCCGACCGGAATCACCTGGAAGGCGTCCCAGAAGTTCACGCCGCCTTCGGCCAGCGCGTTGGGGTAGTCGCCGACGCGACGGTGAAGAAGCGGCACCACGGTCGCCGGCACGTACACGCGCACGCGGCCGCGGCGTGCCGCATCGAAATAGCTGGAGACGAACAGGCGCTCGAAACCGGCAACGTGGTCGAGATGGGTATGGGTGATGAACAACGCGCGCGGCGCTTCACCGTAGTGCGCCAGATAGGCGGTCAGCCCTTCGCCGCCACAGTCGATGGTCAGCCACGGCCGGCCGTCGCGCTCGAGGGTGGCCATCGCCGACCCGAGCTCGACCGCCGATGCGTTGCCCACGCCATGCAGCCGCAATTGCCAGACCATCTCAGTAGCCTCGTTCCCAGGCCCGATCGTAGGCCGCACGCAGGCGGCCGTAGTCGCGTTCGACGTCTTCCACCGGTCGCGACCCGCGCAGCTTCAGCAATGAACGCTTCAGCCGCGCCAGATTGCGTTCGCGCCACCCGGTGGCGGGAATGCGCACGCGGCCGCGGTCGAGGTCGATGATCCAGCCTCGCCCCGTCGTGGTGAACAGCAGGTTATGGGCGTTGAGGTCGGCGTGATCGAGGCCGGCGCGGTGCGCACGTGCGATCAGGCGCCCGGCTTCCTCCCACGGCGCGCCATCGCCGGCGACGGCCGCACGGTCGGCCAGCGAACGCACATCGTCCAGGCGTTCAAGCAGGATCGCCGCACGGTAGAACAGGCCGTCACGGCGGTAGCAGGCGGCAATGGGTCGCGGCACCGGCACGCCCTTCTCGGCCATCGCGCGGGTCAGGCGGAACTCGGCGAAGCTGCGCGTGCTGGAGGCGTCCTGCCACCAGTAGCGATCGCGACTGACGCGTGCGGCCATGCCGCCACGCAGGTAGCGACGCAGCAGCGCCGGCCCGAACGGCGCATCGACGAACCACGCGCCGCCACGTCCGCCACTTTCCACCGGGCGCGCGCGTTGCTGCCAGAAGGACGGCATGAACCATTCCGGGCTCGCTTGCCGCACCCGGTTACGGTCGAACAGAATGGCCCCGTAACCGCTGTCGTCGCGGAACGGTGTCAACTCCTCGGCAGCATCGAACCCCGTCATCCGCCGGAGTCTAGCAATTCACGTGCCCGCTGCACCTTCCCCCCCGGCCATCGCGCCCGCCTCGATCTGCCTGTTGCGACTGTCCGCACTGGGCGATGTGACCCACGTCGTGCCGCTGGTGCGCACGCTGCAATCGGCCTGGCCGCAGGTGGAACTGACCTGGGTCATCGGCAAGGGCGAGCACCGCCTGCTGGCCGGCCTGCCCGGCGTCGAGTTCGTCGAGTACGACAAGAAGACCGGCCTGGCCGGCATGCGCGCGCTGCGGCGCCAGCTGAAGCAGCGGCTGGGCCCGGCGGGCCGCTTCGACGCACTGCTGCAGATGCAGGTCGCGGCGCGCGCCAACCTGCTCTCGGCCTATATCCCCGCCAAGCGGCGCGTCGGCTACGACCGTTCGCGTTCGAAGGACCTGCACGGTCTGTTCGTCAACGAGCGCATTGCCGATCGCCCGGGCATCCATGTGCTCGATGCGATCGGCAGCTTCTGCGAGCCGCTCGGCCTGCACCAGAACCAGGTGCGCTGGGACCTTCCGGTGCCGGACGAAGCGCGCGAGTGGGCGCGCGCGCAATGGCCGCAGGACGGCATGCCGACCCTGCTGATCTCGCCCTGCTCAAGCCACGTGCTTCGCAACTGGCCCGCCGACCGGCTGGCCGCCGTCGCAGATCACGCCGCCTCGCGCGGCTGGCGGGTGGTGTTGTGCGGCGGCCGCAGCGACCTGGAGCGCACGACCGGCGATGCGATCCTCGCCGCGATGCGCCAACCCGCGCTGGACCTGATCGGCAAGGACACGCTCAAGCAATTGCCGGCGCTGCTGGAACGCGGCCATTTGCTGATGACGCCGGACTCGGGCCCCATGCACATCGCCAACGCGATGGGCACCAAGGTGCTGGGCCTGCACGCGGCGAGCAATCCCGCGCGCAGCGGCCCCTACAGCGACCGGCGCTACTGCGTGGACCGCTACGACGACGCAGCGCGCAAGTACCTGGGCAAGCCCGCGGCCGACCTGCGCTGGGGCACCAAGATCGAGCACGACGGCGTCATGGACCTGATCACCGTGGGCGATGCCGTCGCCGCCTTCGAACGCTACCGCACCGATCACGCCGAACCGGAGATCCGCTGATGGCCGCCTGGTTCAGCGTCGTCGCCCCACTGCTGCCGGAGCTCCTGCGCGCTGCGCGGCCCATGTTCACGCGCAGCCGCGAGCCGTCGCAGATCCCGCAGCAGATCCGCGAACTGCAGGACGCGGTCGACCGCAACGACCAGGCGATCCGCACGCTTGCCGGTGAGATGGAACAGACGCTGTCCGCGCTGAAACAGGCCTCGAGCCAGCTGGAATCCACGCTGGTCGAGCTACGCCGCCAACAGGTGGAACACGAACGCAGGCTGCTGCGTCTGCAATGGGTGGCCGCGGTGGCGGCCACCGCGGCGGTGCTGGCATTCGCGGTCGCCGCCTGGGCGCTGGCGCGCTAGGCCGTACCCGCGAACGCGGCGCGCATCAGGGCGCGGCGCCGGTCTTGTAGTCCTGGTACGACTTCTCCTCGACATAGGCCGAGCCCAGCGCGAGGTTGATGTCCTTCTTGATGCGCGCGCGCTCGTCGTTCTCGAAATAGACGCTGCGGGCCAGGCGGACGAACTCGTCATCGAAGGCCTGCGCCTTCTCCTTGATGCGGATGTCGTCCTCGATCACCCACAGGCGCTCGTTGACGGCCTTCAGGTCGGCACGCAGGCGCGCGATGTCGTTGCCGGCGGCCGGATGCGCCATCCAGGTCTTTTCCAGCGCGGACAGCTCGTTGCGGACATTGGCCAGCTTGGCGGGGTCGCTCATGCGCTCGGACTTGATCTGCAGGATCGCGATCTTGTCGAGCAGCTCGCCAAAGGACACGGGGACCAGGATTTCGGACATGACTGCGCCGTTCATTCAGGGGGGCACAGTGTAGCCGGGGCATGGGACACCTTGCCGCATGCCGCCAGTGCCCGTAGAATTGCCGGCTCACTGCACCCGGAGAGGTGGCAGAGTGGTTGAATGTACCTGACTCGAAATCAGGCGTACGTTTATAGCGTACCGAGGGTTCGAATCCCTCCCTCTCCGCCAGACAAAAAGAAACGCCCCCGCAAGGGGGCGTTTCTTTTTGTCTGGGGGTGATGCGAGGAGTTTGATTCGCCCCCTCGGTTCGACAAATCGGCAGGACTGCCGATTTGGACAGCCGCAGGCTGCCCCGCAGGCGCGAAGCGCCGGAGGGGTGAGCGCCATGGATGGCGCGAATCCATCCTGCCGGCCAGATCGCCGTGCATCCATGGACCTGCGATACACGCCCTCCCACGAGGCGTCTGTTTGCAGCATGAGGCGACTCGGGGAACCTGGGGCGCCACCAGGCCCGCGCGCGGCGGAACGGCGGCTGCCCAATGCCACCGCCCAGCATCGCCGCGGCTTCACGCCCGATGCACCGCACCATCGCCCGTGCATACCCCGTACCAAATGCCGGCTTGCCTCGCGGCCGCCACGCGTCGATCATTCCGTTACCGCCTGAAAGACCTCACGACGCGAGCGGCATCATCGACGCATGATCGAATTCGGACACCTCACGCACGTCGGCCTCCGCCGCGAGCTCAACGAAGACACCTATTACGGTGACGGCGAGCTTGGGCTCTGGCTGGTCGCGGACGGCATGGGTGGGCACGAATACGGTGAGGTCGCCAGCGCCCTGGCTCGCGAGACCATCGTGCGCGAGATCCGCGACGGCACTCCGCTGGCGCAGGCGATCCGCATCGCCGACGAGGAAATCATCCGCACCTCCAAGCGCCGCAACGATGCGCTGCCCATGGGCACGACCGTCGTGGCCGCGCGCATCAGCGGCAACCGCTTCGAAGTGGCCTGGGTCGGCGACAGCCGCGTCTACCTGTGGCGCGACGGTCACCTTGCACAGCTCTCGCAGGACCACAGCTACGTGCAGGAGCTGATCGCCAACGGCGCGATCACGCAGGAACAGGCGCGCAGCCATCCGCACCGCAACGTGGTGACGCAGGCACTGGGCGTGACCGATCCGCGCCATCTGAACGTCGAAACGATGACGGGCGAACTCAAGCCGGGCATGCAGCTGCTGCTGTGCAGCGATGGGCTGACCGAGGAAGTCGACGACCGCGGCATCGCCCGGGTCCTGTCGCAGAGCGACTGCAGCGCGCAGGAATGCGTGGACACGCTGGTCGCCGCCGCACTCGACGGCGGCGGCTCCGACAACGTCACGGTCATCCTCGTCCGCAACCACTGAGGCTGCGGACGCCGCCGGTCAGGCCGGCTCCAGCACCGTCTCTTCGGCGACCACCTCGAAGCGGTCCCACACGCAGCTTCCGCCGGCCTTCTTGCGCAGCTTTTCCAGGCGCGCCTGGTGGGCGGCCACTTCCTCTTCGCTGACCTGCACGCGCGGTCGCGCGGCGTGCGGATCGGTGCGGAACTGCACGGTCTCGACGGCGGTGGCGGCGGTATCGAGGCCAAACCCGATCTCTTCCTGCCCCGACGTCAGCGCCAGGTAGACCTCGGCCAGGATCTGGGCGTCGAGCAGCGCGCCATGCAATTGCCGGTGCGAGTTGTCCACGCCCAGCCGCTTGCACAGCGCATCCAGCGAATTGCGCTGGCCGGGGAACCGCTGCCGCGCCATCAGCAGGGTGTCCTCGACGGTGCAGCGGTCGGTGATGCGCCCGTACTCCGGGCCCATCAGTCGCAGTTCGTTGTCCAGGAATCCCAGGTCGAACGCGGCGTTGTGGATGATCAGTTCGGCGCCTTCGATGAACGCGACGAACTCGTCCACGATGGCCGCGAACTCCGGCTTGTCGGCCAGGAACTCCAGGGTCAGGCCGGTGACTTCCTGCGCGCCCTGCTCGAAGTCGCAGTCGGGCTTGAGGTAGACGTGGAAGGTACGGCCGCTGGGGCGGCGTTCGACGTACTCGACGCAGCCGATTTCGACCACGCGGTTGCCGCGCTCCCAGCTCAGGCCGGTGGTTTCGGTGTCCAGGATGATCTGCCGCATCGGCGCCATTCTCACATGTTCGACCGGCAGTGTGCCGACCCGGCGTCGCTCAGCGTGCGACCGCTGCGCGCAACCGCTGCGCCTGCGTTCGGGCGAGCACGTCGACGCGTTCGTTGTCGGGATCGCCGGAATGGCCCTTGACCCACTTCCATTCGACGCTGTGGCGCTGCGCCGCGGCGTGCAGGCGTTCCCACAGGTCGCGGTTCTTGACCGGATCGCCGCCGGCGGTCTTCCAGCCGCGTCGCACCCAGTTGCCGATCCACTCGGTGATGCCCTGGCGCACGTACTGCGAATCGGTATGGAGCACGACGCTGCAGGGCTCGCTCAGCGCTTCCAGCGCCATGATGGCGGCCATCAGCTCCATGCGATTGTTGGTGGTGTCGGCCTCACCGCCGGACAGTTCGCGCTCGTGGCCGCGGTAACGAAGCAGCGCGGCCCATCCGCCGGGACCGGGATTGCCCAGACAGGCGCCGTCGGTGTGGGCTTCAATTTGCTTGGAGGATGACGCGGGGGACGTGTTGGTTTGATTCATCGGTCCATTATCGCCGGCGCCCGCCGTGCGAGGTGGGATCGCGTGCCGGTCTGCCAGCGCAGATTGCGCAGCGGCTTGGGCGGGATGAGCGCGTGCACGCGTTTATTGACGGTCAGTGCGATGCCCGCGCGCAGACGGTCGGAGGCACCGACGCCCACGTCGCCATGGGCCACGCGCCAATGCGGGCCGAGCCATTGCAGGCTCACGGTGTCCACGGCGAAGCCCGCGCGCCGCAGCGCGGACTGCCAGCCGCCCGGGTCCCGCGCGCGCAGCCCACTGCGGGCCCATCGCGCCCGATAGGGGCTCCACGGATTCAGCGCCGCCAGCCACAGCGTGCCTCCGGGCATGAGGATGCGGGCGCATTCGTCCAGGACCTCGTCGATGGCGAAGCCGTCGTCGAGCGCGTGTTGCAGCAGGATCGCGCCCATGGCTTCGCTGGCGAACGGCAGGGGCAGGCGGCAACGGACCGCGCCGTTGAATCCCTCCCCGTCACGCCGCAGCACGACGCCACGGCCGCCGGGCATGTCGGGTGGCGCCGCCCCCGGCGTGCCCAGCCAGGCCCAGGGAGCGGCCGGCCATGACGCCAGGACGCGCGCCATCGCGGCCTCCTGCACCGCCAGCAGGCCCTGCCCGGCCTCGCTGCCGAACCAGGCCAGGGGCTCGATGCCGGCTTCGTGTTGACGGTGGTACGAGGGGGCGGGCATGGTCTGGACCGGTCTCCGGGGCATTCGCCGGGGATGATTGTGGGGCACGGCCACGTCCCGCTGGCAAGCATCGAGGAGTCCCGCATGCGTCTGCAGCCCCTGCCCGCACTCAGCGACAACTACATCTGGACCTGCGCGGAGGACGATGGCAGCCGTGCGCTGATCGTCGACCCCAGTGAGCCGGCGCCGGTCTTTGCGGCGGCCGCGGCCGGCCTGCAGCCGGTCGCCGTGCTGCTCACCCACCACCACCCGGACCATATCGGCGGTGTGCCGGCCCTGCTCGAACGCTGGCCGCACCTGACCGTTTTCGCGCCCGACGACGAACGCATCCCGGCGAGCTACCGGCGCGTCCGCGAGGGCGATGAGGTCGATGCGGCCGGCTGGCGGTTCCGCGTGCTGGAGGTGCCCGGCCACACCCTCACCCACGTCGCCTACGTCGGTGAAACGCTGCTCTTCTGCGGCGATACCCTGTTCAGTCTCGGCTGCGGACGGTTGTTCGAAGGCACGCCGGCACAGATGCACGCCTCGCTCTCGCGGTTGGCCGCCCTGCCCCCCGACACCCGGGTGTGTTGCGGACATGAGTACACGCTCGCAAACGGCGCCTTCGCCCGCGTGGTAGAACCCGGCAACCCGGCGCTGAAGCGCCGCATCGAGGAGGCGCAGGCCATGCGCGAGACCGGACGTCCCACCCTGCCCAGCACCATCGCGATGGAGCTCGCCACCAATCCCTTCCTGCGCGTGGACGGGACCGCCGTGCGCGCTGCCGTCGCGCGCCACCTCGCCGCGGAGCCGGCCGATGACGTGGACACGTTCGCCGGATTGCGGCGCTGGAAGGACGGATTCGTCGCGTGAGGGCCGCCCACGCGTGGCGGTACGCAGTGCTGGCGTTCGCGATGGCGAGCGCCATGACCCCGGCCTCGGCGCAGGAAGAGGCGATCACGGGCGGCCCCGAAGCGCCCACCGCGGTCGCTGCCGCGGTCCCGACCCTGCCCGCGCCAGGCAAGCGCAACGGCCTGGAGATCTACCGCGTGTTCCGCGAGGGACTGGCGGAACCCGAGTGCGCGGCAGACACCGCTTCCGTGCGCTGGCGCCAGCACTTCGCCCATGTGCCGCGCAAACTCGCCAATGGCGATGACGACGTCCTGCCTCTGTTCGGCTACGTCGTGGACGCATTGCGCGCCTCCCACCTGCCCACCGAGTTCGCGCTGATCCCGTTCGTCGAAAGCGGCTACCGCCCCAGCGCACGCAGCGCGCAGGGCCCGGCCGGCCTGTGGCAGATGATCGGCATCACCGCGCGCGACCATGGCGTGCCGATACGCACCGGCTACGACGGGCGCCTGTCCCCGATCGATTCCACACAGGCCGCCGTGCGTTACCTCAAGACGCTGCACGGCATGTTCGCCGGTGACTGGCGGCTGGCCGTCATGGCCTACAACGCCGGCGAGTACCGCGTGCTCAACGCACTCCGGCGCAGTGGCCAGAACGCACGCGACGTGCAACTGGACAAGCTCGTCGGTATGCCGGACATCACCACGGCCTATGTGCGCAAGCTGCATGCGCTCTCGTGCCTGATCGAACAGGCGGACGACCGCGAGGAATGGATGCGCGCGCTCGACCGCGACGTCCCGCGCCTGCAGGCGGTCGAGGTCGACGTGCAGCGCGTGGATCAGTGGGCCGCCCGCACCGGGCAGGATTCACAACAGCTGCGGCGCCTGAATCCGGTGTTCGCCGACGGACGGATCAACCGCGCCGGCGGCTCGCCCGCGCGGCTGCTTGCGGTGGCCGACGTTGCCGGATCGTCCGTGGCCCCGCCGGATTCGATGGCCGACGCCTCGCCCGTCACCCCGCCCGGTGCTGACGGCGCCGCAGCAGCGCCCGAGCCGCGCCGCCACACCGTGGCACGCGGCGAAAGCGCCTCGACGATCGCGCGCCGTTACCGCATCGGCGTGGGCGACCTGCTGCAACGCAACGGCCTGGCCGTGAAGGCCGTGCTCCGACCCGGCCAGATACTGGTCATCGATGCCCTGGGCAAGCACGGTGACGCGATTCCCGGATCGACGGGATCGCCCTGACCCTACGCCGGCGCATCGCCGCAACGCGGTGCCGGCGGGGGCTACACTAGAGTCTTTGCTCGACCGCACGCGCGGTCACGACCACAGAAAGGAACGGCTCATGGGTTTTCTGCAAGGCAAGCGCGCACTGATCACCGGCATCGCCAGCGAGCGTTCGATCGCCAGCGGCATCGCTGAAGCCATGCACCGCGAAGGCGCGCAGCTCGCGTTCACCTACCAGAACGACAAGCTGAAATCGCGCGTGGAATCGGCGGCGAAGGATTACGGCAGCGACATCGTGCTGCCGCTCGACGTCAGCGACGACGCACAGATCGCGGCCTGCTTCGAACAGCTCGGCCAGCACTGGACCGACGGTTTCGACATCCTCGTGCACGCGATCGCCTTCGCGCCGCGCGAAGCCATCGCCGGTGAATTCCTGGAAGGCATGACGCGCGAGAACTTCGCCATCGCGCACGACGTCTCGTCCTACTCGCTGTCCGCGCTGGCCAAGGCGGCGCGTCCGCTCATGAAGGGCCGCAACGGCTCGATCGTCACGCTGAGCTACCTCGGCGCCGAACGCGCACTGATCAACTACAACCTGATGGGCGTGGCGAAGGCCAGCCTGGAAGCGTCGGTGCGCTACCTCGCGCTGAACCTCGGTCCGGAAGGCACCCGCGTCAACGCGATCTCCGCCGGCCCGATCAAGACGCTGGCCGCCGCCGGCATCTCCGGTTTCCGCAAGATCCTCGGCCACGTCGAAGAGAACGCACCGCTGCGTCGCACCGTCACGATCGAGGACGTCGGCAACGTGGCCGCGTTCCTGTGCTCGGACCTGGCTGCGGGCGTGACGGGCGAAGTCACCTACGTCGACGCCGGTTACAACATCCTGGGCATGACGGGCATCAGCAACGACTGAGTGTTCCGATCGGCAAAACGAAAAGGCCCGGCATTGCCGGGCCTTTTTTGTTGGCTCGTCCGCTGACCGGTCAGAGGTTCTGCTCGACCACCGTGACATTCACACGCTTGCGCAGCGCGCTGACGAGCGCCTGCACGTCGTCGCCGCCACCGATCTGCGCGATCTGCTGCTGCAGCTGTTCGCGCTGCGCCTGCGGCATCGCCGCGACGTCGCCCGGCGTCACCTTGTTCACCGAGAACAGCACGATACCGCCCTCGCGCAGCGCGGCATGACCCGCGGTCACCTTGCCCGCGACCGGCGCCGGCACGGCAAAGATGGCCTCGTTGACCGCCGCATCGGGAACCGGAGCGCCGCGCGGCAGGCCTGGAATGGCCTGCGGCGGCGGCAGCAGCTTCTCGGCCGCAATCGCCTCCAGCGTCTCGCCGGTCTTCAGGCGTGCAACCAGCGCATCGGTCGCCTTCGCGGCCGCCTTGGCGGCACGGTCGGCGCGAACGGCGGCGATGACCTGATCGCGCACCTGCGCCAGCGGCTGTGCGCGTTCCGGCGTATGGGCGGTGACGCGCAACAGCACGCTGTGGCCCGGCGCGACTTCGATCGGATCGCTGATGGCGCCGCTCTGGATCGCATCTTCCGAGAACGCCACGCGCAAGACGGCCGGATTGGCAAGCACGCCCTGCGCGGTGCCGCGCGAGAACGGACCGGCGTTCTGCAACGGGATGTTCATCTCGCGCGCGGCCGGAGCAAGCGACGACGGGTTCTTCAGCGTCAGGTCCACCAGGCGGTTGGTGAACTCGCTGGCGTTGCGCTCGCGGTCGATATCGCCCTGCTCGCGCGCGAGGGTTTCACGTGCCTGCTCGAACGTTTCCTGCGCGCCGGTCTTGATTTCGCGCAGCTGGATCACGTGCCAGCCGAATTCGCTCTTCACCGGAGCACTGACTTCGCCGGCCTTCATGGCGAACAGCGCTTCCTCGAACGGGCCAACCATCATGCCCTTGCTCACCCAGCCCAGGTCGCCGCCGGCGGCCTGCGAACCGGTGTCTTCGCTGTTCGTGCGCGCGATCGCCGCGAAATCCGCACCGGCTGCCTTCGCCTGCGCCGCCAGGTTTGCGGCCTTCTGCTCGGCTGCCTTCTGCTTGGTCGCGTCCGCGCCTTCCTCGACGCGCACCAGGATGTGCGATGCCAGGCGCTGCTCGGGTTCGACGAAGCGGCTCTTTTCCTGCTCGTAACGCTGGCGCAGCGCCGCTTCGTCGGCGGGCGCGACGGCCTGCAGCGTCGCGGCATTCACCTCGACGAACTCGACCGACACGGACTCCGGCGCACGGTACTGGGCACCGTGGCTGTCGTACCACTGCTGGATTTCCGCGGCGCTCACCGGGCCGGTGTCCGGCGCGGCCGGCGGCAGGAGCAGCAGGCTTACATCACGCGTCTCACCCATCAGGCGCACGAGGCGATCCATCTCGGCAGAGGTGATGAAGTTGCTGGTACCCACGCCCACGGCGAGCATCGAACGCTGCAGATCCTCGCGCATGGTCTGCTCGAACTGGCGCTCGCTCTGGGCCGGGTTGAGCGAGGCCAACGTCAGCTTGTAGCGGTCATAGTTGAACTTGCCGTCCACCTGGAACGCCGGGATGTCGTGGATGGCCTGCTTCACCATCGCGTCGCTCACGACCAGACCTTCGCGGCGCGCCGCGATCAGCTGCACGCGCGCGTCGATCAGCGTGTCGAGGATGGCGCGCTTGTTCTCGACGGTCTCGAACTCACGGGCCTCGAAGGCTTCGCCACGTTGTGCGCGGGCGCGCTGGCGCTCCTGCTCGAAACGCGTGCGGAATTCTTCGATGCTGATCTTGTCGTGCTGCCAGAGGACGGACACGGGCCACCATGCCGGCGCCGACGGCCACCAGGTCGGAGGCGCATCGATGCGCGCCACCGAAGTGTCGGTGCGCTGCCCGAGGTATTGCTCGATGCCCACGAAGGCGAAGGGAATGATCAACAGGCCCAGGATCACGGTGGCGATCCAGCCCGAGGTCTTATCGCGAAGTTTCTGCAGCATGTCGGGGTCGAGTTCGGTCGTAGCCCGACAGTTTAGCGCGCCAGGGCGCCATCACGGCGGCCCGTTTGCGCCATCGGCAGATCCGCTCGGCGGCCGGGGGCCGGGGGCCGAATGCCGCCTTCGAAGGCGGAGCCCGGGCATCCGGTATCGGCGGCGCGGCGCCGATGCCGGAAAAAAACAAGGGCGCCGTTTCCGGCGCCCTTGGCGAAACTGGCGGAGTGGACGGGACTCGAACCCGCGACCTCCGGCGTGACAGGCCAGCATTCTAACCGACTGAACTACCACTCCGCGTTTTGAAACCTGGAGCTTTCGCTCCGGACCTGACGCACTGAATCGCGTTTCTGGCCTTCCTACTCATTATAAAACCAAAGGCGCCGTTTCCGGCGCCCTTGACGAAACTGGCGGAGTGGACGGGACTCGAACCCGCGACCTCCGGCGTGACAGGCCAGCATTCTAACCGACTGAACTACCACTCCGCGCTTCGAAACTCTTCAAACAACCCGCGGGGTGCTTGATGGTGGGTGCTGAGGGTTTCGAACCCCCGACCCTCTCCGTGTAAAGGAGACGCTCTACCGCTGAGCTAAGCACCCGTCGGCGAGTCGCTTAGTTTACGGCATCCTTCAGCGCCTTGCCAGCCTTGAAGGACGGATTCTTCGAGGCCTTGATCTTGATCGTCTCGCCGGTCTTCGGATTGCGGCCCTGGCGCGCAGCGCGCTTGCGGACCTGGAAGGTGCCGAAGCCGACCAGCGTGACCGTGTCGCCCTTCTTGAGCGCCTTGGTGACGACGCTGATCATCGCGTCGACGGCGTTCGCGGCGTCGGTCTTGGACAGCTCGGCGGCCTCGGCGACGGCGCCAACAAACTCAGCCTTGTTCATTCGTATTGACTCCCTGTGCGGATGATGCCGCATGTTCTGATTGAAGCAGCATGTAATCGAAGGCTATCCCCCGATCGACTTCGCCCCGCAGACATTGCGCTGCAATGCCCTGCGCGGTCCGCAGCCGTTATACCAGCGGCATTTTGGGGGTGCAAGCCGGAAAGCTAGCTGTGATGCGGCTTCCAGCGTTTTTGCACGAAGTCGATGAGACCGTTTGCGTCAATGTTTGACGTCCGTTTGCGTGATCGACTTGGCGCCTTCGCGCACCGGAACTTCGCTGCCGCCGGCAGGCGACGACACCGGCGCCGGTGCCCGCTCCAGGGCGATGCCCAGCACCTCGTCGATCCACTTCGCCGGGATGATCTTCAACCCCTGGGTGACGGTCTTCGGCAGGTCGGTCAGATCCTTGCGGTTCTCTTCGGGAATGATCACGGTGCGGACTCCGCCGCGCAGCGCCGCGAGCAGTTTCTCCTTCAGGCCACCGATCGGCAGGACGCGACCGCGCAGGGTGATCTCGCCCGTCATCGCCACGTCGGCCTTCACGGGATTCTTCGTCAGCATCGACACCAGCGCCGTCGCCATCGCGATGCCGGCGCTCGGGCCGTCCTTCGGCGTGGCGCCTTCGGGCACGTGGACGTGGACGTCGTGCTTCTGCAGGAAGTCCAGGTCGATGCCCAGCTGCTCCGTGCGTGCGCGCACAACCGACAACGCGGCCGATGCGGATTCCTTCATCACGTCACCCAGCTGACCGGTCAGCAGCAACTGGCCCTTGCCCGGCACCAGCGTGGCTTCGATCTGCAGGAGGTCGCCACCGACTTCCGTCCACGCCAGGCCCGTGACCAGACCCACTTCGTTCTGCTCCTCGGCACGACCGAAGTCGTAGCGACGCACGCCCAGGTACTTGTCGAGGTTCTTCGAGGTGACGTTGACCGCGCTCTTCTTCGTGCTCTTCTTCGCCGGTCCGGCGAGCGCGATCTCCTTCACCACCTTGCGGCAGATCTTGGCGATCTCGCGCTCGAGCGAACGCACGCCCGACTCACGCGTGTAATAGCGAACGATGTCGCGCACCGCGCCCTCGGCAACCTTCAGCTCTTCAGGCTTCAAGCCATTGGCCTTGATCTGCTTCGGCAGCAGGTAGCGCATGGCGATGTTGAGCTTCTCCTCCTCGGTGTAACCCGGGATGCGGATCACTTCCATGCGGTCCAGCAACGGCCCGGGAATGTTCAGCGAGTTGGACGTGGCGACGAACATCACCTCGGACAGGTCGAGGTCGACCTCGAGGTAATGGTCGTTGAAGGAGTGGTTCTGCTCGGGATCGAGCACTTCCAGCAGCGCCGAGGACGGATCGCCGCGGAAGTCCATCGACATCTTGTCGATCTCGTCCAGCACGAACAGCGGATTCTTGCTGCCGACCTTGTTGAGGTTCTGCACGATGCGGCCCGGCATCGAACCGACATACGTACGGCGATGACCGCGGATCTCGGCCTCGTCGCGTACACCGCCGAGCGACATGCGCACGAACTTGCGGTTCGTCGCCTTCGCGATCGACTGGCCCAGCGAGGTCTTGCCCACGCCCGGCGGTCCGACCAGGCACAGGATCGGGCCCTTCATCTGCTTCACGCGCGACTGCACCGCCAGATACTCGAGGATGCGGTCCTTCACCTTTTCCAGGCCGAAGTGGTCGGCATCAAGCACGTCCTGCGCGGCCTTGAGGTCCTTGCGCACCTTGGTGCGCTTCTTCCACGGCACGCCCAGCAACCAGTCCAGATAGTTGCGCACGACAGCGGCTTCGGCCGACATCGGCGACATCTGCTTGAGCTTGTTGAGCTCTGCCTTGGCCTTGGTTTCCACCGGCTTGGGCATGCCGGCTTCGGCGATCTTGCGGGTCAGCTCGTCGATGTCATTGGGTGCGTCATCGATCTCACCGAGCTCCTTCTGGATCGCCTTCATCTGCTCGTTGAGGTAGTACTCGCGCTGGCTCTTTTCCATCTGCGACTTCACGCGGCCGCGGATGCGCTTCTCCAGCTGCTGCACATCGATCTCGCCGTCGACCAGACCGACCAGTTGTTCCAGGCGCGCGCCGATGCCGTGCGTCTCGAGCAGCTTCTGCTTGTCGCCGATGCGCACGCCCAGGTGCGCAGCGATCGTGTCGGCCAGGCGTCCGGGTTCGTCGATGCCCGACAACGTCTGCATCAGTTCCGGCGGCAGCTTGCGGTTCGTTTTCACGTACTGCTCGAACAGGCCCATCAGCGAACGCGCGATCGCTTCGATCTCGCGCTCCTCGCGATCGCTCTCCGGCTCCACCACTTCGGCCTGCCCGCTCAGCGCGCCATCGCGCTCGACGACGTCATGGACGTCCACGCGCGAGACGCCTTCGACCAGCACCTTGATCGTGCCGTCGGGCAGCTTCAGCAGCTGCAGCACCTGCGCGAGCGTGCCAACCCGGTACAGGTCGTCCGCGCCGGGATCGTCCGTCTCGGCGGACTTCTGTGCGACCAGCAGGATCCGCTTGTCGGACTCCATCGCCAGATCCAGCGCATGGATGGACTTGTCGCGACCGACGAACAGCGGGATCACCATGTGCGGGAACACGACGACGTCGCGCAGCGGCAGCACCGGCAGGTTCAGCGTCTCGTGATCGGATGAAACAGTCATGAGGGGACTCCGGAAACGGGGGTCGGGCGGAATGGCCCGGGACATCGTTGGGCGCACGTCGCCCATGGCGACGGTTATGGGGTCCGCGACGAATGGATGCAAGCGGCCCGCAGGCAATGCTGCGGGCCGGGGGCATTTACCCGTTGTGAATCAGGCGTTTAGCCTGCGAGGAGGCCGTCGCGAAGGCGCGACGGCCGTCACGCGCCGTCAATCGGCGGACGCGACCTTGGGGGCGGCCGGCGGCGGGGTCTGGTAGATCAGGTACGGCTCGGTCTTGTGGTCGATCACCGACTCGTCCACGACCACCTTGCTGACGTTCTCCAGCGACGGCAGCTCGTACATGGTGTCCAGCAGGACCGATTCGACGATGGTGCGCAGGCCTCGGGCGCCGGTCTTGCGCTTGAGCGCCTTGCGGGCGATGGCGGCAAGGGCGTCCGAACGGAACTCCAGCTCCACGCCTTCCATCTCGAACAGCTTCTTGAACTGCTTGGTGATGGCGTTCTTCGGCTCGGTCAGGATCTTGACCAGCGCCGGCTCGTCCAGCTCCTCCAGCGTGGCGACCACCGGCAGGCGGCCGACGAACTCGGGGATCAGGCCGAACTTGATCAGGTCTTCCGGTTCAACGTCCGCCAGCAGCTTGCCGATGTCGTTCTTGCGCTCGCTGCTCTTCACCTTGGCGCCGAAGCCGATGCCGCCGGCCTCGGTGCTGCGCTGCTGGATGATCTTGTCCAGGCCTGCGAACGCGCCGCCGACCACGAACAGGATGTTGCGCGTGTCGACCTGCAGGAATTCCTGCTGCGGGTGCTTGCGGCCGCCCTGCGGCGGAACGCTGGCGATGGTGCCTTCGATGAGCTTGAGCAGCGCCTGCTGCACGCCCTCGCCCGACACGTCGCGGGTGATGGACGGGTTGTCGCTCTTGCGCGAGATCTTGTCGATCTCGTCGATGTACACGATGCCCTGCTGCGCCTTCTCGACGTCGTAGTCGCACTTCTGCAGCAGCTTCTGGATGATGTTTTCCACGTCCTCGCCGACATAGCCGGCTTCGGTCAGCGTGGTGGCATCGGCAATCGTGAAAGGCACGTTGAGCAGCCGCGCCAGCGTTTCGGCCAGCAGCGTCTTGCCCGAACCGGTGGGGCCGACCAGCAGGATGTTCGACTTGGCCAGTTCGACGTCGTCGTTCTTCTGCCGGCTTTCGATGCGCTTGTAGTGGTTGTACACGGCGACCGCGAGCGTGCGCTTGGCGCGCTGCTGGCCGATCACGTACTGGTCGAGCACCTCGAGGATCTCGCGCGGCTTGGGCAGGTGGCTGCGGGCCGACTGCGCCTTCTCCTCGAGTTCCTCGCGGATGATGTCGTTGCACAACTCGACGCATTCATCGCAGATGAACACACTCGGGCCCGCAATGAGTTTGCGAACCTCGTGCTGGCTTTTCCCGCAGAACGAGCAGTAGAGGATCTTGTTGCTGTCGCCGGTGCTGCGGCCCTGTCGGTCGTCGCTCATGCTTGTGCCCAAATGGTGCTCGTGTCTTGAACGCGCCGTGGCCGTACGCGTTCAGGTGCTGCGGCCCGAGGATAACACAGCGCTCCGGCCCGCCTAGCGGGTCGGATCACGGGCCGGAAAAGTCGTGGAATCAATGACCTGGCGTTGAGGTCAGCCCGCCTGGATCGAATCTTCCGGGCGCCGCTCCAGAACCTGGTCGACCAGACCGTATTCACGGGCGGCCTCGGCGCTCTTGAAGTTGTCGCGCTCGGTATCGCGGGCGATGGTCTCCAGCGCCTGGCCGGTGTGCTTGGCCAGGATCTCGTTGAGGCGCTGACGCAGGGTCAGGATCTCGCGGGCGTGGATGTCGATGTCCGTCGCCTGTCCCTGGAAGCCGCCCAGCGGTTGGTGGATCATCACGCGCGAATTCGGCAGCGCATAGCGCTTGCCCTTGGCGCCGGCAGCCAGCAGCAGCGCGCCCATCGAGGCGGCTTGGCCGACGCAGATGGTGCTCACGTCCGGCTTGATGTACTGCATGGTGTCGTAGATCGCCAGACCTGCGGTGACCACGCCACCCGGCGAGTTGATGTAGAGGCTGATGTCCTTCTCGGGGTTCTCGGCCTCGAGGAACAGCATCTGCGCCACGATCACGTTGGCCACGTGGTCGTCCACGCCACCGACGAGGAAGATCACGCGCTCCTTGAGCAGGCGCGAATAGATGTCGTAGGCGCGCTCGCCCCGGCTGGTCTGTTCGACCACCATCGGCACGAGGTTCAGAGCTTTGGTCAGGTTGTCCATGTTCGACGGCCCTTGGGGCTGAAGAGGAAGGCGCTTACAGGAAGCGAGGTCCGGTCAACTTGGGGCCAACCGGACGCAAGCGCAAGGGGCACGTCCATTCGATCGACCGGACCGCGCGCGATGCGCGGCCCGGGGTTTCGCATTACTGGCGGATCGCCTCGTTGAACGACATCGGCTGCTCGGTGTGCTGGGCGCGCTCGGCGATCCAGTCGATCACCTGCTCTTCCATCACGCGGGCCTGCAGCCCGGCCATCAGCTGCGCATCGTTGCGGTACAGGTCGATGACCTGCTGCGGCTCCTCGTAGGTCGAGGCGATGAGGTTCATGGTCTCGGTGACGCGCTTGGGATCCAGGCGCAGCTCGTTGCGGCGGGCGATCTCGCCCACGAGCAGGCCGACCAGGACGCGCTTGCGCGCAGCGTCCATGAAGCCGGCGTGCGCATCGGCCGGGATCTCACCGACGGCACGGCCCTGACGTCGGGCCGTCTCGATGGCCTGCGCGGCCATGCCACGGGCTTCGCCCTCGACCAGCTTGGGCGGCATCTCGACGTGCGAGTAGACCGCGATCAGCTGCTCGCCGACTTCGCGGCGCAGGCGCGTCATCAGCGCGCCCTTGAGCTCGCGCTCCAGGTTCGAGCGGATGTCGGCGCGGAACTGGTCCACGTCGCCGCTGCGCACGCCGAAGCTCTTGATGAAGGCCGCATCGACTTCCGGCAGGACCGACTCGGACACCCGGGTGGCCTTCAGGTTCACCGCGACCGTGCGGCCGGCGAACTGCGGCACGCGCCAGTCGGTCGGGAATTCGATGTCGGCGACCTTCTCGTCGCCGGCCTTCATGCCGACCAGCGCGGCTTCGATGGCCGGGAACATGGCGGCCGAACCCAGCACGGTGGCACCACGCTCGACGCCTTCGGCGGGCAGGCGCTCGTCGCCGGCCTGCGACCAGGTTTCGATCTCGACCGCATCGCCGGTGGCGGCTTCGCGCTCGACCGGGTTCCAGCTGCGGCGCTGCATGCGCAGGTTCTCGATCATCGCGTCGATGTCCGCCGCGGAGACTTCCGAGGTGTGGCGCACGACGTTGAGCTTGGTCACGTCGACGTCGCCGAAGTCCGGAACGACTTCGAAGGTCGCCACGTACGACAGCTGGTCAGCGGTGTCCGCTGCCGGGACGATCTGCGGGTTGCCGGCGATCTGCAACGACTCCTGGCGCACGGCGTTGCTGAAGCCCTCGCGCAGCAGTCCGTCAAGGACCTCGGCACGGACCTGCGCGCCGAAGCGCTGCTCGATCACCTTGGCCGGCACCTTGCCGGGGCGGAAACCCTTGATCTTCGCGCCACGCGAAATCTCGCGCAGGCGGCCGTCGACCTGAGCTTCCAGGCGGTCCGCCGGAAGGCTGAAAGTCATGCGGCGTTCGAGGGTGCCGAGCGATTCGACCGAAACTTGCATATCCACTCCTGCCACCGCGGCGCCCCGGCCACGGCACGATGTTGATGATCCTGTCCGACCGCAGCCGCGGCGATCAGCTCGCCGGCCAGCGGAACGCAGTAGTTTCGCCGATTATCGGCCTCGCCGCCAGCGCGGCAGGAGGCGCCGCGGCAAGGCGGCGGCGTTCCCGGATTGGTGCGAAAGGCGGGACTCGAACCCGCACGCCTTGCGGCACTGGAACCTAAATCCAGGGCGTCTACCAATTCCGCCACTTTCGCTTCGAGCGGTCCCTGACGCTAACCGCGGCGGCATTCTAGGACGCGACCGCGCAAAAGAAAAAAGCACCTGGGGGACCAGGTGCTTTTCCGGGATTGGTGGGCCGTCAAGGATTCGAACCTTGGACCTATTGATTAAGAGTCAACTGCTCTACCAACTGAGCTAACGGCCCGGAACAACAGAAGCGAAACTATAACAACAAAATCGTGCTTCGCCAACAATCTGGGGTGGCTGAGGGGACTCGAACCCCCGACAACTGGAATCACAATCCAGTACTCTAACCAACTGAGCTACAGCCACCATAAAACGTGTCACGCAACTGGCGCGCCCGGCGGGACTCGAACCCACAACCACCGGCTTAGAAGGCCGGTGCTCTATCCGGTTGAGCTACGGGCGCCAGTCGCACATCTTAACTGACACCACCGCCGGCACAGCCCGGTCGAAAACCGCCACGTCGATCCGGATGGTCGGGGCAGAGGGATTCGAACCCACGACATCCAGCTCCCAAAGCTGGCGCTCTACCAGGCTGAGCTATACCCCGAAGCCGGGACTTCCGTTGCGCGCCAACGCCGCGAAAGGTCGGATAGTGTGGTCGGACCGCACGGCGCTGTCAACGCATGGCAGGCGCCGTGGGAGTGCGTTGTATCCTCACCCCTCCAATTCACCACGGAACAGGGGAAGGCAATGATCGGACGCAGCGGCAATCCCGCGTTGAAGGAAAGCACGTTTCTGGACCTGGCCAGCGGCACGGTGGTCCGCCGCGACGGCGACGCGATGACGCTGAACGGAACGGTCAACAAGACCGGCGCGCTGCTGCTGCTGTGCGTGATCACGGCGGCCTTCGCCTGGAGCCAGGTGCAGTTCACCGAATCCGGTGCGGTCGGCGCCGGCCCGTACATCTGGGGCGGGATCATCGGCGGCCTCGTGTTCGCCATGGTGACGATCTTCAAGAAGGAATGGGCCCCGGTGACGGCGCCGATGTACGCGCTGACCGAGGGCTTCTTCCTCGGCGCGATCTCGGCGATCTTCGAACACCGCTTCCCGGGCATCGTGATGCAGGCGGTGATGCTGACCTTCGGCACCCTGTTCGCCCTGCTCTTCGCCTACCGTTCGGGGCTGATCAAGGCCACGGAGAACTTCAAGCTCGGCGTGGTCGCCGCGACCGGCGGCATCGCCCTGGTCTACCTGGTGACGATCGCGCTCAGCTTCTTCGGCGTGCGCGTACCGTACATCCACGAGTCCGGCCTGATCGGCATCGGTTTCAGCCTGTTCGTGGTGGTGATTGCGGCACTGAACCTGGTGCTCGATTTCGACTTCATCGAAAGCGGCGTCGAGCAGAATGCGCCCAAGTACATGGAGTGGTATGCGGCGTTCGGCCTGATGGTCACGCTGGTGTGGCTGTACATCGAATTCCTGCGCCTGCTCTCGAAGCTGCAATCGCGCAACTGAGCGGCGACATCCCGTAAACGAAAAGGGCGCGGATCACTCCGCGCCCTTTTTCGTCGAGGCCCTCAGGGGGCCGCGTCGGAATGCACCGGTTCGGGCTTGCGGGAGGGCCACAACATCGCGACCAGCGTGATGGCGCCGAGCACCCAGCTGTAATACACGCTGCCGGCAAGCGCGATCGGCGACACCGAACCCAGCGATGCCGCCAGCAGGATCTGCGCGCCGTACGGCAGCACGCCCTGGGTCACGCACGCGAAAATGTCGAGCACGCTGGCCGCACGCGCCGGAGGAACGCCGTGCTGCTGCGCGATGTCGCGCGCCAGGCCGCCGCTGATGAGGATGGCCACGGTGTTGTTCGCGGTGAAGACGTCCGTGGTCGCCGACAGCGTGGCGATGCTGATTTCTCCCGCGCGGCGGCTGCGGTGCCCGCGTGCAAAACGCCCGATTACCGTGGCCAGCCACGCAAGGCCGCCGGTGGCTTTCATCAGCGCGCCCAGGCCGCCGACCAGCAGCGACAGCAGGGTGATTTCCACCATGCTCTCGAAGCCTTCCCAGATGTGGGTCGCGTAAGCGGCCACGCCGAACTCGTCGGTGAAGAACGCGCCGAACAGTCCGGCGATCACCAGACCCAGGCCGAGCACGATGATGACGTCGACGCCCGCCAACGCCAAGCCGAGGACGATGATGTACGGCACGATCAGCCAGGGCGACACCGGATCCAGGTTCTGAACCGGCGCGGTCTCGCCGATGAAGCCCAGCGCGACCACCGTGATCAGCGCGGCGGGCAGCGCGAACTTGAGGTTCTCGCGGAATTTCTCGCGCATCGTGCAGCCCTGCGTACGGCTGGCGACGATGGCGGTGTCGGAGATCACCGACAGGTTGTCGCCGAAGGTGGCGCCGCCGATCACGGCGCCCAGCACCAGCGCGCGATCCAGCCCGGAGGCATCCGACACGCCCAGCGCGATCGGCGCGACCGCGGCGATGGTGCCCATCGAGGTGCCCAGCGACAACGAGATGAACCCGGCGACGACGAACAGGCCCGGCAGCAGCAACGCCGGATGCACGTGACCGATGCCCAGCGCGACGATGGCGTCCACCGCGCCGATGGCCTTGGACACCTCCACGAAGCCACCGGCCAGCAGGAAGATCAGGCACATCAGCACGACGTTGTGGTCGCCCATGCCCGACAGCAGCGTTTCCAGCGGCTTCAGGCCGCGACGCCAGGCGATGAACGCCGCCAGCGCCAGCGCCGGCAGGATCGCCACCGGCGCGCGCAGCTGGTAGAAGCCCATGGCCTCGCCGTGGCTGGTGAAATACAGGCCGGCGCCGAAGAACAGGCCCAGAAACACCAGCAGTGGCGTCAGCGCCAGGGCGCTCGGCCGGACCGTTTGGTTCATCTTTCCATCCGAATGAAATAAAAGCGCGCGAATTCTGCCGTCCGCAGGCGGTGGTGTCGACGCCATGGGCGGAACACAGGCCGAGCATGCGCGCGGCCAGTCTCGCCCAGTACGGCCGTCCGAAACAGAACGGGGCGCCCGAAGGCGCCCCGTCCGGAAGATCAGGCGTGCAGGCCGATCAGATACGGCTGGCGATCGCCTTGGCGAACGACAGCGTATTGCCCGTGCCGCCCAGATCCGGCGTCAGCGAGTCCTTGGCTTCGAGCGTGGCGATGATCGCCTCGCGCAGCTTCGTCGCCTTTTCCGGCAGGCCCAGGTGGTCGAGCATCTGCGCCGCGCCCAGCAGCAGCGCGCACGGATTGGCCTTGCCCTGGCCGGCGATGTCCGGCGCGGTGCCGTGCACGGCTTCGAAGATCGCCGCATCGGTGCCGATGTTCGCGCCCGGCGCCAGGCCCAGGCCGCCGACGAGGCCGGCGCACAGGTCGGAGATGATGTCGCCGAACAGGTTGGTGGTGACGATGATGTCGAACTGCTCCGGACGCATCACCAGCTGCATGCAGGTGTTGTCCACGATCATCTCGTTGCACTCGATGTCCGGATATTCCGTCGCCACCGCACGCGCGGTCTTGAGGAACAGGCCCGAGGTCGACTTGAGGATGTTGGCCTTGTGCACGACCGTGACCTTCTTGCGGCCGGTGCGGCGGGCCAGCTCGAAGGCATAGCGCACGATGCGCTCGGAGCCGCGACGGGTCACCTTCTGCGTCAAAAGCGCGGTTTCGCCGTCTTCCGAGAGGGACTGGCCTTCACCGATGTACGCGCCTTCGGTGTTCTCGCGCACGGTGATCAGGTCCACGCCGTCGGCGAAGCGCGACTTGGTGTTCGGGAACGACTTGGCCGGACGCACGTTGGCGTACAGGTCGAAGCGCTTGCGCAGTTCGACGTTGATCGAGGAGAAGCCCTCGCCCACCGGCGTGGTCAGCGGCGACTTCAGCGCGATGCGGTTCTTGCGGATGGAATCCAGCGTGGCCTGCGGCAGCAGTTCACCGTGCTTTTCCAGGGCGACCAGGCCGGCATCGGCGAATTCGTACTGCAACCCGAGGTTCATCGAGTCCAGCACGTGCAAGGTGGCATCCATGATTTCCGGGCCGATACCGTCGCCACGGATGACCGTAATCGTCTGCGTCATAGGGGATCTTCTTCTTCCAGCTGAGGGCGCGCTGCGGTACGGCGCCGGATGGTTAGCCGGAGAATTATGCCGGAAGCGGCCTGCGCCTGCAGATCCGGCTTCGCTGGACTTTGGTCGAAAGCCCGCCGTAGCGGGCTTTGCGGAGGCGCGCCTGCCGGCCGTTCCGGTCCCCGGCCCGGCCCTGAGCGGGTTCAGGCGCCCGGTCAGCCGTGGTCGTGGCCGTCCGGAGCGGTCGCCTCGCCCTGCTCCAGACGGTCCAGGAAATCGACCGCACGGCGCAGGTGGGGGATCACGATCGAGCCGCCGACGACCAGCCCGACCGAGAACGCCTCGAACATCTCGTCGCGGTTCACGCCCGCTTCCTTGCACTGGGCGACGTGGTAGCTGATGCAGTCGTCGCAACGAAGCACCATGGAAGCCACCAGGCCCAGCAGTTCCTTGGTCTTCACGTCCAGCGCGCCGGCCTGGTAGGTCTGCGTGTCCAGCGCGAAGAAACGGCGCACGACCTGGTTGGGCTCGGCCAGGATGCGTTCGTTCATGCGCTTGCGGAAGGCGGTGAATTCGGCGACGCGGTCGTTTTCGGTGCTCATGGGGATCCCGGGTTCATGTTTCGGAGAAGGACGGCCTTACGTCGCGCGGGCGCAGCGGCGGGAAGGCCAAGGGGTAATCGTCCCGCGGACGCACATGCGTCACGCGTCCGGAGGCCCACCCGTTCCGGGAAGGCATCCAATGGTGATGCGGTGTCAGCCCGCCAGCAGCGGTTCCAGCCCGCCGGAGCGATGCAGCGCGATCATGTCGTCGTACCCGCCCACGTGGGTATCGCCGATGAAGATCTGCGGGACGCTGGTGCGCCGTGCGCGGGCGACCATCTTTTCGCGCTCTGCCGGCTCCAGGTCGATGCGGACCTCGGTCCACTCGCGCCCTTTACTCTTCAGGAAGTTCTTGGCGGCGACGCAATACGGGCAGATCGCGGTGGTATAGATGACGATCTCGGGGCCCTTGGCGGCGGTGTCGGCGACGGGGGTGGAAGCGGTACTGCTCAAGCGGAACTCCTGCGTGTGAACTCGCGGATGCGGCTGTGGTCGAATATGGGCTCGCGACGCAGGCATTTCCACCCCGCCTGCGGAACACTGCCGTAACGTGGATGCGCGCAGGATCGCATCCCGCCGGCTGGATTAAACGGCGATTCATCCCGGTCCGGGCCTACCGCCGCATCCTGCGGGAGCCCGACCGGCTACAGAGGGACCTTCCATTTGCGTCGCATCGCCCTGCTCACCGCTGCCCTCACCCTCGCTGTCGCCAGCGTCTGCGCGCCGGCGCAGGAAGCCAACCTGCCCGACATCGGTTCGTCGGCCGGTGAACTGCTGACGCCGCGCCAGCAGGAGGAATACGGCGCGATGATGCTGGCGCAGCTGCGCCATTACGACTACCTCTTAGAAGACCCGCTGATCGACAGCTGGCTCGACACCCTGGGCACGCGTCTGGCCGCGAACAGCGACCGGCCACGCCAGCCCTTCACCTTCTTCATGCTGCGCGAGCGCCAGATCAACGCGTTCGCCACCCTGGGCGGCTACATCGGCGTGAACTCCGGCCTGATCCTGGCGGCCGATCGCGAGGATGAAGTCGCGGGCGTCCTGTCGCACGAAATCGCGCACGTCACGCAGCAGCACGTGCTGCGCGGCGCCGAGCGCGCCCAGCGCGACCAGTTGCCGATCCTGCTGGCGATGCTGGGCGCGATCGTCGCGGCGCAGGCCGCCGGCGGCAATTCCTCCGACGATGCCGCGCAGGCGGCCATGGCCGGCGCGATGGGCCTGATGCAGCAGCGCCAGATCGACTACACGCGCTCCAACGAATCCGAGGCCGACCGCCTGGGCATCCAGACGCTGGCACGCAGCGATTACGACCCGGAGGCGATGGCCGACTTCTTCACCATCATGCAGGCGCGCTCGCGCAGCAACGGCGCCAACTACTGGGGCGAATCGCCGGACTGGCTGATGACGCACCCGGTCACCATCACCCGCATCACCGAGGCCAAGGAGCGCGCGGCACGCATCCGCCGCGAGCGTGGCACCAGCGAGGTGTGCGTGCGCGATCCGGACGGCCCGGCCCAGTGCAACAAGGAAAGCGCCCCGCGCCCGCAGTTCCCCAGCGAGGGCACGGTCAACCCGCTGTTGCCGCCCGGCCTGACCGCCAACCTCGCCGGCGCCGCCTCGGGTGCCGGCGGCACCGGGCGCTTCGACTACGCCCGCGAACGCCTGCGCGTACTCAGCGCGAACACCCCCGCCGACGCCATCCGCGAGTACGAGCGCATGGGCGACGAGAGCAAGCGCAGCGACGCCCAGCGCTACGGCCTGGCCTTCGCGCGCCTGAAAGCCAGCCAGGCCCCGGCGGCCGCCACCGAACTCAACACGCTGCTGCAGCGCCACCCCGGCGACACCTGGCTCACCCTGGCCCTGGCCGAGGCCGAAGCCAAGAGCGGTCGCGCGGCGTCGGCCGATGCGCGTTTCGAGAGCCTGCTGCGCCAGACCCCGACCAACCGCGCCGTCGTGCTCACCTACGCCGATGTCCTGGCCGAGCGCAACACCGCGGAGGCCGGCAAGCGTGCCCAGGCCATCCTGCGCCCGCTGCTGGGCAGCTCCGCCAACGACGCGATCTTCCAGCGTCTGTTCGCGCGGACCTGCGAGATCGCCGGCGACCCGGTCCGTGCCGGCGAGGCCTATGCCGAAGCGGCCTATCTGAACGGTCGCCCGGAACAGGCGCTGGTCCAGCTGAATACGCTGAAGCGTCGCGCGGACCTGGACTACTACGCCCGCGCCCGGATCGAGGCGCGCATCGCCGCGATCACGCCGACGGTGCTGGAACTCAAGCGCCAGGGCGTGCGCGACGAGGAACTGGGACGGCGCTGAACGCCTGTGGCGCCGCGGGGATGACGGTGTCATGCGCCCGTCATAAAACGGTAGTGTACTGACGCGGCTTCCGAAGGCCCCCTCCTCCGCTCCCCGGTGACCGCGCGTGCAGAAGCGCATCCTGATCGTCGAAGACGAACCCGCCATCCGTGACATGGTGTCCTTTGCGCTGCGCAAGGGCGAATACGAGCCGGTGCATGCCGGCGACGCACGCGAGGCGCAGGCCGCCATCGCCGACCGTGTGCCCGACCTGATCCTCCTGGACTGGATGCTGCCCGGCACCAGCGGCCTGGAGCTCGCCCGCCGCTGGCGCAAGGACCAGCTCACCCGCGAGATCCCGATCATCATGCTCACCGCCCGCGGTGAGGAAAACGACCGTGTCGGCGGCCTGGAAGCCGGCGTGGACGACTACGTGGTCAAGCCCTTCTCCGCACGCGAACTGCTGGCCCGCATCCGCGCGGTGCTGCGCCGCTCGCGCGAGGACGACGAGGACGGCAGCGTCGCGGTCGGTCCCTTGCGCATCGACGGCGCGGCGCACCGCGTGTTCGCCCACGTCGCCGAGGGCGACCAGCCGGTGCAGATCGGCCCCACCGAATACCGCCTGCTGCACTTCTTCATGACCCACCCCGAGCGCGTCTATACACGCACGCAGCTGCTCGATCACGTATGGGGCGGCAGCGTCTACGTGGAGGAGCGCACGGTCGACGTGCACATCCGCCGCCTGCGCAAGACGCTGGAGCCGCATCAGCTCGACGGCATGGTGCAGACCGTGCGCGGCGCCGGTTACCGCTTCTCCGCGTCGGTGGAGGCGTGAGTCACGGGTTCGGGAACCGGGATCGGAGTGTCGTAAAAGCCGGTGGCGACACCAGTACCATCCAGATGATGTCGCCCCACCGCTCCATCGCCCTTCCGCACCCCTGCTCCCGAATCCCGGCCTGACATGCCCCCTCGCGCCCGTTCCGCCTGGTTCCGCACCCTTGGCCAGCTTGCCCTGATCCTGGCGACGGCCGCGGTCGTGGGCCTGTTGATCGGGTACCCCTGGCCGGTAGTGACGCTGGCCGCCCTGGGCGTGGTCGCCTGGCACTACTGGCGCCTGCGCCATGTGCTGTTGCGCCTGACCGCGCGCCAACGCCTGCAACCGCCGCTGGGCGAAGGCATCTGGAACGAGCTGGACCGCCTGCTCCACCGCAGCCAGCAGGAAATGCGGGCCCGCAAGAAGCGCCTGATCGAGATGCTGCGCGCCTACCGCGCCGCGGCCGCCGCCATGCCCGACGCGATCGTCGTGGTCGAACGCAACAGCCAGCGGATCCAGTGGTTCAACGAATCGGCCACCGGCCTGCTGCAGCTGCGCTACCCGCGCGACATCGGCGCGCCGCTCGCACAACGCCTGCAACCGCTGCAGCTTTCACACTGGCTGGCATCGGGCCGCAACGCGGAGACGCTGGAAGTCGCCTCGCCATGGCTTCCGGCCGCCACGCTCAGCCTGCGCCTGATCCCGTACTCGGACGACCTGTGGATGCTGGTCGCGCGCGACGTCAGCCGCCTGTTGCAACTGGAACAGATGCGCCGCGACTTCGTCGCCAACGTGTCGCACGAACTGCGCACGCCACTGACGGTCGTGCACGGCTACCTCGACATGCTCGACCCGGACGAGCATCCCGACTGGGCACCGATGCTGGCCGAGATGCAGCGCCAATCGCAGCGCATGACGCAGCTGGTCGAGGACCTGCTGATGCTCTCGCGCCTGGAATCGCAGGAAAGCCTGCCGGGCGAGGAAACCGTGGCGATGGCGCCGATGCTGGCGACGCTGCGCCGTGAAGCGGTCGCCCTCAGCCAGGGCCGTCATGAAGTGATCCTTGAGGACGCGGCGGGCGTGGACCTGTGGGGCTCCAACAAGGAACTGCACAGCGCGTTCTCCAATCTGGTCAGCAATGCCGTGCGCTACACGCCGGCGGGCGGCACCATCCGCATCCGCTTCCGTCCCGAGGACAAGGGCGTGGTGCTGGAGGTGGTGGACAGCGGTTATGGCATCCCGCCCGCGCATCTGCCGCGCATCACCGAGCGCTTCTACCGCGTTTCGACCAGCCGCTCGCGCGAAAGCGGTGGCACCGGCCTGGGGCTGTCCATCGTCAAGCACGTGCTGAACCTGCACCAGGCAAGGCTGGAGATCACCAGCGAAGTCGGGCGCGGCAGTACCTTTTCCTGTCATTTCGGCGCCGAACGCGTGCGCCCGCGCGAGGATTTCGCGCACTCCCTGGAGGCTTTGCCATGAACGCCGCCATCGTCGACGCGACGCTCGAATCCGATCCGCTGCGCGACAGCAGTCTGTACTTCAATCGCGAACTGTCGCAGCTGGACTTCAACTTCCGCGTGCTGGCGCAAGCACTGGACCCGCAGGTTCCGTTGCTGGAGCGACTGCGTTACCTGTGCATCTCCTGCACCAACCTGGATGAATTCTTCGAGATCCGCGCCGGTACGCTGCGCCATGCGCAGGACCTGGGCGTGCCGCCGGGGCCCGATGGGCTTTCACCGGCGACCGTGCTCTCGCGCATCCACGACCGCGCCGCACAGCTGGTGCAGGCGCAGTACGACTGCTGGAACAACGTGGTGCGCCCGGCGCTGGCCGAAGCCGGCGTGCGCGTGATGCACCGCGACGGCTGGAGCGAACAGCAGACGCAGTGGCTGCGCGAATACTTCCGCGACGAGATCATGCCGGTGCTGTCGCCGCTGGGCCTGGACGTGGCGCATCCGTTCCCGAAGATCCTCAACAAGTCGCTGAACATCGTCGTCGTGCTCAAGGGCAAGGATGCGTTCGGCCGCGAGGGGCACCTGGCCATCGTGCGCGCGCCGCGCTCACTGCCGCGCATCATCCAGGTCCCGGAAGAAGTGTCCGGCGGCCAGCACGATTTCGTGTTCCTGTCGGCCGTGCTGTCGGCCTTCGTCGACGAGCTGTTCCCGGGCATGCAGGTCAAGGGCGCCTACCAGTTCCGCGTGACCCGCAACTCGGAACTGATCGTCGACGAGGACGAGGTCGAGAACCTGGCACTCGCGCTGCGCGATGAACTGGTCGGCCGTGGTTACCTGCGTGCGGTGCGGCTGGAGATCGCCGAGCAGTGCCCCGACGACATCGTGCGCACGCTGCTGGAGAACTTCGACCTCACCGAGAACGCGGTGTACCGGATCAACGGCCCGGTCAACCTCAACCGCGTCACCCAGGTCTACGACCTGGTGCAGCGGCCGGACCTGAAATTCCCGCCGTTCCAGCCTCACCTGCTGTCGAGCATGGAAGGCATGTTCGAGAAGGTGTCCGAAGGCGACGTGCTGCTGCACCATCCCTTCGATTCGTTCGCGCCGGTGCTGGAGCTGCTCAAGCAGGCGGCCGAAGATCCCAACGTGCTGGCCATCAAGCAGACGCTGTACCGCACGGGCAAGGACTCATCGATCGTCGACTCGCTGGTGCAGGCCGCGCGCAACGGCAAGGACGTCACCGTGGTGGTCGAACTGCGCGCGCGCTTCGACGAGGAAGCCAACCTGGGCCTGGCCGATCGCCTGCAGGACGCCGGCGTGCAGGTGGTGTACGGCGTGGTCGGCTACAAGACGCACGCCAAGATGATGCTCATCGTGCGCCGCGAAGGCCGCAAGCTGCGCCGCTACGTGCACCTGGGCACCGGCAACTACCACAGCGGCACCGCGCGCCTGTACACCGACTTTGGCCTGTTCACCGCCGACCCGGACATCGGCAACGACGTGCACCTGATCTTCCAGCAGCTCTCCGGGCTGGCGCCGACGATCAAGCTCAAGCGCCTGCTGCAGTCGCCCTTCACCCTGCATGCCGGCGTGCTCAAGCGCATCGATCGCGAGACCAGGCACGCCAAGGCCGGCAAGCCGGCGCGCATCATCGCCAAGATGAACGCACTGAACGAACCGCAGGTGGTGCGTGCGCTGTACCTGGCCTCGCAGGCAGGCGTGCAGATCGACCTCATCGTGCGTGGCGCGTGCACGCTGCGACCGGGCCTGCCGGGCATCTCGGAGAACATCCGCGTGCGCTCGATCGTCGGACGCTTCCTGGAGCACCACCGCGTCTACTGGTTCGCCAACGACGGCTCGCCCGACCTGTTCTGCTCCAGCGCCGACTGGCTGGAACGCAACCTGCTGCGGCGCATCGAGACCGGCTTCCCGGTCCTCGCGCCCGAGCTGGCAGCCCGCGTGTACGAGGAGGCGCTGTCGAACTACCTGGCCGACAACTGCAGTGCATGGACGCTGTTGCCGGATGGCGACTACGAGCGGGTGACCCCTGCCGAGGGCGCCGCGCCGCACTCGGCCCAGTCCTCGCTGCTGGCCAAGATCTGCGGCTGACGGTGCCGATACGGCCCGGGATGGACGGCGCCTCACCTTAACGGGGATCATGTACGCATGAGCGACGCCTTCCCCACCAGCAAACTGCCGCTCGTCGACGGCGATCTGCTCGCCGCCGTGGACCTGGGGTCCAACAGTTTCCACATGGTCGTGGCGCGTTACGTGCTGGGCCAGCTGCGCATCGTCGACCGCCTGCGCGAAACCGTCCGCATGGCCGAGGGCCTGGACCGCAAAGGCGGGCTCACCCCGGAAGTGCGCCAGCGCGCACTCGAATGCCTGGCGCGTTTCGGCCAGCGCATCCGCGACATTCCGCCGCAGCGCGTGCGCGCCATCGCCACCAACACGGTGCGTCGCCTGGCGGTACCGCAGGCGTTCCTGATGCCTGCCGAAACCGCGCTGGGGCACGCGATCGAAGTCGTCGCCGGCCGCGAGGAGGCGCGTCTGATCTACCTTGGCGTCGCCCACGCGCAGCCCGCCAAGCCCGGCGAGCTGCGCCTGGTGATCGACATCGGCGGCGGCTCCACCGAATGCATCATCGGCTCCGGCTTCGAGGCCATCGAGCGCGAAAGCCTGCAGCTGGGCTGCGTGGCCACCACACGTCGCTTCTTCGAGAACGGCAAGCTCTCGCGCAAGAAATGGAAGGATGCGCTGACCGAGGTCACCGCCGAATTCCAGCAGTTCGCCGGCACCTACCGCGCACTGGGCTGGAACGAGGCGCTGGGTGCGTCCGGCACGAACAAGGCCATCGGCGAGATCTGCGCCGCGATGCGCCTGACCAAGGGCGCGGTCACCGCCGAAGCGCTCCCGGTGCTGCGCGACCGGCTGCTGCAGGCCGACCGTATCGACGCCATCGACCTGCCCAGCCTGTCCGCCGAGCGTCGCTCGGTGATCGCCGGCGGAGTGTTGATCCTGGAGGCCGCGTTCGATGCGCTGGGCCTCAAGCGCATGGCCGTGAGCAAGGCGGCGATGCGCGAAGGCGTGTTGTACGACATGCTCGGTCGCGGTGGCGCGGACGATCCGCGCGATGCCTCGGTGGCGGCGCTGATGCAGCGTTACGGCATCGACGACGGCCAGGCACGGCGCGTGGTCGGCACGGCACTGCATCTGTTCGAGCAGGTCGCTCCGGCGTGGGCGCTCGACGCCGACGACAGCCTGATGCTGCAGCGCGCCGCACGCCTGCACGAGCTGGGCCTGGCGATCGCTCACAGCCAGTACCACGTGCACGGTGCCTACGTGGTGGAACACTCCGACATCGCCGGTTTCTCGCGCCAGCAGCAGCAGTTCCTCGCGGCGCTGGTGCGTACGCACCGACGCGGCATTCCGAAGGCGGCCTTCGACGCCCTGCCCGACCGCCTGCTCACCGCCGCACGCCGCCTGGCCGCGCTGCTGCGTTTGGCAGTGCTGCTGCACCGCGCGCACGAAGCCGACCCGATCCCGCAACTGGATGCACGCGCCGAGGGCAACACGCTGACGCTCACGGTCTCGCGCCGCTGGCTCGACATGCGTCCGCTGGTGCGCGCCGATCTGGAAGGCGAGCCGGACGACATGGCCAACCTGGGCATCACGCTGAAACTGGAAGCGGTGTAGTCGCCTCCAGTGCGAGTTTCTCCTCCGTCGTTTCCGGCGGCAGCGCCAGCTACAATCGTGCGGCTGCGGATACAGGGAAGCAACGGAGATGGATGTCCAGAACGCCTACTCGACCCTCATGGAGCAAGGCTACGTCGTCGTGCGGGGCGCCGTGCCTTCGCACCTGTGCGACGAAGTCAACCGTGACGTTTCCAGATTCAAGGATCGCAATCCCAAAGCGGTCCAGCGGAACATGGACGACCATGCCCGCCTGTACCGCGTCGCCAACCTGCATCTGGCGGTCGACGCGCTCACCCGCCTGCTGACCGACAACCGCGCGATCGATGTCTGCGACCGGTTCTTCGGCGAACCGACCGCGCTGTACACCAGCCTCTACTACGAGCGCGGCTCCGAGCAGGACCTGCATCGCGATACGCCGGTCTTCGCGACCAATCCCGCCGAGCGTTACCTCGGCGTCTGGGTCGCGCTCGACGACGTGGACGACGACAACGGTCCGCTCCAGGTCGTGGCGGGCAGCCACGCGCTGGCGCCGATCGACGTCGCGGCGATGCGTCGTGCCGTGTTCGGCGACGGCCCCATCGCGGCGCAGAGTCCGGAAGGCTGGACGGCCTACCAGGCCGCCGTGCGCGCGCAATGCGACCAGGCGGGTCTGTCTGCCGTTGCCGTGCACGTCGCCAAGGGCGACGTGATCATCTGGCACCCGCAGTTGTTCCACGGCGGCGCGCCACATCGTTCCGAGCGCAGTCGCCGGAGCCTGGTGATGCACGTGACACCCAAGGGGACACCGGTGGGTCACCAGGATGTCTTCTTCGAACCTTCGAAGGCACGCACGAAGGCCGGCTGGGGATACTACCGTCGCGGATCGCGCGACATCGCCCGCTTCCGGCACGTGGACTTCGGACACGAGTACACGGTGCGCACCTGGTGGCTCAGGAAACCCTGAGCCTCTCTGACCGGATGCGGCGCCCGCGCGCCAACCGGCAATTCAGTCCTTCGTCTTCGCCCGCAACTGCGCCGCACGCACCAGCACCTTCGGCGGCGTGTGCTCTTCCGGGATCGAGAAAATCCACAAGCGGCGCAGGAACGCACCCGGACCGCGCGCCGAGGTGAACGCCACGATCGGCATCGACAGCAGCAGGCCCAGGATCACCGGCGCCATCCATGCCGCCAACGACGGCGACACCAGGTACGCCATGACGCCCGCGATCGCTCCGAGCAGGGTCACGCCCCAGTAGCTGCGCACCAGGCTCGACAGTGGCAGCGTGCCGTCGTCGCGACGCTGGGCATCCCAGCCGGAATCCTTGCCGGCCAGCACTTCGGCCACGCCACGCGACTGCACGTACATCGTGATCGGCGCCATCAGCGCGGCCAGCAGCGTTTCCAGCACCATGCTCACGAACGAACCGATCATGCCGCCGCAGCCGCGCCGTGTGTCGCGATCGAAGAACAGCGTGAGCCAGCCCATGAACTTCGGTGCCAGCAGCACGGACATCGTCAGGAAGAACACCCATAGGAACCGTTCCGGGTCCTGCTCGCGCCAGTACGCGGACGGCGAGAAGCCCGGTAGCGTCAGCGTGTCCCAGCCCAGGCCTGCCTTGTAGAGCGGAATCGCCAGGCCGACCAGCATCAACATCGCCCACATCGGCGACGTGAAGTAGTGGCCGATGCCCATCATCAGGTGCCAGCGGCTGACCCAGTGCAGCCCACGCGCCGGCAACACTGCGCTGTGCTGCAGGTTGCCCTGGCACCAGCGGCGATCGCGGACGAGCATGTCGGTGAGCGACGGCGGGCCTTCTTCGTAACTGCCGCCCAGGTTGGGCACCATGTGCAGCGCCCAGCCACCACGGCGCAGCAGCGCCGCTTCGACGAAGTCGTGGCTGAGCACCGTGCCGCGGAACGGCTTGATCCCACGCAGCTCGGGCAGGCCGCCCTGCTCGGCGAACGCGCGCGTGCGGATGATCGCGTTGTGGCCCCAGTAATTGCTTTCCGCGCCGTGCCACCACGCGATGCCGTGCGCGATCACCGGCCCGTACACGCGACCGGCGAACTGCTGCATGCGCGCGAACAGAGTGTTGCCGTTGACGATCATCGGCAACGTCTGCACCAGCGCGACGTCGGCGTTGCGCTCCATCGCACCCGCCAGGCGCACGATGGTCTCGCCGGTCATCAGGCTGTCCGCGTCGAGGATCAGCATGTGCGGGTATGCGCCACCAAACCGGCGCACCCATTCGGCGACGTTGCCGGCCTTGCGTTCGCGGTTGTCGGTGCGGTGCCGGTAGAACAGGTTGGCATCGCTGCCCAGCCGTTCGCGCAGGGCGAGGAACGCACGGCCCTCGTCGGCCTGGATCTCCGGCCGCGTAGTGTCGCTGAGCACGAAGAAATCGAACTGCGACAGCTGGCCGGTGTCGCGCACGGACTCGTAGATCGCCTGCAGTCCCGCCAGCAGGCGTTCGGGGTCCTCGTTATAGGTGGGCATCAGCAGCGCCGTGCGCTCGGAAAGCACTGGTAGTGCTCCGTCCGAATCCAGGCCCAGGCGCGCTCGATGGCCGCCGATGATCAGCAGGAAACCGGCGAACGCGCTGACGAAGGCCTGCGCGATCCACGCGAACAGCCCGACGAACAGCACCAGCAGGATGCCTTCGAGCAGGTCGGTGCCGCCGCCACGCAGCACCCACCAGATCTGGTAGGTGGCGATCAACGTCAGCAGCGCGGCGCCGCCGATGACCATGAGGCGTCGCCATGCCATCGCGCGCGGCGTGGTCGGCAGTGCGCGATTGCGCAGCGCGCCCGCACGCAGCGTCTGCACGGGCATCGTCAGTGGCACTTCCGCCGGCAGCCACGGTGCAGGCACGGAGGGACCCTTGGCTTCGATGTCCGTCGTCACGCGCACGCCCGTCACAGGGTCCACCGGTACAGCCAGGTTTCGGTCAGCGGCCCGCGGTCGTCACCCAGCACCGCCCGCAGTTCGATGCTCCGTTCACTGCCCGGCTGCAGCTCGAAGGTGAGGCGCCAGCCGCCCGCGCCGGGATTGGGATGCGCGATCACGTTGCTGACCTTGCCCTTGCTCGCGGTGACGTCGGCACGGACTTTCGCGCCATCGCCCAGTGCGTCCAGGCGACCACCGGCGAAATCGATCACGACCAGACGGCCGCGCTCGTCGCGCCCGCCGGTGCCGCCACCGGCGATGCCGATACCGCCGATGCGCGTGCGCGCGACGGTGGCCAGCTCCGGCTTCCAGCTGTGCTCGGTGGTCCAGTGCATGCGGTAATCGAAGCGGTATTCGCCGCCCGCGGCGAGCGCTTGCTTCGGGCGCCAGAACGCGACGATGTTGTCGTGGAACTCATCGTTCGTGGGCAACTCGACCAGGCGCACGGCGCCCTCGCCCCACTCGCCCTTGGGCTCGATCCACAGACTTGGGCGCTTCTCGTAATGCGCCTCGCTGTCGGCGTAGTCGGCGAAGGCGCGCTTGCGTTGCATCAGACCGAAACCGCGCGGGTTGGTGTCCTCGAACGCGCTCTCCTGGATCACCGACGGATTCTGCAGCGGACGCCAGACCTGCTCGCCGCGACCGTTGACCAGGCCCAGGCCGTCGGAGTCGTGCACCGCCGTGCGGTAGTCGTCGATGCCGACGCGATCGTTGGAATCGAACTGGAACATGCTGGTCAGCGGCGCGATGCCGGCGTGATCCAGGGCCACGCGCGGATACAGCACGGAGGCGACGTCGAACACGGTCTCCACGCCCGGCGCGATCTCGAAACGGAACGCGCCGGCCACGCTGGGGCTGTCCATCAGCGCATGCACCACGACGCGGTCGGCATTGCGCGCCGGCCGCTCCAGCCAGAACGCGCGGAACACCGGGAATTCCTCGTTAGGGCTGCCCGAGCCCAGGGCCAGCCCGCGCGCGGACAGGCCATAGGCCAGCCCCTTCGCCACGGCGCGGAAGTAGCTGGCGCCGAGGAACACCGCGACCTCGTCGAAATAGTCCGGCCGGTTGAGCGGCGAATGCAGGCGGAAGCCGGCGAAGCCCAGGTCGTTTTCCTTCGGGGCCGGCGTGCCGTCGAAGGTGAACTGCGTGGGCCGATAGACCACGGGCGTGGCCTTGCCATCGACCACCTGATGCATGTCCACGCGGTCGCGGAAGAAGAATCCGCGATGGAAGAACTGCGCCTGGAAGCGAAGGTCGTCGCCGCGCCACAGCGCCTGCGCCGGATTGAAGCGGATGGCGCGGTACTGGTCGTAGCCGATCCGATCCAGCGAGGCCGGCAACTGCTTGCTCTGCGCCTGATAGGGCTTGGCCGCCAACGCCTTGGCCAGAGCCGGAACGGTCTGCGCATCGAACGGGACGACACCGCCCGCGGGCGCCCAGGCCCGGGCCTCGCCTCCCAGCAGGGAGCACAACGGCCAGGACAGCCCTGCCAGCAACACTTCGCGTCGATGCACGCAAACTCCTTCGGCCAAGACGGCAAACGATTCATTCTAGAGATTGATTCGTTAACGCGGCCGCGATGCAGGCACCGGACGAGGCGATTCCGCCACGTGCGTCCCGGGTAACCGTTTTCATCGACCGTGGCCGGGTGCGTCATGCGGACGTCATGGCATTGCCATCGTCGGTTCACCGCCGCGCATCACGCTTGCGCAAACCGGGAGCCGCGCATGCGTTACGCGATCGTCAGCGAGACTTACCCGCCGGAGATCAACGGCGTCGCCCTCACCGTGCAGGGGCTGGAACAGGGATTGCGCGCCAGGGGACACGAGGTCCAGGTCGTGCGCCCCCGTCAGGTCGCCGATGGAAACGGCGCCGACCACGAAGTGCTGGTGCGCGGTGCACCCCTGCCCCGCTACCCCGGCCTGCGTCTGGGACTGCCGGCGACCTCACGCTTGCAGACGCTGTGGCGCGAGGCGCCACCGGACGCCATCTACGTCGCCACCGAAGGTCCGCTGGGCTGGTCGGCGCTGCGTGCGGCGCGGCGGTTGGGCATCCCCGCCGCAACCGGCTTCCACACGCGCTTCGACGAATACATGCGCGACTACGGCGCGGCGTTCCTCGCGCAGACCGCGCTGCGCTGGATGCGCCGCTTCCACAACAGCGCGCAGGCCACCCTGGTGCCCACGCGCGAACTGGCCGACTTCCTGCAACAGCAACGCTTCGCCAACGTCGTGCACCTGCCGCGCGCGGTCGACACGGCGCTGTTCGACCCGCGCCATCGCGACGACACCCTGCGTGCGGCATGGGGTGCGGACGAGCACACCTTCGTGGCGATCTACGTCGGCCGCATCGCCGCCGAGAAGAACCTGGACCTGTCGGTGCGCGCGTTCCGCGAACTGCAGGCCAACCGTCCCGACGCACGCTTCGTGTGGGTGGGCGACGGCCCCGCACGGGCGAAACTGCAGCTGGAAAACCCCGACTTCGTCTTCTGCGGCGTGCAGCGCGGCGAAGCGCTTGCACGACATTTCGCCAGCGGCGATCTGTTCGTCTTCCCCAGCCTCAGCGAAACCTTCGGCAACGTCACCCTGGAGGCGCTGGCCAGCGGCGTGCCGACGGTGGCGTTCGATTACGGCGCCGCGCGCGAGCACCTGCGCGATGGCGTGCACGGCGCGGCCATCGCTCCCGGCGACGAAGCGGCGTTCATCGCCGCCTGCGCCCGGATCGCGGGCGACGACCTGAGCCGGACCGCCATGCGCATGGCCACGCGACAGGCCGTGATCGGTCTGAATCCGGAACAGGTGTCCACCGATTTCGATGCACTGCTGCAGCAGCTTGCACGCTCGCGCCAGGCCGACGGCGCGGCGATGGATCCGTCCACCGCGGAACGGGAGGCGTCATGAACCGTCAGACCCTGCACAAACGACTGATCGCCGGCGATTCGGGCTGGTGCCTGCGCGCCAACCGCTGGGCCGAGCGCGGTCGCTCGCGTTCGTACTTCGCATGGATCAGCCGACTCGGCGACGGCGTGTTCTGGTACACGCTGATGGGCGTGTTGATCGTGCTGGACGGCATGGACGGGCTGTTCGCCTCGGCGCACATGGCGGCCACGGGCGTGATCGCGCTGACGCTGTACAAGCTGCTCAAGCGTTGGACACGCCGCCCGCGCCCGTTCGCCCTGGACCGACGCATCCACGCGTGGGTGGCACCGCTGGACGAGTTCTCGTTCCCGTCGGGCCACACGCTGCACGCGGTCGCCTTCAGTCTGGTGGCGATGGCGCACTACCCGATGCTGGCTTGGTTGCTGGTGCCGTTCACCGCCAGCGTGGCGGCCTCGCGCGTGGTGCTGGGGCTGCATTATCCGAGCGACGTTCTGGCGGCGACGGGGATCGGCATGTCGCTGGCGGGCGTGTCGTTGTGGATGGTGCCGGGGGTGACGTTGTTCTAGCCCGACAACCTGCAGCTGCAAGTTGAAGTTGGGCGAACACACCACATTGCGGTTTGCGGTTGCTCCGGACGTTGCGGTTGCGGTTGCGGTTGCGGTTGCGGTTGCGGTTGCGGTTGCGGTTGCGGTTGCCGTTGCCGTTGCCGTTGCCGTTGCCGTTGCCGTTGCCGTTGATCTTGCGACTTCGGAGCGAGCCGAGCACCGGAGCCGTGCGAGGGCCGAAGAGCCGCCCATGTTTGAGTGCCGCGTAGCGGCGCGACAAATCGTCTGGAACGATTTGGACCGCCGAAGGCGCCTGCGCATAGCGCAGGTTCGCCACATGGATGTGGCGAAGTCCGTTTGGGCGGCGTGCCCTCGTGCGGCGAGGAGCACAGGGAACCGCCGCGTAGCGGCGGATCGCGGAGGGAGCTGGCGGTTTTGGTTACTTTTGCCAAGACAAAAGTAACCCGCCCGTTTTAGGGCGGAAGCTCTTGCTTCTGCTGGTGCCGTTGCCTCTGCAACAGCTGCTGTCATTCCCGCGAAGGCGGGGTCTTCTGGGCCGCCGTATGGCGGCACTATCCACGTGTCCGGCGTATCACGACTTTCGAAAAGAGTGCGATGACTGAAGGTTGGATTCCCGCCTTCGCGGGAATGACGAGCTCGAGCAACGTCAACCTCAACAACAACAGCTTCCGCTCGCAAGCGAGCGGGTTACTTTTGTTTCGACAAAAGTAACCAAAACCATCCGCTCCCTACGCGATCCGCCGCTGCGCGGCGGTCCCCTGTGCTCCTCGCCCGACAGGGGGACGTCGCCCAAACTCGCTGCGCTGCGCTCCGCTCAAACATGGGCGACTCTTCGCCCCCTGCCGGGCTCCGGTGCTCGGCTCGCTCCGAAGTCGCAAGAGCAACAGCAAGGACAACGGCAGCAGCTACAGCTACAGCAACAGCAAACGGCTGCGGCTGCGGCTGCGGCTGCGGCTGTGGCTGTGGCTGAAAGCAACAACTGCAACTGCCGGTTACGCCACCCTCACCACCTTCGCCCGCGCCACACTCGGAAAGTACTGACTGCTCCAGTCCCGATCATTGGCCACCTGCGCATGCGCGCGACTGGCTTCCAGTGCCGCGAAATCCAGCGTCGCCGCGACCCAGCGCTGCTCGCCGCGGGTCTCCACGATCATCCCGTCGTGCGGCAGGCCGACGTCCATCGGCGCGATCAGTGCGGCCTCGCCGGTGTTCACGTCCAGCGCGGGGCTCCACGGTGCTTCGCCCGCCGTCACCGACTGGGCGACGAAGCAGCGGTTCTCCAGCGCGCGCGCCAGGCAGCCCACGCGCACGCGCGTGGCGCCGGCTTCGGTGTCGGTGCAGCTGGGCACGATCAACAGGCGGGCGCCCGCTTCGCACTGCGCACGCACGGGCAGCGGGAATTCACTGTCGTAGCAGACCGCGACCGCGCTGCGTACGCCGGCCGTCTCGAACACCTTCAACTCGTCGCCCGATTCGATCACGCGCGTGCCCTTCTCGAATCCGGTCAAGCGGAGCTTGTCCTGCCATACGTGCGTGCCGTCGGGCGCGAAAACGTAGCTGCGATTGCGATAACGGCCGCGCCCCGTGTCCAGCAGGAACGTTCCGGCCACCACGTGCATGCCACGTTCGCGCGAGAGGCGCGAGAACAGCTCCAGCCACGCGCCGTGGAAGCGCTGCGTGGCGGCCAGGGAGGCGTGCAGATCGGTACGGATGTCGTCGCCGAAGATCGCGGCCAGTTCCAGCGAAAGATATTCCGGCAACACCGCCATGTGCGCGCCCAGGCGCTGTGCGTCGTCCAGCCATTGCGCCTGCTTGCGCGCGAAGGCGTCGAAGTCCTCCGGCGCGCCGATCGTGTACTTGGCCACCGCCACCTTCAGGGTGCCGTCGGCCACCAGGTCCTGCAGTGATTTCATCGGGTGCGCTCCAAAGGTCGCAACCAGAACGTAAGGGTGTGTTCGACTTCGTTGCGCTGCCCCACTTCGCGCCAGGGAAGGCGCGCCTGCAGTTCGGGGCGCTGGCGATAGCCGCGCTTGGTCCAGAAGGCGTCGTTGCCGCGATGGAAAGCCGGGCGCCGCGGATGGTTGGGTTCGCGGTTGACCGCGCAGAACGCGGTCCAGGCGTAATCGCCGTAGCTGCGCGCGTGTGCCTCGCGCTCGTCGAAGAAGCGATGGCCGATGCCGCGTCCGCGGTACGGCGGCAACAGCACCGATTCGCCGCAATAGAACACTTCCTGCGGGGGAATGGAGGTGTCCGCGAACGGCGTGAGGAACGCCTCGGATTCGTCCACCAGCGGCAGGCCCGTCGAGGCGCCGACCACGCGTCCCTCGTCGAAGGCCAGCACGGCGATGCTGCGCGGCGACTGCAGGTAGATGCGCAGGTATTCGGCTTCGTAATCGGTGTCGCCGTCGTAGAGGTACGGCCAGTCGCGGAACACCGCGATGCGCAGCCGCGCCAGGTCGTCCAGCCACGGTTCGATCGCCGCACCGTTGTAGCAACGCACGTCGAGCGGGCGGGTGGTCTCGGGTGCTTTCACGTCCATGACGTACATTCTAGGGATCCCCGGTTGGCTAACGGTGAGAGCGTGGACGGCCACGACGAAGGCGGCCGCGGGCTTCCGCCCGCGACCGCGCTTCTCTCACTCCAGACGCGCCACCGGGCGCGCACCGGCCAGCTGGTACCAGTCGACCCTGCGCGTCACCACCATGATCGTGGCCAGCACCAGGAACAGCAGGCCCGCGCCGAGCACCAGCGCGTTGTCCTCCGACACGAGCAGGCCATACAGCGCCGCATACAGGGTGGCGAGCATCACCGCGAATCCCAGGCCGCGGCCGACGCTGCGCAGCACCGCGCTCAGGTAGAACCCGAGCAGGCCGATGCAGGCGACGCTGGCGGCCAGATAGCTGTACACGAAGGCGAAGTGTTCGCTGAGGCTGACCAGCAGCAGGAAGAAGATCGCCAGCGACAGTCCGACCAGTCCGTACTGGATGGGGTGGATCGGCAACTGCTTGATCAACTCGAAGATGAAGAAACCCACGAAGGTCAGCAGCACGAACAGCAGGCCGTATTTGGTGGCGCGGTCGGCCTGGGTGTAGATGTCCACCGGGTCGATCAGCGAAACGCCCACCGCGTCCAACCCGCTCATGTTGGCCACGCCGCTGTCCATTGCGGGCAACGAGCGGCCTTCCAGCCACTGGCGCTGCGCGGTACTTGCGACCGAGGCGATGTCCCACTCGGCCCGGAAGCCGCGCGCGTCGATGTCCTGTCGCGGCGAGGTGCCGCCGAAACTGGGATGGCGCCAGCTGGAATCGAGCGCGAAACGATTGGTCTTGCCCAGCGGAACCAGCGCGAGCGATTCGGTGCCGCCCAGGCGCATGTCGAGCTCGGTATCGAGCGTCAGGGCCTGCCCGGCCGTCGGCGCCTCCAGGCGGACGTGCAACCCGGGGCCGGTGCGGGCACCCATCCCTTCCTGCAGCGCGACGTCACGTCCGTTGATGCGCAGTCGCGGCGTGGCGCGCAGGCCGCGCACGTCGGCGATGGCGTAGCTCAGCCACGGTTTTCCGATCTGCAGACCGATGGCGCCGGGCTCGACGGGAATGCGCACGTCGAAACGCGCCCTGGCCTTGCCCTGCCATTCGAACACGCGCACTTCGTGCAACCCGCGCCGCCGCGTGTCGGGCCGCATCGGGCCGCGCACGTCGAGCATGGAGGGGAAGAAGGTCCAGTAGTCCGTCCTGGCGCGCTGCACCTTGCGATGCGGGTCGTAGGGCGTGGGATCTTCGACCTCTTCGGTCTGCGTGTATGGCACGACCAGCACGGGCCCGGCGAAGGACTGCGCACCAGCGTAGCTGCGCGCGATGTCCGCGACCGCCTGCGCGCGATACTCCTGGCGCTCGTGGATGACGCCGCGGATCATCGATAGCGGGATCAGGATCGCGAGCGTCATGACAAAGACGAACGCGACCTTCAATGCAAGGCGCAGCATGGGCAACTCCTGTCGTGGAATGGCGACAGGGTCCGCGGTACGCGTGGGGAGACGATGGGGTTTCGGTGAAGCGAGCGTGAAGTCGGCCGCTTGCGCGTTCCCTCTGCCGAAGCGCTTCGCGCGTCGACCTCTCCTGCAAGGGGAGAGGTGAAAGCGACGCCTCCGCTATTCCGGTAGCGACAACCGCGCCAACGCTCCCCCTTCGTCGCGATTGCACAGCGCCGCGCCGCCGCCGTGCAGCGTTGCCACCTCCGCGACGAAGCACAGGCCCAGGCCGCTGCTGCGACTGCCATTGCCCGGCCGCGGCAGCGAGTAGAAACGCTCGAACACGCGACCGACCGCGTAATCGGGAATTCCCGGGCCACTGTCCAGCACTTCCACGCATTGGCGGTCGCCATCGCGGAACAGGCGCACGCCGATCCGGCTGCCGTGCGGCGCGAAGTCGATGGCGTTCTCGATCAGGTTCACCAGCGCCTGCCGTAGCAGGAACGGGTCGCCGTGCACGTGCGGCAGATCGGGCGATACATCCAGGTCCAGTGACAGGCCGGCGCGTTCCAGGCGGGTGGCGCATTGCGAGGTCGCCTCCTCCACCAGCTGCGCCAGCTGCACCGGTTCGGGATGGTCCAGCCGTTGGCGATGCTCCACCGCCGCAAGCGCCAGCATCTTGTCGATCATCTGCGCGAGCCGGTCGCTCTGGGCGCGGATGCTGGCGGCGAAGCGGAGGCGGTCGACCTCTTCCAGCGGCCCTTCCAGCAGCTCGGCGCTGCCGCGGATGGCCGCCAGCGGGCTCTTCATCTCGTGCGTGAGCGTGTGGACGTAGTGCTCGACGTACTGCTTTCCTTCCAGGCGCGTGCGCATGGTTTCCAGCGCGCGCCCCAGCTCGCCGAATTCACCCGCCGTGTGCGGCAACGCGGTGCGTTCGCCCGCGGTGACGGCGTGCGCGTAACGACGAAGCAGGCCCAGCTGGTGCGACAACCACCACGCCGCCACCAGCCCGATCAGCAACGAAACGCCCAGCAGCACCGCGCCCCAGCGCTGCACCACGCGCTGGCTGCGCTCGATGAACGGCGCGATCGTCCGGTTGGGCTTGGCCACGGTGAGCACGCCGGCGATACGTCCCTGCGGATCGCGGATGGGCGCGGCGACATGCATCACGGTGGAGTCCGGATCGGCCGGATCGCTGCGCGTGGAGCGCGCGCCATACTGACCGCGCAGGGTCCGGTAGACGTCGTTCCAGCGCGAATAGTCGCGCCCGACGTCGCGGCCTTCGCTGTCGAACACCACGATGCCGTGCGCGTCGGTGACGTAGATGCGGTACTGCGAGCTGCGCTTGCCGAAGCCCCAGATGCGCGCGCCGTAGTCGCGCTGCGCCATCGCGCGCACGCGGTGGGCGAAATCGCCGTCGGCGATGCGTCCGGCCAGCAGGTCGTCGGTGGCCAGTTCCGCCAGCACGTTGGCGGTGTCGACCAGCGTGTCCTCCATCGCCTGGCGAACGCCGGGCTTCACCTGCGCGACGAACACCTGCGCCAGCAGCAGTCCCGCCAGCGCGACGATGACGAAGTACCCCAGGAAAACGCGCAGGCCTATTTTCATTGCCGCGCCCTCACGCGTCCGTGTCCAGCGAGTAACCCAACCCGCGGTGCGTGCGGATCGGGTCGACGTCGGGCGCGACGTCGCGCAGCTTGGCGCGCAGCGTCTTGATGTGCGTATCGACGGTGCGGTCGCCGCTCTCCAGCGCATCGCCCCAGACGCGGTCCATCAGCTGCGCGCGCGACAGCACGGCGCCCGGCCGCTGCAACAGCGCGGCCAGCAATCCGTATTCGTAGCGGGTGAGGTCCAGCGCATGGCCGCGGAACCGGATGCGCCGGCCCTGCGCGTCATGGACGAAGGCCAACCCGCTCGCGGCCGGCGCCAAGGGCGGATGCATGCGCCGCAGCACCACGCGCACGCGCGCGACCAGTTCGCGCGGCGAGAAGGGTTTGGTCACGTAGTCGTCGGCGCCGATCTCCAGGCCCAGGATGCGGTCTGCCTCCGCGTTCTGCGCGGTGAGGAAGATCACCGGCAGGTCGCCGGCGCGGCGCAGCTCGCGGCACAGGGCGAAGCCGCCGATGTCGGGCAGGCCGACATCGAGGATGGCCAGGTCGAACGTCCGCGTGCGTGCCATGTCCAGCGCCTCCCCACCGGTCAGGCAGTGCACCGCCTCGAACCCTTCGGCCCGCAGCGCGTGCAGGACGATCTGCGCGATCGCGGTTTCGTCTTCGACCAGGAGCAGGAGCATCGTCGCGGGGACCCGGGGCTGGGGTGGGTGGGCGTGGTATGTGCATGTTGCCGGGATCGCCGAACTACACAAGGACGTATCCTGTCGCGGCCCCCGCCCAAGCCCCCGGCCCTGCCTTCCGATGAATTACCGCCACGCCTTCCACGCCGGCAACCACGCCGATGTCCTCAAGCACATCACCGTGCTGGCCCTGTGCGATGCCCTGACCGCCAAGCCGGCGGCAGCGTTCGCGCTGGACACGCACGCCGGACGGGGCCTGTACGCACTGGACAGCAATTCCGCCCAGCGCACGGGCGAGGCGGAGGGCGGCATCGGCCGGTTGATCGCCGAGGCGCCCAAGCACCCGGCCATCGCGCGCTACCTGTCGGCCGTGCGCGCCTGCCGGCAGGAGCATGGCTCGGCCAGCTACCCCGGTTCGCCGTGGCTGCTCGCGCACGCGTTGCGCGAGCAGGACCGCATCGCCACCTGCGAGCTGCAGCCGGAGGAAGCGAACCAGCTGAGCACCGTGTTCGTGCGCGACCCGCGAGTGGCGGTGCACGAGCGCGATGGCTATGCCGCGATGAAGGCCCTGCTGCCGCCGCGCCTGGGCGAGACCCGCTACAACCGCGGCCTGGTCCTGATCGACCCGCCGTACGAAGCGCAGCTGGAGGAATTCGACACCGCCCTGGCAGCGTTGCGCGATGCGCTCGCACGCTGGCCGCAGGGATCCTACGCGCTGTGGTACCCGATCAAGCTGCGCCGTTCGCTGCAGCAGTTCTACCGTCGCGCGGCGACACTGCCGGCCAAGTCCTCGCTGCTGGTCGAACTGCAGGTGCGACCGGACGATTCGCCGCTGCGCATGAACGGCAGCGGCATGCTCCTGCTGAACCCGCCGTGGCAGATCGACCAGACCATGGCCGGCGTCGTGCCGCTGCTGGCGAAGGCGTTGGCCGAGGAAGCCGGTGCGGAAGGCCGCGTGGACTGGCTGGTGCGGCCGGCGTAACGCGATGCCCCACCTCTCCCCTTGCGGGAGAGGTCGATGCGCAAAGCGCTTCGGGAGAGGGGGTAGCGCGCCAACGCGAAAAGCGCCCCCTCTTCCGCCCCTTCGGGGCACCTTCTCCCACGAGGGGAGAAGGAAAGACATCAGCCCTGCTTACACAATCGCGGCACTCACCTCTCCCCCTTGCGGGGTCGGGAGAGGGGTCACGCCGGCAGCTTGCGATCCGGCTCGAAGAAGCTCCAGCGCACTTCCGGGAAGCTCTGCTTCAGCGCGCGTTCGACCGTGTTGATCTGGTCGAGCAGCCCGTGCACGCCGTGCTCCTCGCGCATCTGCGCCTGCACCGACACCAGCACTTCGTTGCCCAGCTGCAGCGTGATCAGGCTGATGACGCGGGCGATCTCCGGGCGACCTTCGAGGAACTCGCGCATCTGCTGCTGGCGGGCCGGATCGACGCTCTGGCCGATCAGCATCGCCTTGACCTCGATCGCCACGAACACGGCGACCACGATCAGCAGCGCGCCGATGGCGATGGTGCCCAGCGCATCCCACAGCGGGTTGCCGGTGGCGACGGTCGCGCCCACGGCGATCAACGCGAACACCAGACCCAGCAACGCGGCCAGGTCCTCGCCGAAGATCACCACCAGTTCGGCCTGGCGGCTCTGGCGGAACCACTGCCACAGCGAACGGTCGCCACGCGCCTTGTTGACCTCCTGCAGGCAGGCACGCATCGACACGGCCTCGGCGCAGATGCCGAACACCAGCACGGCCGCCGCCCAGTACCAGTGCAGCACCGGTTCGGGGTGCTGCAGTTTGTGGATGCCTTCGTACAGCGAGAACATGCCGCCCACGGTGAACAGCATCACCGCGACCAGGAACGACCAGAAATAGATCGCCTTGCCGTAGCCCAGGGGGTAATCGGGCGAGGCCGGCTGCTTGGCCTGGCGCATGCCCAGCAACAACAGCAGCTGGTTGCCGCAGTCGGCCAGCGAATGGACCGTCTCGGCCAGCATCGCGCTGGACCCCGTGACGAAGGCTGCCACGCCCTTGGCCACCGCGATCGCGAAATTGGCGCCCAGCGCGAAGAAGATCGCGCGGGTCGAATCACCACCACCTGCCATGCCGTTCGTCCTTAAAAGTTGGTGACACACGCCGGATCTGAGCGGCGCGCTCTGAAGCGGCGCGAGTCTAGCATCGCGCCCGGCGTGTCCATCGCGCGCGATGAGCGTCTGCGGTCAGTCCGCCAGCTCGCGCTGCGTCTTCTTCGGCAGGCGCTCGCGCACGAGTTCATAACTGCGGCGCAGCAGTGTCCGCAGCTCCGCCGCCGACAACGCCTTCCCGGGATGCTCCAGGTACACCCAGTGCGCGCGCGCCAGGTAGGGCGCGGGCTGGAAACCGGGGCGCCCGGTCAGCTCCAGGAAGCGCTCGTCCTCGACCTTGAAACTCAGGCTGCCGGCCTTCGGGCCTTGCACGCAGATCACGCAGAACATCTTGTCGGCGACCGTGAAGACCAGGTCATCCTCCCACTTCATCGACGAGGCCACGCCCGGCCAGCCACCGACCCACTCTCCCAGCTTTTTTCCGTCCATCGGACCCGCCCCTGCACCGTGAAGATTGTGAATACGCCCTAGAGGGGAAGTGTGCCAATATCCAGCCATGGCCGCGCGCGAACGACTCCCGCCTTGGCATGAACGCATGCGTCTTCCCAATGGGCGCGAGGTGTTGATACGCCCGATCCGGCCGGAGGACGCCGAGCCGATCCGTGCCAGCTTCACGCTGCTGCAGCCCGAAGAGGTCCGCCAGCGCTTCCTGTACGCGCTGAAGGAACTCACCCCCGACATGGCCGACCGCCTGACCCGGGTGAACCCCAAGAATGAATTCGCGCTGGTCGCGGCAGAACCCTACCCGCCCGGCGAGGCCCTGGTCGGTGCGGTGGCGCGCATCGCCGTCGACGATGCCGGCCGCGATGCCGAATTCGCCATCCTGGTCAGCCACTACGTCGCCGGCATGGGGCTGGGCCGCTACCTCATGACCCGCCTGGTGAAATGGGCGCGCGGCAAGAAGCTCGATCGCGTCTACGGCGACGTGTTCGAACACAACCAGTCGATGCTGGCCCTGGCCCAGTCGCTGGGGTTCGAGCGCGAATACCAGCAGGACGCGCCCGGCCTGATCCGCGTGTCGCTGAACCTGAAGAACGGCAAACCGTAACTGGCCGCCCCTTGCAGGGGGCCGCGTTGACTGGGGGTGTCTCGGGGGGCCTGCGGCAGGCTGCGCCGCGCGTCCACGGAAGGACGACACCTTCCGGAACGCGACCATGAGCATCAACGAAGAGCGCCTCAACCAGTTCCTCGGCCATGCCGTGGGCGATCTCGGCGCGGCGATCAGCGCCACCCTCATGCTGGTGGGCGACCAGCTGGGCCTGTACCGGGCCCTGGCGAAGCAGCCGATGAACGCCGCGGGCCTCGCCCGCGCAACCGGCACCCACGAACGCTACGTGCGCGAATGGCTGGGCAACCAGGCGGCCGGCGGCTATGTCGATTACGACCCGGCCAGCGACACCTATTCGCTGAGTGCCGAACAGGCGCTCTGCCTGGCCGATCCCGGTGGTCCGGTCGATCTGCCCGGCGCCTATTCCATCGTCGAGGCCACGTTCCACTCCCTGGAGCGCACCAAGGAAAACTTCCGTACCGGCAAGGGCATGGAATGGGGAGAACACCACGCCTGCCTGTTCCATGGCACCGAGCGTTTCTTCCGCGCCGGCTACAACGCGCACCTGATCACCGAATGGCTGCCTGCGCTGGACGGCACGCTGGAGAAGCTGCGCGCCGGCGGCAAGGTGGCGGACGTGGGCTGCGGCCACGGCGCCAGCACCACGCTGATGGCGCAGGCATTTCCGAAATCCACCTTCATCGGCTACGACTACCACGCCCCTTCCATCGACGTCGCACGCGAGCGCGCGCGCCAGGCCGGCGTGGACAACGCGTACTTCGAGGCGGCCGACGCCACGGGCTACACGGGCAACCACTTCGACCTGATCTGCTTCTTCGACTGCCTGCACGACATGGGCGATCCCGTGGGCGCGGCGCGGCATGCACTGCAGGCGCTCAAGGCGGACGGCATCTGCATGCTGGTCGAGCCCTTCGCGGGCGATCGCGTGGAGGACAACCTCAATCCGGTCGGACGCGTGTACTACGGCGCCTCGTCGCAGATCTGCGTGCCGGTGTCGCTGGCACGCAACGGACCGGCGCTGGGCGCGCAGGCCGGCGAGGCGCGCTTGCGCGCGGTGATGCAGGAGGCCGGTTTCACCCGCTTCCGTCGTGCCACGCAGACGCCGTTCAACCTGGTGTTCGAAGCGCGGCCGTGAGCCGCAGGAGCGTCGCCATGCCCCGGTATGTGATCGAACGCGAACTGCCAGGCGCGGGCCGGCTGTCGGTCGACGAACTGCGCGCGGTTTCGCAGAAATCCTGCAACGTGCTGGGAGACCTGGGGCCGCAGATCCAGTGGGAGCACAGCTACGTCACCAGCGACAAGATCTACTGCGTCTACATCGCGCCCAACGAAGCGATGATCCTCGAACACGCGCAGCGTGGAGGCTTTCCCGCCAACCGGATCTCCGAGGTGACCGCGGTCATCGACCCGGTCACCGCCGAGTAGCGAGGGGGCAAGCGTGGCGCGGGCAGCGATGCCCGCGCCGCGCGTCTTGCTCAGACGACGGTCAGCGTGACGTCGATGTTGCCGCGGGTGGCGTTCGAGTACGGGCACACCTGGTGCGCCTTCTGCACCAGCGCCTCGGCCTGTTCGCGCGCCATGCCCGGGATCGTGATCTTCAACTCGGCCTGGATGCCGAAACCGGTCGGCAGCGGGCCGATGCCGACGCTGCCATCGATGCGCGTGTCGGCGGGTAGCGCGATCTTCTCCTTGCCGGCGACGAACTTCAGCGCGCCGATGAAGCAGGCCGAGTAGCCCGCCGCGAACAACTGTTCCGGATTGGTGCCTTCGCCGCCGGCGCCGCCGAGTTCGCGCGGCGTGGTGAGCTTGACGTCCAGCGCGTTGTCGGAGGAAACGGCGCGGCCGTCGCGGCCGCCGGTGGCGGTGGCATGGGCGGTATAGAGAACCTGGTCGAGCGACATGGGATGACTCCTTGGTGGGGGACAGCGGTAGGAACAGCGGTGATGGCCTTGCGGCCTATACATAGCCAGCTATTGAATAGCGCGCTACTTATGAGGGAAACAGGACATCGACATCGTTTTCATCCGGCGTTCTTCATCAGTCCGCCGCGCAGCGACTCCAGCTGCTGCTTCAGCGCCACGAGATCTTCCGGTGAGCATTCCGACGCGCAGAACAGGTCGGCCGGAATCGAACGCGCCTTCGTCTTCAGCTCGCGACCCTCGCGGGTGAGCTCGATGACCACCTGGCGCTCGTCATGGCTGGCGCGCGTGCGCGTGATCAGCCCCGAGGACTCCATCCGCTTCAGCAGCGGCGTGAGCGTTGCCGAATCCAGGTACAGGCGCTCGCCGATCTCCGACACCGACAGGCCGTCGCGCTCCCATAGCACCAGCATCGCCAGGTACTGCGGATAGGTCAGCCCCAGCGGGGTCAGCAGGCGGCGGTACACCTTGTTGAGCGCCAGCCCGGTCGAATACAGCGCGAAACACAGCTGCTCGTCGAGCTTCTGCAGGTTCCGGCCCTTGGTCGCCTTGGCGGTCGCGGTCTTCATGGGTCGGAAATTTACATAGCGCGCTATCTAATTGCAAGCGATCATTATCGCCAGCCACGGAACGTTGCGGGCCGCGACCGCCCATTCATCGCCCTCGCGTAAAATGCAGCCCTCTTGCGCGGGGGGCGACGGCCTCCGGCGCTGCCTTCGTTTTGATCGCCGCCCGCGGCCCAGAGTCACCGGATCCCTGCCGAATGCCGAAGTCTCCCGCTCCGACGCCTCCCCTGCCCCGCGCCGGACAACAACGCGCCTGGTGGCGCGCCCCCGCTTCCGCCTCCGCGCTGGCGTTCCACATCGCCAGCGCCGCCGATGCGAACAAGGCACCGCTGCTGGTCGTGGCCCGCGACAACCACGGTGCGCATCAGCTCGAATCCGACCTGCACACGTTGCTGGGCGGTCGCGACGACCTGCCCGTCGTGACGTTTCCGGACTGGGAAACGCTGCCCTACGACGTCTTCAGCCCGCACCCCGACATCGTCAGCCAGCGCCTGGCCGCGCTGCACCGCCTGCCCACGCTGAAGCGCGGCATCGTGATCGTTCCCGTGCAGACGCTGCTGCAGCGCCTGGCGCCGCTCAAGCACGTGGTCGGCGGCAGTTTCGACGTGAAGGTCGGCCAGCGCCTGGACCTGGACGCCGAGAAGCGCCGACTCGAGTCCGCCGGTTACCGACACGTGCCGCAGGTCCTGGACCCGGGCGACTTCGCCGTGCGCGGCGGCCTGCTCGATGTCTACCCGATGGGCGCCGACCAGCCGTTCCGTGTGGAACTGCTCGACGACGAGATCGAGACCATCCGCGCGTTCGATCCGGAATCGCAGCGATCGCTGGACAAGATCGACGCAGTCCACCTGCTGCCAGGCCGCGAAGTACCGCTGGACGATGCCGCGCTCAAGCGCGCGCTCGACGCACTGCGTGAACGTTTCGACCTGGACACGCGCCGCAGCGCGCTCTACCAGGACCTGAAGGCCGGGCTGGCCGCGCCGGGCATCGAGTACTACCTGCCGCTGTTCTTCGACAGCACCTCGACCCTGTTCGACTACCTCGCGAAGGACACGCTGCCGGTCATCGCAGACGGCGCGATGGAAGCGGCCGAACAGTTCTGGACGCACACCGGCGAGCGTTACGAGCAGCGCCGCCACGACCTCGAACGCCCGCTGCTTCCGCCGGACGCGCTGTACCTGTCGCCCGATACCCTGCGTGCGCGCCTCAACGAAGGCGAGCGCATCGAGGTGTGCGGCGAAGGCCATGCGCAACGCGAGCGCGCTGCCGCACTGGGCGACCAGCCTGCGCCTTCGCTGCCGCTGGCTGCACGCGATCACGCACCGGCCGATGCATTGCGTTCGTTCCTGTCCAGCTATCCCGGCCGCGTGCTGATCGCCGCCGATTCGCCCGGCCGTCGCGAAGCGCTGCTGGAACTGCTGCAGGCCGCCACGCTCGCACCTCGCGTGCTGCCGGACTGGAACACATTCGCCTCGGGTGACGAACGCTTCGCCATCGCGGTCGCACCGCTGGAAGACGGCTTCGCCATCACCGAGCCCGCACTGGCGGTGCTCACCGAACGCCAGCTGTTCCCGGAACGCGCCGGCCAGCCGCGCCGCCGACGCCGCGTCGGGCGCGAGCCCGAGGCCATCATCAAGGACCTGGGCGAGCTGAGCGAAGGCGCACCCATCGTCCACGAAGACCACGGCGTGGGCCGGTACCGCGGCCTGGTCACGCTGGATGCCGGCGGCATGCCGGCCGAGTACCTGGAAATCGAATACGCGAAGGGCGACCGTCTGTACGTCCCGGTCGCGCAGCTGCACCTGATCAACCGCTATTCCGGTGCGTCGGACGAAACCGCGCCGCTGCATTCGCTGGGCGGCGAGCAATGGGCCAAGGCCAAGCGCAAGGCGCAGGAGAAGGTTCGCGACGTCGCCGCCGAACTTCTTGAGATCCAGGCCAAGCGTCGCGCACGCGCGGGCCTGGCCATCGACGTCGACCGCGCCGCGTACGAGCCGTTCGCCGCCGCCTTCCCGTTCGAGGAAACGCCGGACCAGCACTCGGCGATCGAAGCGGTGATCCGCGACCTGGCGTCCAGCCAGCCTATGGACCGCGTGGTGTGCGGCGACGTGGGCTTCGGCAAGACGGAAGTCGCCGTGCGTGCGGCGTTCGTCAGCGCCATGTCCGGCAAGCAGGTGGCCGTGCTGGTGCCGACCACGCTGCTGGCCGAACAGCATTACCGCAATTTCCGCGACCGTTTCGCCGATTGGCCGATCAAGGTCGAAGTGCTGTCGCGCTTCAAGACCAAGAAGGAGATCGAGACCGAACTGGCGAGGGTGTCCGAAGGCAAGATCGACGTGATCGTGGGCACGCACCGCCTGCTGCAGCCGGACGTGCGCTTCAAGGATCTGGGCGCGGTCATCGTCGACGAGGAGCAGCGCTTCGGCGTGCGCCAGAAGGAAGCATTGAAGGCGCTGCGCGCCAACGTGCACCTGCTCACGCTCACCGCCACGCCGATCCCGCGCACGCTGAACATGGCGATGGCCGGCCTGCGCGACCTGTCGATCATCGCCACCCCGCCCGCGCACCGCCTGGCCGTGCAGACCTTCGTCGTGCCCTGGGACGACATGCAGCTGCGCGAAGCCTTCCAGCGCGAACTCTCGCGCGGCGGCCAGGTGTACTTCCTGCACAACGACGTGGAAAGCATCGTCCGCATGCAACGCCAGCTGGAAGAACTGGTGCCCGAGGCGCGCATCGGCGTGGCGCACGGACAGATGCCGGAACGCGAACTCGAACGCGTGATGCTCGACTTCCACAAGCAGCGCTACAACGTGCTGCTGTCGACCACGATCATCGAATCGGGCATCGACATTCCCAACGCCAACACCATCATCATCCACCGCGCCGACCGCTTCGGCCTGGCGCAGCTGCACCAGCTGCGTGGCCGCGTCGGCCGCTCGCACCATCGCGCGTATGCCTATCTCGTCGTGCCTCCCGACCGCAAGGCGATGACGGACGACGCGCGCAAGCGACTGGACGCGATCGCGGCGATGGACGAACTGGGCGCCGGCTTCACGCTGGCCACGCACGATCTGGAGATCCGCGGCGCGGGCGAGCTGCTCGGCGAGGAGCAGAGCGGCCAGATGGCCGAGGTCGGCTTCAGCCTGTACACCGAACTGCTGGAACGCGCCGTGGCGTCCATCCGGCAGGGCAAGCTTCCGGACGTGGACGCACACGAGGTGCGCGGCGCGGACGTGGAGCTGCGCGTGCCCTCGCTGATCCCCGATGACTACCTGCCCGACGTGCACACGCGCCTGACGCTGTACAAGCGCATCAGCGGGGCCCGCGACGCCGAACAGCTGCGCGAACTGCAGGTGGAGATGATCGACCGTTTCGGCCTGCTGCCCGACGCGGCCAAGCACCTGTTCGCCATCGCGGAGCTGAAGTTGCGCGCGACCCGACTGGGCATCCGCAAGCTCGACCTGGGCGACAAGGGCGGCCGCGTGCATTTCGTCGAGAAACCCAACGTCGATCCGATGACGATCATCCGCCTCATCCAGGGCCAGCCGAAGCTCTACAAGATGGAAGGCCCGGACAAGTTGCGCATGACGCTGGACCTGCCGGACGCGTCGGCGCGCGTCCTGGCCGCGCGCGGCATCCTCACGGCGCTTCAACCGGCGGCGTGAGGTCGGCTATGGTGTCGCTCCATCGCCACCCATTGCCGTACAGAGGTCATCCATGAAGTTCGCACCGGTCCTGCTTGCCCTGGCCCTGCTGGCGGGTTGCGCGTCCATGCCGAAGGACGAGGCGCGCACGACGTTCATCCTCGTCCGGCACGCGGAGAAGGTTGCGGATGGTTCGAAGGACCCGCCTCTCACCGCAGACGGCGAGCAGCGTGCGCAGGCGTTGTCGCGACGGTTGGCCTCCACGCCGCTGTCGGCGGTCTATGCGACCGGATTCCAGCGCACGCAGCAGACCGCCGCGCCCACCGCGCACGCGCACAAGCTGGATGTCATCACCTACGACGCCAAACTGCCTGCGCCGCAACTGGCCGCGCAACTGCGGCGCGACCACGCCCGCGGCACCGTGCTGGTCGTCGGCCACAGCAACACCATTCCCGACATCGCTACGGCGCTGTGTGGCTGTCCCGCCGCGCCGATGAGCGAAGCCGAGTACGACCGCCTCACCACCGTGCGCATCGACGCGGAAGGCCATGCCACGCTGGACGAAGGCCGGCAGGACTGACGCGCCTCACAGCTGCGATTCCAGCGGCAGCCAGCTGACGACCTTCGCCGTCGCACGACGCGCCCACGATGCGTCGGGGTCGTGGGTCCACACGCGTGGCGGCTTTGCCGAGGCGTCGTCCCAGCGAAGTTCGTCGTCCTGCAACCACAGGCGGTAGCTGCTCTCGCGACCGATCTTCCATTCGTACAGCCGGCGCAGTTCGCTGGTGAGCTGGCGATCGTTGAACAGGATGCCCATCTCGGTGTTGAGGTTGATCGAGCGTGGATCGAGGTTGAAGGAACCGACGAAGCCCTGCTCGCCGTCCACCATGAACGCCTTGGTGTGCAGGCTCGCCTCGCTCGACGAGGAGCCCAGCAGGCCACTGCCGCCGCCGGTGCGCAGGCCGCGGGTCTTCAGCTCGAACAGCTCCACGCCGCCGCGCAGCAGCGGGACGCGATACGGCGCGTAACCGCCGTGCACGAGGGCCACGTCGGTGGCCGCCAGCGAGTTGGTCAGCACACCGACGTCCACGCCCTTGGCCCGCATGCGAAGGAACAGGTCCACGCCCTGATCGCCAGGAACGAAATACGGCGAGATGACGAACAACTCGTGCCGCGCCGCGAGTGCCGGCGGCAGCAGGGCGTCGATCAGCCAGTTGTTGCGCGGTGCGCCTTCGGCCTTCTCCGGCGGGTCGGAATACACGTGCGCGTCGTAGGTCCAGTGCAGCGCGCGACTGCCCTTGAGCAGTGCCTTCACGTCGGGTGATTTCGCCAGGCGCTCCGCGTACGGCACCGCGTCGCGCGAGCGGTACTGCAGCGCGCCGGCGCGACGCAACCGGTCCAGCGAGAGTTCGTCGCTGGACACCAGCGCACCGAGCGGAATGGCCGACGCGCTGTTCCAGAACGCGTCGAAGATGCGTGAGGTCTCGGCCACGGGCGGCCCCACGACCGCGAGGTCGGCATCGAGGAAGTTGGCCGCCTCGGCCGCGCCGAAATACTCATCACCGATGTTGCGACCGCCCACCACCGCCACGCGACCATCCACGATCCACGCCTTGTTGTGCATGCGCCGGTTGAGGCTGAGGCCGCGCAGCAGCAACTCCACGCCACGCGTGAAACTGGATTTCCGGCCGCGCGAAGGGTTGAACATGCGCACTTCGGCGTTGGGATGCCGGTCGAGTGCGGACAGCACCGAATCCTTCGCATGCGCGTTGAGGTCGTCGAGCAGCAATCGCACGCGCACGCCGCGGTCGGCAGCGCGGAGCAGTTCGTTGACGATGAGGTTGCCGGTGAGGTCCGCCTTCCAGATGTAGTACTGGACGTCGAGGCTGCGACCCGCGGCGCGCGCGGTCACTGCACGTATGGCGAAGGCATCCAGGTTGTCGGCGAACAGGGACAGGCCCGCCTGCCCGGGATGCGCCTGTTCCAGCGGCACGATCGCGTGGTCGATCGCGGTCTCCACGCGATCGGCGACGAGGGCCTGCGAAGGCGCGCCACGCGCGTTTTCGGCGAAGCGGCCGTAGCTGTAGACCGAGAGCAGCGACGCCACCACCAGCAGCAATACGGCGGCGGCCACCCAGCGCAGCTTCCTGGTCATGACGCTCCGGCGTGTGACGGTGCGGCGATTCTAGCCACCGCCGTGCGACGACCGCTTCACACCGGGTGGCCGCTAGACTGGCGGCATGTTCCTTCGCGTATCCACGATGAAAGCCACCATCGCCCTGCTGCTGTCCGCCCTGGTACTGAACGGCTGCGCGACGACGCCCGCGCGCCTGCCGATGGACGCCGAACTCCACCCGGGCCAGTCGGTCGCGCTTCCCGGCGACGCACGGCTGCGCTACGTGGGCACCTTCGAGGACTCGCGCTGCCCGCCGGACGTGCAATGCATCCATGCAGGCGATGCGCAGGTGCGGCTGCAACTGCAGCGCGCGGGCGCATCGAAGGACCTGACGCTGCGTGCCTCCGCACGCTGGCCCACCGATGCGGACGGGTTGCGCATCTCGTTGCTGCGGCTGACCCACGACGCGGCACCGGTCGCCACCGTGCGCGTGGAACAGGCCGTGCCGTAGACGACACCCACCGCGTCACGCACGGAGGATGCGACCGTGCGACGCTAGCGATGCCCCCACGAGGAACCGGACATGACCACCATCGTTTCCCCCCGCGTGCACGATCTCGGCGGCTTCCAGGTGCGACGCGCCGTGCCCAGCATCCAGGCGCGCTCGGTCGGCCCGTTCGTCTTCGTCGACCACATGGGGCCGGCCGTGTTCGAACCCGGACGCGGCATCGACGTGCGTCCGCATCCGCACATCGGCCTGGCGACGGTGACCTTCCTGTGGTCGGGCACCATCACGCACCGCGACACGCTGGGCAGCCTGCAGGACATCAATCCCGGCGACGTGAACTGGATGACGGCCGGCCGCGGCATCGCGCACTCGGAGCGCACGCCCGCCACGCTGCGTGCGCACGAACATCCGCTGCACGGCATGCAGACCTGGGTCGCGCTGCCGCGCTCCGACGAGGAAGCCGACCCTGGCTTCTTCCATCACCCCGCCGCCACCCTGCCGCAGCAGCGCCGCGACGGCAGCTGGCTGCGCGTGGTCGCCGGCCGCGGCTACGGCGAGGAGTCGCCGGTGCGCGTGTATGCGGACACGCTCTACGTCGCCATCGATCTGGATGCCGATGCCGAACTGCCGCTGGACGACTCGCATCCGCAGCGCGCGCTCTACGTGCTGGAGGGAGAGGCCCAGCTGGACGGCGCCGACATCCCCGCGATGCACCTGATCGTGCTCGACCCCGGCACCCGACACCGGCTGCGCGCACGCACGCCCGTGAAGGCCATGCTGCTGGGCGGCGAGCCGCTGGATGGCCCGCGCCACCTGTGGTGGAACTTCGTCTCCAGTTCCAGGGAACGGATCGAGCAGGCCAAGCTGGACTGGCAGGACGGGCGCTTCGGCAAGGTCCCCGGCGACGACGAGTTCATCCCCCTGCCCGAGCGCTGAGGGCCATTAGCCCCGCACATGGCTGGCCGTGATTCATAAGTCCGGCCATGCGCCTATTAAGCATGGTTATTTGTCAAGTGCCGAAATCTGGACTATGTTCGAGCCAGATCGGGCAAAGCGTCATGTTTTCCCGGTCGCGCTGAAGGGGTGTTTGGCAACCACACAGGGGGTTAGTCGTGAAAACGACGGCATGGCGTATGTCGGCCCTGCTCGTGCTCGCCGGTCTTGGGGCGAATGCGAACGCGCAGGAACAGGGGAACTGTCCGGAACTGCCCGCGGACTCGGGCTTGGCCTGGGAGGCCAAGAGCACCGGTGACGCGGATTTCTGCCGCGCCCTGCGTGCGGACGGGTCGGAGGCGTTCGGGCTCTACATCTCGCGCAAGGCGACGTTCGAGCCCAAGCGCGGCAATCGCGCCGAGGCCGGCGTGATCGATGGCCTGAGCATGTACTGGTACAAGGGCGAGCTCGCGCTCAAGCCCAACGTCGAGGTACGTGAGACGGTGGTCGAGCTGGCCGATGGTCGCCTCGCGCACATCTGGCTGCAGGCGGAAGCCCCGCAGTTGTCGGGCGCGATCAACCAGGCCCAGGCGATCCGCTTTCCCACCACGCGCCTGAGCAGCAAGTAAGCGTTCGACCCGCAATGGCCCGGCTTCGATGCCGGGCCGCGCACGCGCGCAACCGCGCGTCGCGCTCCCGCAGGCGCTGCCTTCACGCGCACTGCACCCGCATGCCCAAGACTTGGCCGGTCCCTGCCCTGCGGCGGGGCCATGCAGACTGCAACAGCGCCGCTCGGGGCGGGGGTTGGCAGTACGACCCGGGCTGATTCCGTCACTTTCGCAAGGAAGAAGAGGAGGCAGCATGATCAAGCGTCTCGCGGCCGAGTTCATCGGCACGTTCTGGCTGGTACTGGGCGGTTGCGGCAGCGCGGTACTGGCCGCGAATTTCGGTGGCGATGGCAATCCCCTGGGCATCGGACTGCTCGGCGTATCGCTCGCGTTCGGCCTCACGGTCCTCACCGGCGCGTACGCGCTGGGCCACATATCCGGCGGTCACTTCAATCCCGCGGTGAGCTTCGGACTGTGGGCAGCGGGACGTTTTCCCGCGCGCGACCTGGCTCCGTACATCGTCGTGCAAGTGCTCGGCGCACTGCTCGCGGGCTTCATCCTGTGGCACATCGCTGCCGGCGCACCGGGCTTCGCGGTCGATCCCAACGCCGCCGGCGCATTTGCCAGCAACGGCTTCGGCAGTCACTCGCCCGGCGGATACAGCCTCAACGCGGCCTTCCTGTGCGAGATCGTCATGACGGCGATGTTCCTGGTCGTCATCCTCGGCGCGACGCACCCCAAGGCCCCCGCTGGTTTCGCACCCCTCGCCATCGGCCTGGCCCTGACGCTCATCCACCTGATCAGCATTCCCGTGACCAACACCTCCGTGAACCCGGCGCGCTCCACCGGCGTGGCCGTGTTCGCAGGCTCGGTGGCAATGTCGCAGCTGTGGCTGTTCTGGATCGCACCGATCGCCGGCGGTCTGCTGGGCGGGGTGATCTACCGATGGCTGGGAGAGGACACGGGCGCAACTTCGCGCTGACGCGAATCCCTGCGGAAGGCCACGCTCCGGCGTGGCCTTTCCGTGTCATCCCGTGCTCGCCGCGGCCTTGAGCTGGCGGATGAAGTCGCCCAGTGGCGACCTGAGTTGCTGCAGGAGCGGATCGTCGCGGTTGCGCAGCACCGCCTCGCTCACCAGCTTGAGGCCAATGGCGAAGGCGGCGGCTTCGTCCTCGCTGGCGAAACGACCGCTGCCGCGTTGCAGATCGACGATGCGGAACAGGTCGTCGTGGTTGCCGTCCTCGAACGTCAGCGGTGCATGCAGCGCGATGTCCTCGCGCGGCGCACCGATGTGCTCGACGGTGATGCGGTAACGATGTTCGCGCGCGGCCATCAGGTCACCCTCCTCAGAAGCGTCCTTCCTGGAAATCGACGAAGGCCTGCATGATCTGCTCCCGCGTGTTCATCACGAACGGGCCGTAGCGCGCGACGGGTTCGCGCAACGGGCGACCGGCCACGACGATCAGGCGCAAGCCCGACGCACCCGCGGTCATCACGACGCGCGGCCCGCCGATCAGCACGGCAAGTTGCTGCGCCGACAGCGCACGCGCGTCATCGCCCTCGCCCACCGAGCCCTCGCCTTCGAACGCATACGCGAAGGCGTTGTGGCCTTCGGGCAGTTCGTAGTGCCACGAAGCGTGCGGTGCCAGCTCGATATCCAGGTACACCGGGTCGGTCGCGGGCTGGCGGATCGGGCCATCGACGTCGCCCACGCGACCGGCGATCACCTTCACGCGCACACCGTCGGCCGGCTGCAACTGCGGAATGCGGTCGGGTGCGTATTCCTGGTACTGCGGCCGCGTCATCTTCTCGCGCGCGGGCAGGTTCACCCACAGCTGGAAACCGCGCATGCGGCCTTCCTGCTGCTCGGGCATCTCCGAATGAACCAGGCCGCTGCCAGCGGTCATCCACTGCACGCTGCCGGGCACCAGGACGCCCTCGTTGCCGTGGTTGTCCTTGTGGCGCATGCGGCCGTCGAGCATGTAGGTCACCGTCTCGAAGCCGCGATGCGGATGATCGGGAAAACCGGCGAGATAGTCGTCGGGCCGGTCGGTGCCGAATTCGTCCAGCAGCAGGAACGGATCGAGCATCTCCAGTTCGGGCGAACCGATCACGCGGGTCAGCTTGACGCCCGCACCATCGGAGGCGGGCATGCCGCGCAGGAGGCGGCCGATGCGGGCGGCAGGAGAAGGGGCGTTCATGGCGGTTCCTCGGAGGTCGATGCCACAAGGTGCGGGCCGCTCACGGCGAGCGACAGTACCGCCACTGGAACGGACGGTTACGCCGCCGCGACCGTGCGTCGGCAAACGGCTACGCGACCCGCAGGGTTCATGCCAGATTAACCGCGCCAGACCCACGTTGGCTCAAGCGTTTCCACGCGCTGGAGGCTGCCATGAAGGCATCGATCACAACTCTGTTGGCCGTCACGCTGAGCCTGGGTGCGAGCGCGTCATTGGCAACCCAGCCGGAGCAGTCGGCGAGACGATCCGCACCCATCCGCCCGATCGGCGACTGCCTGGTCGCCCGCGACGTGATGGAATGGGGCGTCGTCGACGATCAGCGCATGGTCGTGAAGAGCCTGGGCAAGCGCTACTACGACATCCGGTTGAACGCGAGCTGCCGCGACCTCAAGCGCGAGCCCTATCTGGGCTTCCGCGAAGGCCTGCGCCCCTCGCCGCTCGGTTCCGGTCGCGGCTACAACCCCGACACCGCAAGCGACCCGGTCACCGCCGACGGTCGCATCTGTGGCGATCTCGGCGATGCGGTGGTTCCGCTCGGTGGCGGGCACACCGGACTGGAACTGCCGTGCACGATCCAGCGCATCCAGCGCATCGACGAAGCCACGTACCGGCGGGTGTTCGAGGCCGGCGAAATGACGGCAGGCCAGCCGGAACCCAGCGTTCCCACTGACCTAGCCCGGCCCTGACCGTGCACCGCGACGGGTCCGTCCGGTTCGAACGGACCCGTCCGTTTCCGGGCATCACCAGCCGATGCCCAAACCCACGCCAGCCGACTGCTCGCTTCCGCTGAAGGCAGCGCCGAGCGACAGCGACACGTTGCGCTTGAGCTGGCGCTGGTAGCCCACCGCAAGCGCTTCCTCGCCCTCGGAATAGCCCGCACCGACGGACACGCGGTTGATCGTCTGGATGTTCGCCGCGCTGGAAGCCATGTGCACCATCGCCGCGTTCATCGCGCCTTGCCGGTTGATGCGCCGGTCCGTGTGGCGGAACTCGTCATTCACTTCACCGCGCAGGTCCTCGATCGCCTGCATCGGCACGGCGACGATCTCCTGCACGCGCTGGTCGGTGTAGGCGTTGGCCTGGTTGATCGTGGTGATCGACTGCGCCTGCATCTGTTGCACGTTGACCGCATCCGTCGGGGCGCTGCCGGCGGCGACGTTGGCGACCTGGCGCTCGTTACCGGCGGAGCCCACCGACACCGTGTTGGCCCGGTCGGCCACCGAGTTCGCACCGAGCGCGACGCTGTTGGCCGCGTTCGCCTGTGCGTTGCTGCCGGCCGCGACCGAATTCGTGGCGGCCGCCGATGCCGGCGCGGCGTCCTGGGCAGTGAAGCGCGCATCCGCACCGCCGCCTCCATCGATCGAATCCACGCGCCCATCGAGGAACACGAGCGCGGACTCGACATCATTGAAAATGTTGCCGTCCAGCACGAACTGCGGCCTCTCCAGCACGCCACCGGCGCCGAGCAGGGAAGTGTTGCCGACGAACACGGAACTCACCTGCTGCATCGAGGCCAGCAACTGGGCGCCATTGATCGCGTCCAGACTGCCCACGCCGATCACCCCCGGAGCCACGTTGGTGATGCGGCTTGGCCCCACGCCCAGGTGGTTGGCCGAGAACGCGCCTGCCCCGCCGTTGGCCGCGGGGTCCCATAGCAACGCGTCGCTGGCGACGGCCTGCACCGAACGCAGCTGCGCGACGTTCACCGCATCTGTGTCGGCGCTACCGGCCGCCAGGTTGGTGAGCTTGCGCTCTTCACCGGCACTGCCGATGGACACCTCACCCACGGAGTTCTGCGGCGCGGTCAGTCCGAACGCCGTGTAGCCGGTCTGCGCGCCCACGCTCGTCTGCGAAGCCGAGCCCAGCGCGACGCTCAGCGCGTGGTTGCTCTGCGCGCCCGCGCCCAACGCCACGCCCTGCTCCGCGTTGGCCTGCGCCTGCGTGCCCATCGCCACGCCCGAGGCCAGCAGCACGCTGGATTCACGCCCGATGGCGATGCCGCCCGGGGCGGCGATGTCCACCGTCGCGGCGTTGCCGATGCCGATGCCGTTGTCGCCGTTGACCACGGTGAGCGGGCCGACCGCGATCGACTCGGCGCCGATCGCCAGCGAATCGCCCGCCGTGGAATTGGCGTGGAAGTACAGGGTGTTCGTGTTCGACAGCGAGCCGAGCGCGCCTTGCAGCTGCCGCAGCGTCACAGCATCCTGCGCCTGCGTTCCGTCCGCCACGTTGGTGATCTGGCGGTAGGCGGTACCGGTTCCCACCGACACCGCGCCGAGCAATGTCTTGTCGGTGGTGTCGAATTCGATGGCACCCGACCCGACCGGGATCGATCCGCTGGCCGGCGCGACGGTGCGATTGGATACCGCACCCGCACCCAGCGCCACCGCGCCCTGCACGGTCGCGCTGCTTCCAAAGCCGAGTGCCATTCCCTGCACCGCACCGACGCTGGTATTCGCGCCGAACGCTGACGCCTGCAGCGCGCCGGTGGCGATGGTGCTGTTCTCGCCGACCGCCGTGCTCTGGTCGGCGTTGACGCGTGCGTTGCGGCCGATGGCCGTGTCGCCGGGACCTGCGGCGAAGCTCGCCGCGCCCAGCGCGATGCTGCCTGCGCCGACCGCGTTGCTGCTTCGCCCGCCGGCGAACGCGTCCACCGCGCTGGCGGCAGAATCGGAACCCAGTGCCAGCGCACCCTGCTGCGAGGCGTTGGCATTGCGCCCTACCGACGTGGCGTTGATCGCCGTGGCCTGCGCGTTGTTGCCCACCGCCAGCGCTTCGCTTGCTGTTGCATCGGCGGACTGGCCCAGTGCCACGCTCAACGCACCGGTGGCCATGGAGTTCTGGCCGAGCGCGGTGCTGACGTTGCCCGTCGCGCGCGCGGAAGTACCGAGCGCGACCGAGTTGCTGCCCTGCGCGAGACTGTTCTGGCCGATTGCGCTGGCCTGCGGCCCCACGGCCTGCGCACCGGTGCCGAAGGCAACGCTGTTCTGCCCGTTGGCGATGGCGTTGGCACCGACGGCGGTCGCATCGGTGTTGTTCGAACGGCTGTTGTTGCCGATCGCGATGCCGTTGTTGACCGCCGTACCGCCCGGATCGACTGCCGCGACCGCGGCGTTCGCGCCGATCGCCAGACCATTGGCGGAGTTCACCGCAGCCCGGTCGCCAATGGCGATGCCGCTCGAAGCGGCGGGCGCGATCAGCGCCTGCGTGCCGATGGCGAGGGAATCGGCACCCTGCGCACTGGAGAAGTTGCCCACTGCGATGGCGCGCTGAGCCGAAGTGTTCGCCGCGCCACCGACGGCGACACTCGACTGGCCGCTGGCGGTGGCGAAATTGCCCACCGCCTGCGCGCCGAGCGCGGTCGCCTGCGCCTGGTTGCCCACGGCGAGCGTCGCTTCCTGTGTGGCGACCGAGAAGCCGCCCAGCGCCAGCGCGTTGGGCCCGCGCGCCTGCGCGGCGGTACCGAAGGCCGTGGCGCCTTCCATATCGGCGATGGCGAACGAGCCAACCGCCGTCGTCGATTGCGCACTCGCGATGGACGAACTGCCCGCGGCCACCGCGTCGTCCGTGCCGTCGTTGAGGCCGACCGCCTTGAAGTAGCGTGTGCTTTCGCCCACCGCCGTGGTCAGCTGACTGACGTTCACTGCATCCGTCGGCGCGATGCCGGCAGCCACGTTGACGATGCGACGCTCGCCTCCGACCGTGCCCACGGACACGGTGTTCGCCTGATCGGCGACACTGCCCGCGCCGAGTGCGACCGCATTGGTGGCGGTGACACTGCTGCCGAATCCAAGTGCCGTGCCCTGTGATGCGGTGATGTTGGTGTTGGCGCCGAAGGCGGAGGCCTGCAATGCGCCCACGGCAATCGTCGCGTTCTCGCCGACCGCCGTGCTCTGGTCGGCGTTGACGCGAGCGTTGCGACCGATGGCCGTGTCGCCCGGGCCAGCGGCGAAGCTCGCCGCGCCCAGCGCAATGCTGCCCGCACCCGTTGCAGTGCTGCCGCGACCGCCCGCGAACGCGTCGACCGCACTGGCGGCCGAATCGGCCCCCAGCGACAGGGCTCCCGTCTGCGATGCATTCGCAGAACGCCCCAGCGACGTCGCGTTGGCCGCCGTCGCCTGCGCGTTGTTGCCCACCGCGAGCGCTTCGCTTGCGGTCGCGTCGGCGGATTGACCCAGCGCCACGCTCAGCGAACCAGTCGCCGTGGCGTTCTGTCCCAGCGCCGTACTCACGTTGCCCTGTGCCAGCGCCGAGGTGCCCAGCGCAACCGAATTGCTGCCGATGGCGCGCGCGTTCTGGCCGATGGCGCTGGCCTGCGGCCCCTGCGCATTGGACGAGGTACCGAACGCGACACTGTTCTGACCGTTGGCAATGGCATTGGTGCCGACCGCCGTCGCATCGGAATTGTTGGCGCGGCTGTTGTTGCCCATGGCGATGCCGTTCTGCACGGCAGTGCCGCCGGGATCGGTGGCGGCGACGATCGCACCCGTGCCCAGCGCCAGACCGTTGAGCGAATTCACCCGGCTGTTGTTGCCAATGGAAATGCCATTGATGCCCGCTGCGGCGACCTGCGCGTTCGTGCCGACCACGACGCTGTCGGTCGCGACGGCAAGCGACTGGAAGCCGATGGCGATGGTGTTGTTCGCCTGCGCCTGCGCCAGCGTACCCACGGCGGTACTGTTGGTGGCCGTTGCACGCGATCCACCACCCAGTGCCAGGGCGGCCTGCTGCGTGGCCTGGGAGTCGAAGCCGAACGCCGCGCTGCCCAGACCCGTCGCGATGGCCGTCGTGCCCACCGCCGTGCTCGCCTGTGCGGTCGCCTGACTGTTCGCGCCGATCACCACCGTTCCCTGTCCCGATCCCTGCGCGGCCGGTCCAATGGCGATGGCGCCCTCTCCCGATGCCGTGGTGACTTCGTTCGCGTCGACGATGCCGTCGGCGTTGCTGTCGTTCCAGCCGCCGATGGCAGTGGTCAATGTGTTGGTGGCGGAGGTGCGGTACCCCATCGCGACGCTGCTTCGTCCGCTGGCGACGACCTCGTTGCCGACCGAGATGCTCGTCGCGCCGGTCGCCTGCGAACCGCCGCCGACAGCCAGTGCTCGGTCGGCACCCGCGTTCGCGCCGATGCCGAACGCCTGCGCGCCGATCACCGTCGCCTGCGCGCCCGTGCCGACGGCCAGCGTCTGGTCGGCCGTCGCCTGCGCGAACGCGCCCACCGCGATGGCTGCTTCGCCCGTTGCCGTGCTGCTGGAACCCAGCGCGGTGGCGCCGGGGCCGTTCGCATTCGCCGCGCTGCCGGCGGCGAGGCTGAACTGACCCGTCGTGGAGGCGTTGTCGGTACCGTCGTCGAGACCGTCGGCCTGGAAGTAGCGCAGTTCGCCCGAGCCTGCCGAGACAGCGGCGTTGAGCTGGTCGAGGTTGACCGCGTCGGTGCCCTGCGTGCCGGCAGCCACGTTGACGATCTGTCGCTGCGCACTCGCCGTGCCGACCGAGACCGTGTTGACGCGATCGGCGGCAGAGCCGGCGCCGAGGGCGACCGCACCGGCCGCCGAGACGCTCGAACCCTCGCCCAGCGCCGTGCCCTGCGCGCCAGTGATGGCCGTGCCGAAACCCAGCGCCGTGCCCTGCGTGGCCGACACCGTCGCGCTCGCGCCGACGGCGGTGGACTGCACTGCACCGGCGACGATCAGCGCGCTGTCGCCCACAGCGGTGCTGCTGTCGGCCAGCACGCGTGCGTTGCCACCGAGGGCGACATCGCCGGGGCCGGCGGCCTGGCTGTTGAATCCGGCGGCAAGGGTGTTCGCGCCCAGTGCCTGGCTGCCGTTGCCGAGCGCCGTCGCACTGGTCCCAGCACGGCTCTGATTGCCGAATGCCGACCCACCCGCTCCGCTCACCTGCGCGCCGTTACCCACGGCGGTCGCGTTGGCGAAGTTCGCGGTGGTGCTCTCGTTCGCGTCGACCACGCCATCGCCGTCGAGGTCGACGAAGCCACCCACGGCGAGCGCACCGCTTGCGTTCGCATGCGACTGCGCACCAACGGCGGTCGCGCCCAGACCGTTGGCCTGCGATTGCGTGCCGATCGCGCTGGCCTGCACGCCATTCGTGTTCGCACCCGCGCCGAGCGCGGTCGCGCCGGTTCCGGTCGCCGAGGTCTGATTGCCGAATGCGGTCGCGTTACCGCCCGCCGACGATGCCGTCGCGTTGGAACCGCATACGAACGATCCCGCACCGCTGACCACCTGCCCGCCCGGGCCGGTACATGACGCCTGCGCGATGGCATCGGTCGGAAGGGATGCAACCGCCAGCGCCACCAGCGAGCCGAACGACGTGGCGCCATGACGAAAACCGGCGAATGCGCGTTGCTGTTGCCGTGGCGGGTCTGCCTCCGGACGATCGTTCATGTTCATGACGGACTCCGAACGTGGGGACTGACGTCACGCACGCGGTCGGAATAGGAGGAAGCGGCGCCACATCGTGCGCGGGCAGGAGCGCGATACAGCGGCGCGTTACGTTCGTCCAGACAGCGTCATGACCGGTTCGTCATTACCCGCCGCAACGTGCACGCAAAATGAAGATCCGGTCTGCTCACGCCGAGTACACATACACCGTCGCAGGCGGCACGTTACGCAATACGAATGCCGCCTTGCGAACGCTCAACCGCAAGTCACGTGCCACTTCATCGAGCACCGGAGCACGCGCCCCATAGGTGAACTGGACAAAGGTCCCACCCGGCTTGAGGCAGGAAAACGCAGCGCGGAGCACGGCGCTCTGCGCGTCGCGATCCATCGACAACATGCCCAACCCCGACACGATGGCATCGACCCGGCCATTGCCGAGGTAACCGTTGTCATTGGCGATGCGCTCCAGGTCCTGCGCGTCGCCGAGCACGATGCGCACCTTCGGAAATCGGGCTTGAAGGTGCCTGTGCAGGGCCGGGTTGAGCTCGACGACGAGCAGGTCGCGCCCGAGGACGCCGTGCGCGAGCAACTCACGCGTGATGGCGCCGGTGCCGCCCCCGAGTTCGATCACGCGCCGCGCGTCCCGGGGCAGCTCGGCGATCATCGCCGCAGCCAGTTCCACTCCGGACGGCGTCACCGCCGCGGTGCGCAGCGGATTGCGCAGCCACTGCCGGAAGAACGTCCATGCGCCGTGCAGGCGCTGGCGTTTCCAGCGGTGGCGGCGCACCTCCATCACCCGCCCCTGCGCCGCTGCAGTCGCCAGCAGCGATGAATGCGCGCATCGCGCTCGAAGTCTGGCGGCAGGGTCTTCGCCGTGATCTCCACGCAGTCGGCGAATGCCGCGACCGCGGCTTCGTCCAGGCGGAAGCGACGGTAGTTGTTGGAGAAATACAGCACGCCGTCGGGCGCCAGCCGGGCCACGGCGGCGCTCAGCAGGCGAACATGCTGGGCCTGCACGTCGAAGTCATCGGCGCGTTTGGAATTGGAGAACGTCGGCGGATCGCAGAAGATCAGGTCGTACTCCAGCCCATCCGATTCCAGCCACGTCAGCGCGTCGGCCTGCACCAGGCGATGACGGGTGCCGCCGATGTCGTTCTCGCGCAGGTTGTCGGCGCACCAGTCCAGGTAGGTCGCCGACAGATCCACGGTGGTGGTCAGGCGCGCGCGTCCAACCGCCGCATGCACCGTGGCCGCGCCGGTATAGCCGAACAGGTTGAGGAACCGCGTGTCCTCCGCCTCGGCCGCGATGCGCAGACGCATCGGGCGATGGTCGAGGAACAGGCCGGTGTCGAGGTAATCGAACAGGTTCACGCGCAGTCGCGCGTCGCCTTCGCGCACGGTGAGAAACTCGCCACGCGAATCCATCTGCCCGTACTTGCTGCCACCCTTGCCGCGCGCGCGGGTCTTGAGCGCGACCTGCTCGCGCGGCACCGCGAACACCTCGCGCACCGCGGCCAGCAGTTCGTTGAGGCGGCGGCGCTGCACGTTCTCGGGGATTTCCGCCGGCGCCGCATATTCCTGCACGTGCAGCCACGTGCGCGGCGTGGCTTCGTCCGTGATGTAGACGTCGATGGCCGCCGCGTATTCGGGGATGTCCGCGTCGTAGGCGCGATAGCAGGTCACATCCTCGCGCTCGCGCCAGCGCTTGAGCTTGTGCAGGTTCTTGCGCAGGCGGTTGGCGACCATCTGCGCGCCTTCCGACAGCGCCGGGGGCGCGTCGGCACGCTCACGCTGCGGTGGCGCGACCGGCTCGCACACGATCAGCGTGCATTCGATGGCGCCGTTGAACAGCTGGTATTTCTTCTGCGCGCGCAGGCCGGTGGCGAAGGCGAGTTCCGCATCGCCGCACAGGAGGCTGGCACGCCAGTCCGGCACCGCGCGCTTGAGCGCATCGCCCAGCGCGCGGTACAGCGCCGGGTCGGCCGACAGACGTGCGTCGTAGGGCGGGTTGCAGACGACCAGGCCGGGCGCAACGGGCGCCGATGCATCGTCGCCCTCGCGCAGCACAGCGTTCGCCTCGAGCGAGCGCACGTCGCCGGTGCGGAAGTCGATCAGGCCCGCCAGCCCGGCGAGCACGGCGTTGTCCTGCGCAGCGCGGATCGCGTGCGGATCGGTATCGCGACCGAAGAACGCCGGGCGCAGTGCGTTCATGCCGGCCGCTTCGCGCCTGCGCGCTTCGTCGACCAGCACGCGCCACGTCCCTTCGTCGAAGCCGCGCCAGTGCGTGGGCGGCTGGCTCTCATGGCGCTGCAATCCGGGCGCCACGTCGGCCGCCATCAGCGCACCTTCGATCAGGAGCGTGCCGCTGCCGCACATGGGATCGAGCAGCGCTCCGCCTTCGGCGTAACGCTTGGCCCACTGTCCGCGCATCAGCACCGCGGCGGCGAGGTTTTCCTTAAGCGGCGCCTCGCCCTGCTTCGTGCGCCAGCCGCGACGGTGCATGGGACCGCCCGACAGGTCGATGGAGAGCACCGCGCGCCCCTTGCGCAGCACGAAGCTCAGGCGCAGGTCCGGGTGTTCGACATCCACGTCGGGGCGCGTGCCGGTCTGGGCCCGCATCACGTCGACGACGGCGTCCTTCACGCGCTGCGCGGCGTAGCGCGCGTGCGTGATGGCCTCGCCCGACACATGCGCATCCACCGCGAGCGTGTGGCCTTGCGCAAGATGTTCCGGCCACGCCACGGCCGCGACACCGGCGTACAACGCGTGTTCGTCCGGGCAATCGAATTCGGTGATGGGCCACAACACGCGACTGGCCAGGCGCGACCACAGCACGGCGCGCTGCGCGTCCTGCAGCGTGCCTTCGACGTTGACGCCGGCGATGGCGGCGGTGGCGCGCGTGCAACCCAGCGCCATCAGCTCGTCGGCGAGCAGGTATTCCAGTCCTTTACCGCAGCTTGCGAAGAACTTCATGTCAGAGCGTGGCCAGTAGTGCGGCGAACGCGTCGGCGCTCGTCTGCACGTTGTCGGAAAGGCGATGGCTGTCGTCCACGAGCAGCAGGCGCGCACTGCGCGCGTACGACCAGGCCACCACTTCGGCGGCCGGGATCAGCTCGTCGTTCCAGCCGTGGATGACCGATGTGGGCACGCGCGCGGCCTCAAGGCGCGGCGCTTCGCCCATGCGCACCGGCGGTGCCATCAGGAACAACGCGCGCGTCGGCACCTGCAGCGACACCAGCCCGGAGATGTAGGCGCCCAGGCTCGATCCGGCCAGCACCAGCGGGCCGCGCGAGGCGGCATCGCTCGCCAGGTCGAGCAGGCGTTGCACGCGCGCAGGCACATCGCCCACTTCGCTGACCTCGCGCTTGGCGTCCAGGTCGGTGTAGTCGGGACGCTCATGCGTCCAGCCCAGGCGCTGCGCGGCCTCGGCCAGCGCCGTCACCTTCGTGGCATCGGGTCCGCTTTCGAAACCGTGGGAAAGAATGCAGTGTCCGCGTGTGCTCATTCGTGGGGAAATCCGTTCCCCCGGCATGAGGGAACATAGAAGTGGGTTGATCGGAGTGCGTGGATCAGGACGCGTCCGGCAGCGCGACGACCGCATCGCCGACGCGGATCGTTCCGCCTTCGACGATGCGCGCACACAGGCCGCCGTGGCCGCGCATCGCGTTGAATCCGCCCGGGCCCAGTGCGGCTTCCATGCGCGAGCACGGATCGCAGCTGTCGGTGCCTTCCAGCAGCGTCTGGCCGACGCGGAAGCGCCGGCCCTTCAGCGCCACCAGCGGCAGTCCGGAGACCACGAGGTTGCGGCGCAGCGTCGCCGGCGACACGGCCGCATGCCCCGACAGCGCCGCGATCACGGGCAGGTGTTCCGCCTGGATCAGCGTGACGCCGCGCTTGCCGCTGCCAGCGGCGTAGCGGTCGCCCGCCAGTCCGGCGCCGGTTTCGGCGACCACCTCACCGACTTCGTCCATCGGCGCCATGCGCGCGGGTCGCAGGCCGATCCACTCCACCCGTCCGGGGCGCGGAAGCGTGGCCATCAGTTTGCCGAGCTCGGAGTCGGCGGGTGGACGTTGCATGGCGGCTCCGTGCAGGGCGGTCGGTCGGCGCGGGCGTCGCGGGCCTTACCTTCGCGGGACTCGGAACGGTCCGGCGGGAGGACGAATGGTAGCATCCGGCCCCATGCTGCCCGACCCGCCGGCCCTGCCGATCGCCTTCGATCCCCTGCCCTACCAGGAACGCCTCGACGCGCGCGAGGCCGCTGCGATCGATCTCGTCGTCATTCACTGCACGGAGCTGCCGGACCTGACGATGGCGCGGCGTTTCGGCGAAGAAGAGCTCTACGAGGGCTCTCGCACCGGCAACAGCGGCCACTACTACATCGATCGCGACGGCAGCGTGCACCAGTACGTGGCGATCGATCGTGTCGCGCACCACGTGCGCGGATACAACGCGCGCGCGATCGGCGTGGAGCTGGTCAATCGCGGGCGTTATCCCGATTGGCTGGCCGCCTCTCACCAGGCGATGGACGAGCCCTACCGCGCGGCGCAGGTCGAATCGCTGGTCGCGCTCGTGCAGGTTCTGCACGCGCAACTGCCGTCGCTGCGCTTCATCGCCGGGCACGAGGACCTGGACACCACCGAAGTGGCCGCGACCGACGATCCCGACATGAAGGTCCGTCGCAAGCGCGATCCGGGCCCGCGGTTTCCCTGGGACGAAGTGCTGGCGCGCATTCCGCTGCAGCGCATTCCCTGACCCTCAAAACGCGAACGGCGCCCCAGGGCGCCGTCGCGGAGTTCATGCGGGCATGCCTTACAGGCGGCTCGCGGTGCCGGTTTCGAATTCGTCGTCCTCGAGTTCCGGCGGCTGGTCACCGACGGTCCACAGGCGTTCCAGCGCGTAGAACTCGCGCACGCGCGGCAGCATGACGTGCACGACCACGTCGCCCAGGTCCACCAGCACCCACTCGGCCTCGCGCTCGCCTTCCACGCCCAGCGGCTGGACGTCGAGGTTCTTGGAGAACTTGATGACTTCGTCGGCGATCGACTTCACGTGACGCGTGGAGGTGCCCGAGGCGATCACCATGTAGTCGGTGACGCTGCTCTTGCCTCGCACATCGATCTCGGTGACATCGCGGGCCTTGAGTTCCTCGACTGCCGCATGCACGGTCTTCAGCAGGAGGTCCACCGGCGGCGGCGGGTTGGGCAGCCGGGTCTTGATGACTTGCGCTTCGGTACTCAAAGGGGGATGGCTCTCGGATCGGGGGCTTGGTGCCTGTGGATTATAACGAAGCGGACGTGACGCCCCGGACGTACAGGGCGTGTCGGCGGATGTATTCGGCCACGGCGGCGGGAACCCCGTCCTGCCACGGCTCGCCGGCCGCGATGCGACGACGCAGCTCGGTGGACGATTCAGGACGCTCCCGCGCCAGTGCAAACACGGCGAATCCCCCCGCCGGCGCGCTGTTCAGCTCCTCGGGAGGCCGCCGACGCGGACCGATCTCCGCCTCGACCTGCGGCGCGAGCGCGCCGACGGAGGCCGGATCGAGCGCCGCGCCGGGCCGGGCCACCGCGAGCACGTGGCCATGTTCGAACAGCTCGTGCCACCGGTTCCAGGTGTGCAGCTGCAGCAGCGAATCGCCGCCGACCATCCACACGATGGGTGCATCCGGGCCCAGTTCGGCGCGCAGTTCGCGCAGGGTATCGACCGTGTAGGACGGGCCTTCGCGGCGCAGTTCGCGCCGGTCGACTTTCAGGCGCGGTTCGCCGGCCACGGCGATGTCGAGCATGCGCGCACGCTCGGCGGCGTCGGCATGCGTGATGTCCTTGTGCGGTGGATCGGCGGCGGGCACGAGGAAGACCGTCGCGTCCAGCGCGTCGCGCACTTCGCGCGCGACGGACAGATGGCCTTCGTGCACCGGATCGAAGGTGCCGCCGTAATACACGCGCGGAGCGATCACGCCCACGCGTCAGCCGACGAGCAGGCGCGCGGCGCGCGGTTCGGCCACCGCCAGCAGCAGGCGCTCCAGCGCGAGCCACGCATCGGCGGGCTCCTCGCCCATGCGCCCACGCCCCTTCGCGATGCGATCCACGCGCCCTGCTTCGGCGACGAAGGCATCCCAGCGCGGTGCCGCATGGCGCTGCAGCGCGCGGCGATACATGGGCTGCTTGGAATCCCAGATGCGCTGCGCCTTGAATTCGGACGCGAGATTGCCGCCGCGTTCCTGTACCCGCGCCAGCGATGCGGCGCGCTGCAGTTCCATCACGATCATGCCCAGCAGGCCGGGTACGGCTTCGCCTTCCGCTCGCAGGCCGGCCAGCATGCGCGACACCTGCGCGCCCTGGCCGTTCATCGTGGCATCGACCAGACGGAACACGTCGAACCGCGCCGCATCGGCGACCAGTTCGTCCATGCGCTGGCTGTCCAGCACCTGCCCGTCGGACAGAAGCGCCAGTTTGTCGATCTCCTGCGCGGCGGCGAGCAGGTTGCCCTCGACGCGGTCGGCGAGATTCTGCACCGCGGCGTGGTCGGCACGCAGACCGCGTGCGCGCAGGCGACGCTCGATCCACTCGGGCAATTCGTGCGGCTTGATCGTCCATGCGACGGCAATCTGGCCGATGCGGCCGATCGCCTCGCTCCACTTGCCACCGTGCTGCTTGCTCCACTCGCCCGCGGTGACCAGCAGGGCGACGTCCGCCGGCGGATCGGCGCAGAAATCGACGATGACTTCCGAACCTTCCTTGCCGGGCTTTCCACTGGGCAGGCGCACTTCGATCAGGCGACGACTGGCGAACAGGCTCGGTGCGCGGAGGCTGGCCGACAGCGCATTCCAGTCGGGCTCGCGCTGGTTGCCTTCGGCCTCGAACACCTCGCGTTCGGCGAAGCCCGCACGGCGCGCGGCGGCGCGCACGGCATCGGCGGCCTCCAGCACGCGCAGCGGTTCGGGGCCGGCGATCAGGTAGGCGGGCGCGAGCCGCGCCGGTTCGGGCTTGTCCAGCCCCAGTTGCGCGACCAGCTGCTCCGGACGCAGTTCCATCAGGGCGTCGGCGTCGGCGTCGGCGTCGGGGTCGCGGTCGGGGCGTCTTCGGCCTTCGGTACCTCGACCGCATCCGCGGCCCGCGGCGCATCGGGCTGGGCGCCTGCCGGCGATGCTTCGGCGGCGTTGAAGGTATGGCGCGCAACGGCGTCGAGGCGACGCAGAATGGAGGCGACCATCTCGCGGCGCATTTCGGTTTGCAGGATCTCGCGCTCACCCTCGGTGCCGATGGCCTGCACGGGGTTGGAGACGTAGTCGCGCGCCAGCTCGATGGTCTGGCGCGGTACCGGCGTGGTGCCGTCGGCGCGGCGCAGTTCGAAGGTCACCGCGTAACGCAGCGAGAACTCCTGCGCGCGACCGAGTTCGTCCAGCGCGATGGGGCGATCGCCCCAACGTTCGGACAGCAGATCGAGCACGGTGGCATCGGGAGTCCGCTCGGTCGCGGGCACCGCACCGGCACGCGTCAGCGCCTGCGCAAGGGACTCGGCCAGCGGGCTGAAGCGATCCACCGACACCACCCGCACCGGCCCCATGTCGGGCGGCAGCACGAGTTGGTTGCGAAGGTGGAAACCGCAGGCCGACAGGGCCAGCACCAGGGCGACCGGGGCCGCGCGTTTCAGTAGGCGAAAGCTCATGCGGGAAGTCTGGACGAGGCGCCCGCGCCCAGCAATAGCGGGCGCGTCAACGCGGTTCAGCTGAGATGGGGATCGATATGCCCCGGCGCGGCCTCTCAGGCTGACCCGAACTGCGCTTATCCCAACTGTTTGGCGGCAACATCGATCGGCGACGCGAGCACTCCGCCGCCCCTCACCCCAACCCCTCTCCCGCAGGGAGAGGGGCTGAAAGCCGGTTGCCCTGGCCCCTGAGTCAGGGGCGGTTCGCGCCGCAGGCGCGGAAGGGCGGGTATGGCACCAAAGGCGCGGGTCACGAAGGTTATGCAGCAAGACACTTCGGGACTTGATCCGCCTTGTGGATCAGGCAGCAACGATATTGACGATCTTGCCCGGCACCACGATCACCTTGCGCACGGTCAGGCCTTCCATGTACTTGACCACGTTCGGCTCGGACAGCGCGAGGCGCTCGGCTTCTTCCTTCGCCACGTTCACCGGCACCTCGATGGTGCCGCGCAGCTTGCCGTTGACCTGCACCGCCAGCGTCACAGCATCGCGCGTGAGCGCGGCCGCATCGGCGACCGGGAACGGCACGTCCTCCAGCAGCGTTTCCGGGTGGCCCAGCGCCTGCCACAGCGCGTGCGAGACGTGCGGCGTGACCGGGTTGAGCAGCAGCACCATCGCCTGCAGCGCCTCATGACGCACGGCGCGGCCCTGGTCGCTCATGTCGTCGAACTTGCCGACATGGTTGAGCAGTTCCATCAGCGCGGCGATGGCGGTGTTGAAGCTGTGGCGGCGGCCGTAATCGTCGCCCACCTTCTGGATGGTCTCGTGCAACTGGCGGCGCAGCGTCTTCTGCGCGGCGTCCAGCTTCGAGGCGTCGACCTCCGGATGGTCCGGCTGCGAAGCGTGCGTCACCACTTCGCGCCAGAAGCGGCGAAGGAAGCGCGCCATGCCTTCCACGCCGGCCTCGTTCCATTCCAGCGACTGCTCCGGCGGCGCGGCGAACATCGAAAACAGGCGCACGGTGTCGGCGCCGAACTTGCCGACCATCACCTGCGGATCGACGCCGTTGTTCTTCGACTTCGACATCTTCTCGACGCCACCGATCTCCACCGGTTGGCCGTCGGCCTTCAGCGTCGCGCCGGTGATGCGACCGCGTTCGTCGCGGATCACTTCGACGTCGGCCGGGTTGAACCAGTCCTCGGCGCCCTTCTGTCCGCGGTAGAACGTCTCGGCGATGACCATGCCCTGCGTGAGCAGGTTGGTCGCCGGCTCATCGCTGTACACCAGGCCCTGGTCGCGCATGAGCTTGTGGTAGAAGCGGAAGTACAGCAGGTGCAGGATCGCGTGTTCGATGCCGCCGATGTACTGGTCGACCGGCGTCCAGTACTTGGCGCGCTCGTCGACCTGCTGCGCGGCACCCGGCGAGGTGTAGCGCGCGTAGTACCAGCTCGACTCCATGAAGGTGTCGAAGGTGTCGGTTTCGCGCTCGGCGGCGCCACCGCACTGCGGGCACGTGGTCTTGCGCCACTGCGGATCGGACTTGATCGGCGAGGTCACGCCGCTGAAGGCGACGTCTTCCGGCAGCACGACCGGCAGCTGGTCTTCCGGCACAGGCACGTCGCCGCACTTCGCGCACAGGATCACCGGAATCGGGCAACCCCAGTAACGCTGGCGGCTCACGCCCCAGTCGCGCAGGCGATAGTTCACGCGGCGCTGGCCGCGGCCGTCGGCCTCGAAGCGCGCGGCCAGTGCGTCCAGCGCCTGCTGGAAGTCCATGCCATCGAGCTCGCCCGAATTCACCAGCCAGCCGCGTTCGGTGTACGACTCCTCCTCCGCGATGCGGCGCTCGAACTCCGCCACCACCTGCACGGCCGCGGAGGTTTCGTACACATCCACCGACGGCGCGGCGCCCAGCGCGCTGCGCATGGGGTCGTCGTGCTGCGCCAGATGCTGGCCGATTTCGGCCAGCGCATCGCGGATGTGCGTGGGCACGATCACCATGCGGATCGGCAGCGAATAGTTGCGGGCGAATTCCCAGTCTCGCTGGTCGTGGCCCGGCACCGCCATCACCGCACCGGTGCCGTAGCCCATCAGCACGAAGTTGGCGACGAACACCGGCACCTGCTCGCCGGTGATCGGATGGATGGCGCGCAGGCCGGTGTCCATGCCGCGCTTTTCCTGCGTTTCCAGTTCCGCTTCGGACACGCCACCCTTGCGCAGGTCGGCGATGAACGCGGCCAGGGCTTCATTCCCCTGCGCGGCATGCAACGCCAGCGGATGCTCGGCGGCGATCGACACGAACGTCACGCCCATGAGCGTGTCGGGGCGCGTGGTGAACACGTGCAGCGGCTCCACCGGCCTGCCCGCGTCGTCGACGACGTCGAAGCGGATCTCCAGGCCTTCGCTGCGGCCGATCCAGTTGCGCTGCATCGTCTTGACCGCATCCGGCCAGCCCGGCAGCGAATCCAGCCCGTCGAGCAGCTCCTGCGCGTAGTCGGTGATCTTGAGGAACCACTGCGGGATCTCGCGCTTCTCCACCAGCGCGCCGGTGCGCCAGCCGCGGCCGTCGATCACCTGCTCGTTGGCCAGCACGGTCTGGTCGACCGGGTCCCAGTTCACCACCGAGTTCTTGCGGTACGCCAGGCCCTTCTTCATCAGGCGCACGAACATGCGCTGCTCGTGCACGTAGTAGTCCGGCGTGCAGGTGGCGAACTCGCGCGACCAGTCGATCGCATAGCCCATCTGCTGCAGCTGGGCCTTCATGTGCGCGATGTTGGCGTAGGTCCACTTCGCCGGCGCGGTCTTGTTCTTGATCGCGGCGTTCTCCGCCGGCAGGCCGAAGGCGTCCCAGCCCATCGGCTGCAGGACGTTGTGGCCGGTCATGCGCTTGTAGCGGCTGATGACGTCGCCGATGGTGTAGTTGCGCACGTGGCCCATGTGCAGCGCACCGGAGGGGTACGGCAGCATCGACAGGCAGTAGTACTTGGGCTTGTCCGACGACTCGGCGACCTCGAAGGCGCGCGTGCCCTCCCAGAATCGCTGCGCATCGGCCTCGATGGCCTGCGGGTCGAAGGGACGGGTTTCGGTTGCGGCTTCGGCGGACACGGCGTTCGGGGGACGTTCGGAAAGACCGTCAAGCCTACCGCAGCGCAACATCCCCCGCCATGCAGGCCTTGTCGTGGCCGTTCTGCGCGCCGCATCGCGCCGTCCCGGGGCGCGCCTGTGCTTCAATCCGGCGTTCCAGGGGACCGATCAACGGGGAGTCGTACGTGCGCAATCCGCTCTGCCTTGCCTTGCTGGCCGTATTGGCCGGCCTTTCCACCGCCCATGCCGCCGAAACCGCCGCGCCTGCCGGCGAACTCCAGGCCCTGCAATGCGGCCAGGTGTTCGACTCCCGCACCGGCAAGCTCGCCGGCCCGCAAACGCTGCTGGTCCGCCAGGGGAAAATCGAGCGCGTCGTCAGCGGTGGAGCGGCCGAACTGGCCGGTGCCACGGCGGTCGACCTGAGCGGCCACACCTGCATGCCCGGCTGGACCGACCTGCACGTGCACCTGGGCAGCGAATCGAGCCCGCAGAGTTACTCGGAAGGCTTCCGGCTGGACGAGGTCGACTTCGCCTTCCGCTCCGTCGGATTCGCGAAGAAAACCCTGATGGCCGGATTCACCAGCGTGCGCGACCTGGGCGGTGAAGTCAGTCCGCACCTGCGCGATGCGATCAACCAGGGCCTGGTCGATGGGCCGCGCATCTGGGCGGCGGGCAAGTCCATCGCCACCACCGGCGGCCATGCCGATCCCACCAATGGCTACAACGACGCGCTCTCGCACCTGATCGGCCCGCCCGGCCCGACCGAAGGCGTCATCAACTCCATCGACGATGCCCGCCAGGCCGTGCGCCAGCGTTACAAGGAAGGCAGCGACGTCATCAAGATCACCGCCACCGGCGGCGTGCTGTCGTACGCGAAGTCCGGCGACGCGCCGCAGTTCACCGTCGAGGAGGTGAAGGCCATCGTCGACACCGCCAAGGACTACGGCTACCGCGTCGCCGCGCACGCACACGGCGATGAAGGCATCCGGCGTGCGGTGCTCGGCGGCGTGACCTCCATCGAGCACGGCACGTACATGTCGCCGGAAACTATGTCGCTGATGAAGCAGAAGGGCACGTGGTACGTGCCGACGATCTATGCCGGCCGCTTCGTCGCCGACAAGGCCAAGATCGACGGTTACTTCCCCGACGTGGTTCGCCCGAAAGCGCAGCGCATCGGCGCGCTGATCCAGGACACCGCGGCGCGCGCGTACAAGAACGGCGTGAAGATCGCCTTCGGCACGGACATGGGCGTGGGGCCGCACGGCGACAACGCACGCGAATTCATCTACATGGTCGAGGCCGGTATCCCGGCGCCGGTCGCCTTGCAGGCGGCAACCATCCGCGCCGCCGAAGTGCTGGGTGTGGACGACCAGGGCGTGATCGAGGCCGGCAAGCGCGCCGACATCGTCGCGGTTCCCGGCAATCCGCTGGAAGACATCAACCAGGTGATGAAGGTCGACTTCGTGATGAAGGACGGCAAGATCTACCGCAGCCCGGGGCGCTGAGCGCCCACATGCGCGTCGCGCCGGCTCAACGTCGGCGCGATGCCAGCACCACGCAGGCCAGCCACAGCAGCAGCACGACCCGCTGCGCCCAGGGGCCGGGCATCCACCGGCTGGCGACCACGTTCAGCGCGATGGCAAGCACGCCCGCCGCGGCCAGCGCGAAACCGGTGCCACGCCATGCTCCGTTGCTGCGCACTCCGATTCCGAACAGCACACCGCCCACGGCGAACGACAGCCACCACAGCATCCACGCCGTCGCATGGCGCTGGCTGACCGCGCCGTCCAGATCGTTCGGGTCCAGCGGCCAGATGCCCTGCGCGGTGAAGGCCAGCGCGCCGATGACCAGCAGCCACACGCCGATCGCGCCCATGCGCCCCGCGCTGGCGGGCAGCCGGTCGCGCAGACGCGCGAACGTCCACGCAGCCAGCAATCCGGGCACGACGAAGCCGAGCAGGTTGTACGCCGCGGCGCGCTCGACGCCGTGCGCGCCCAACAGGGCCAGCGGATGCTGCGTGTGCGAAAAGCCCGGCAGCGCGGCGGAGAATCCGAGCGCGGCCAGCACGCAGCACGCGGCGGCGATCCAGCCGGCGTAGCGGTCGAGCATCGCGGGGAATCCCGGTCGATTCATGCCGGCATGCTAGCGTGACCGCCGCCCGCGCGCTTGCCCCGCGACCGCGCCGTCCCCATGTCCCGTGCAACGACGAAATGAGTTCCCGCCGATGACCGACCAGAACGCCGACACCGCCCACGTCTTCGACGCCACCGCCGACACCTTCGAGACCGAGGTGCTGCAGAAATCCCTGCAGACGCCGGTGCTGATCGATTTCTGGGCCGAATGGTGCGGCCCCTGCAAGACGCTGGGCCCGATCCTGGAGAAGCTGGCGGCCGACTACCACGGCGCGTTCCGCCTGGCCAAGGTCGATGTCGACAAGGAGCCGCAGCTGGCCGGCGCGTTCCAGGTGCGCTCGATTCCGACGGTGTTCCTGGTGAAGGACGGCCAGCTGGTCGATGGCTTCCCCGGCGCGCTGCCGGAAGGCCAGATCCGCGAGTTCCTGAAGCACCACGGCATCGAACCGGCCGCGAACGAGCCCGAAGCACCGGCCGAAACGGCTGTCCCGCTGGACCCGCACGCGGAGGTGATCCGCCTGCGCACTGAATCCGCCGCGGCCCCGGACAACGCCGAACTCAAGCTGGAACTGGCACTGGCCCTGCTGCGCACCGGCGCAGCCACGGAAGCCGAACAGTTGCTCGACGCCCTGCCCGCCAACCTCGCTACCGACGACCGCGCCCAGCGCGCCCGTTCGCGCCTGGGTTTCGCGACGCTGCTGAAGGACGCGCCGGCGCCGGAAGTGCTGCAGGCAGCCATCGCCAGCAATCCCGACGACCTGCGCGCCCGCCACCTGCTGGGCACGTTGCATATCGTCGATGGCGACGCCGAGGCGGGCCTGGAGCAGTTCCTGGAAATGCTGCGCCGCGACCGCGGTTACGCCGACGGTCTGCCGCGCAAGGCCCTCATCGACGCCTTCCGCGTGGTCGAGGACGAGGATCTGGTGGGACGCTACCGCCGCAAGATGTCCTCGCTGCTGTTCTGATTCTGGCGCCCGGCCTCGGCCGGGCTACCACAGTACGCATCCGTATGGCAGGCTGGGCGCCCTCCCGCCCCACGCCTCCCCCCGCATGAAAGCCAGCACCCTGCGCCGCGGCCTGAACCTCTGGCCGCCGTTCCTGTTCAGCGGCATCCACGTCACCGCCATCGCCGACGACTACCGCCATGCGCACGTCGAGCTGCGCATGCGCCCCTGGAACCGCAACTACGTCGGCACGCATTTCGGCGGCAGCCTGTTCGCGATGACCGACCCGTTCTGGATGCTGCTGGCCATGAAGGCGCTGGGTAGCGAATTCTGGGTCTGGGACAAGGCCGGCACGATCGATTTCGTGAAGCCGGGACGCGGCACCGTACGTGCGGACTTCCGCCTGCGCGAGGACGTACTCGACGAACTGCGCGCCGCTACCGCGAACGGCGAGAAGGCATTGCGATGGTTCGACACCGATGTCATCGACGAAAACGGGGACGTTGTCGCCAAGGTTCGCAAGCAGCTTTACGTGCGGCGCAAACCGGCGCATCGCGACGCCGACGGCAACGGCGAGAACGGCCAAAACTGACGGAAAACTGGACCTTTCCGACAAAAACTGACCCTGCGCGTCATCACGCCGAACGAACACGTCGATTCACATCGTGTATGTGATGAGCATGTCGTGAGGTTTCGCCTCTCTCGGCGTATGCTCCCTCTTCGCGACAGGGGGCGCCGCGATGTCCGGGTCTGCATCCAACAACGACAACGCATCGCCATTGCCGGAGATCACGGGGTATCGACTGCACCGCGTGATCAACCACGGTGGCATGTCGACCGTGTATCTGGGCCACCAGATCGCGTTGTCGCGCGAAGTCGCCATCAAGGTGATGCTGCCCGTCGCGCTGGCCGATGAAGTCAGTCGTCGCCGCTTCGAAAACGAAGTGCGCACCATCGCGCGGCTGGAACATCCCAACATCGTCGGCATCCACGAAGTCGGTCGCACGCACGAAGGGCTGCCGTACTACGCGATGCCGTTCCTTCCGCGCGGCCATCTGGGCCAGCGCGATCTGAGCAAGGACGAACCCCGCGCGATCGAGATCGCGATGACGTTGCTGTCCGCGCTGGAGTACGCGCATTCGCGCGGCGTCGTGCATCGCGACGTGAAAGCCGAGAACGTGCTGTTCGACGAAGGCGAGCGCGTGTTGCTGGCCGACTTCGGCATCGCGCTGCGCCGTGGCTTCGGCCCTCGCGTCACCACGGCTGGCCTGGCTGTCGGCAGCACCGCGTACATGGCGCCCGAACAGGCGCGTGGCGAGGACGTCGATGGACGCGCCGATCTCTACAGCATGGGCGTGCTGTTCTGGGAAATGCTCACCGGTCGCCTGCCGTTCGAGGCGTCCGACGCGCTGTCGATGGCGGTGATGCACGCGCAGGATCCGATTCCGAAACTGCCGCACCACCTGCGTCACTGGCAGCGATTCATGAATCGCGCACTGACCAAGCAGGCCGCGCACCGGTTCCAGGATGCGGCGCAGATGGCCGATGCGATCCGTTCGGTGCAGCAGCGCAAGCCGTGGTCGCCGGCGGTGGAAGTGCTCCAACGCCTGCGTCCGTCGCCGCGCTGGGCGATGCCGGTGTGGGCCACGCTGGGCGTCACCGCCGTCACGCTGGTGGTGCTCGGCTTCAGCCTGGGGCACGACGAGGACGACGAGCGCCCGGCGCCGGCACCGATGATGTCCACCGCGCCCAATGCCACGCCGGTCGTCGATCCCACGGCTGCGATGCTGCAGCCGCTGCCCGAAGCACCGCTGCAGCGCGCGCTGGAGCTTGCACGCCAGCAGATCGCGCGCGGCCGCCTCACCGAGCCGCCGGACGCCAACGCCTTCGACAGCGTGCTGCTGGCCTGGCATACCGACAGCACGCACCCGGACGTGGCCAAGGCCATCGACGATCTGACGCGCGTGTTCGGCGAACAGATCGTGCGCGCCGTGAAGGACGGCCGCGACGAGCACGCGCGCGAGCTCGGCAGCCGCGCGACCGCGCTGGGGCAACAGACCGGAACCGCGGGCTCGCCCGCCCAGCAGCAGTTGCGCGAACAGGTCGGCAAGGCGCTCGACGCGCGACTGCAGCTCGCCGTTCGCCGCCGCGATGGCTCCGACGTGCAACGCATCACCGCGCTGGCCGCCGCGCTGCAACTGCCGCGTCCGCTCGACGCGCGACTGCTTGCGCGGGCGAAGGATCTGCCGAAGGGTCTGGCGCGCGGCGCCACGCTCGATGCCGTCTCGCAGGCCAGCGCCAAGGTCAGCGTGGCACTCACGCCGCGCCCGGTCAGCCGCCGCGAGTACGCGCGCTTCGCCGTGGCCAACGGCCGCGACCCGTCGCTGTGCCGCGAACGCGCGTCGATCCTGCGCGTGATCGATCCACGCGACTGGCAGTCGCCCGGATTCCGCCAGGGCGAGAACGACCCGGTCGTGTGCATCTCCATGGAAGACGCGCAGGCCTATGCGCAGTGGTACAGCGCGCAGACCGGCCGCCGCTATCGCCTGCCCAGCCACGAAGAGATCGCACAGCTGCCGGCCGAGATCGACGGTCGCGCAGTGTCGATGTGGCTGCGCGACTGCGGGCGCAATTGCCAGCAACGCCAGGTCGCGGGCGAATCCTGGCGCAGCCAGGAGGGGCAGCGCACGCTGCTGGCCGCGCGCGGCTACGACGACGTGGGCTTCCGCCTCGTCCGCGAGCGTTGAGCGGCCGACCCGGCCATCCATGACCGGTCCCGCGTGGCAATGCCGCGCAAGCGGCCTGCCTCACGCTCTACAATCCGCCGCATGTCGACCTCCCCCGCTCCCGCCCCCCGGCCCGCTCCCGCGCGGCCGAGTCTCCAGAAACTCTTCCTCACCGGCCTGCTGACCCTGCTGCCCATCTGGCTCACCTGGGTGGTGGTGAAGTTCGTGTTCGTGCTGTTGTCGGACATCAGCCAACCGTTCATCACGCCGCTTCTGCAGAACCTGGCGTCGTCGTACCCCTCGCTCGCGTGGCTGACCGAACCGTGGGTGCGCACGGTGATGGCGATGCTGGCCACCGTCGCGGTGATCCTGTTTTCCGGCGTGATGGCCCGGCGCGTGTTCGGCCAGCGCCTGCTGCGCTGGTTCGAGGCGTTGATCCAGCGCATTCCGCTGGCCAGCACCATCTACTCCAGCGCGCGCCAATTGCTGGACATCCTGCAGACCAAGCCCGACGGCACGCAGCGCGTGGTGCTGGTGGACTTCCCGCACAAGGAGATGAAGTCCATCGGCTTCGTCACCCGCGTCATCCGCGAACACGGAACCGGCCGCGAGCTCGCGGCGGTGTACGTGCCGACCACGCCGAACCCGACCTCCGGCTACCTGGAGATCGTGCCGGTGGAGAAGATCACGCCCACCGACTGGACCGTCGACCAGGCGATGAGCTTCATCATCTCCGGTGGCGCCGTCGCGCCCGACAGCATTCCATTCTCGCCACCCGGCAGCCACGCGCCGTAAGCCACGTGTATCCACAGGGGAAACGCGCGTGAGCGAAACCACTGCCTCCGCCTCCGGTTCCATCCAGCCCGCGGGCACGATCAACGATCGCGCCGTGCGGCTGTTCATCGTGCTGGGCGCGTTCTTCTGCGTGAACGCGGTGCTCGCCGAGTTCATCGGCGTCAAGATCTTCGCTCTGGAAGACACGCTCGGCATCGCGCCGCTGCACTGGAACCTGTTCGGCCAGACCGGCTCGCTCAGCTTCACCGCCGGCACGCTACTGTGGCCGGTGGTGTTCCTGATGACCGATGTCATCAACGAGTTCTTCGGCCGTCGCGGCGTGCGCATGATTTCCTGGCTCGCTGCCGGCCTTATCGTCTACGGCTTTGTGTTCGCGTTCGCGGCCATCGAGATCGTGCCGGCGGCGTGGTGGGTCAAGGCAGCCCAGTCGCAGGGCGTGGCCGACTACCAGGCGGCGTTCGCCGCGGTGTTCGGACAGGGGCTGTGGACCATCGCCGGGTCGCTGGTCGCCTTCATGCTCGGGCAGCTGATCGACGTGGCCGTGTTCCACCGCATCCGCAGCGTGACCGGCGAGAAGCACGTATGGCTGCGCGCGACCGGTTCCACTGCGGTGTCGCAGCTGGTCGACAGTTTCGTGGTGCTCTACATCGCCTTCGTGCTGGGCCCGCAGAAGTGGCCGACGTCGCTGTTCCTGGCGGTGAGCACGGTCAACTATGCGTACAAGATGCTCGCCGCGGTCGCGCTGATCCCGATGATCTACCTGGTGCGCGTGGCCATCACACGTTACCTGGGCGAGGCGCGCGCGCGCGAACTGCGCGAACACGCCGCCGCCTGAGGCTCACCCCACGCTGCCCAAACCCAGCGCCGCGCGCAGGCGGTCGCGATAGCTGGCGCCGGTGCCCAGGCGCAGGCCGCTGTGCAAGCGCACGACGTAGCGGCCGGGTTCAAGCGTCTCGATGTCGCGGATCGCACCCAGCCGCACCAGCCGCGAACGATGCACGCGCATGAACCGTTGCGGGTCTAGGCGCGCTTCGATGCCCGCCATCGTGTCGCGCAGCCGGTAACGCTGTTCGCCCACGTACAGTTCGACGTAGTTGGACTGGGCCAGCACGCAGTCGATCTCATCCACGGGCAGCAGGCGCAGGCGCGTGCCCTCCGGCACGGCCAGGCGCTCGACATAGCCGTCCGGCGAGACAATGGGCACGTCGTGACGCGGGCTCTCCATGCCCAGGTGGCGGCGCACGCGATCCAGGGATTCACGCAGCCGCTCCATCGAGAACGGCTTGAGCAGGTAGTCGGTGGCGTCCGCGTCGAACGCGCGCAACGCGTGCTCGGCATGCGCGGTGACGAACACCACGCACGGCCTCGCCGCGGGTGGCAAGGCGTCCAGTACGCCGAAGCCGTTCAGCGCGGGCATGCGCACGTCGAGGAAGACGACCTGCGGCCGCACGCGCCGTATCGCCGCCACCGCGGCGTCGCCGTCGGCGCACTCGGCAAGCACGTCCACGTCCTGCGTCTGTCCGAGCAGGCGGCACAGCCGCGCGCGCGACATCGTTTCGTCGTCGGCCACCACGGCGCGCAGTCGTTCCGTCACGGAGTGGCTCCCGCGGGCCGGTAAGGCAGGTCCAGACGCACCAGCGTACCGCCGGTCACCAGCGCGACGATCTCCAGCAGGTGGTCGGCGCCGTACAGGCAGGACAGCCGCGCACGCGTGTTGCGCAGGCCGATGCCGGAACCACGCGAGGTGCGTTGCGGGCCGCCGTCGTCGCGCACTTCCAGGATCAACCGGTCCTGCGCACGTTCGGCACGCACGCTGACCTCGCCGGGCGTGGTGCGCACCGCCACCGCGTGGTGGATGGCGTTCTCCACCAGAGGTTGCAGCACCAGATGCGGTACGCGTGCGTCGAGCGATCCGGAATCGATGCCCCAGTGCACGCGCAGGCGTTCGCCCAGGCGCATCTTCTCGATGCCCAGGTAATGGTCCAGCGCGACCAGCTCGTCGCGCAGCGCGACTTCCTGGTGGTCGGACGCACCCAGGCTGTGGCGCAGCAACGCGCCCAGGTCGACCAGCATGCGGTCGGCCGCTTCCGCATCGCGGTGCACCATCTCGGCGATGGAGTTGAGTGCGTTGAACAGGAAATGCGGGTTGAGCTGCGCCGACAGCGCCTCGAGCCGGGCCTGTGCCAGGCGCGATTCCAGCTCGATGGCCTGGCGTTCGCGGTGTTGCGCGCGTTCGGCGTAGACCAGCGCATGCGCCACGCCGACGATCATCCACGCCATCAACAGGTTGTTGAGCACGCTGGTGGCCAGCACCGACTGGAACGACGGCAGGTGCGCGTACCAGCCCACCCAGCCGTTGAGCACCATCACCGCCAGGGCGCGCACGAAGATCGCCATCACCACGGCCGCGCCCTGCAGCGCCACCGCACGCAGTGCGCGGCCGCGCTCGATGGGGTAGCGATCGACGCACCAGAACAGGGCCAGCGTGATGGGCACCCACAACAGGGCGCTGGAGAGTTCCAGCCGCAGCACCTGCATCGCGTCGAGCCATTGCCCGGTGGCGTCACGCATGTTCAGGACCTGGCCGGTCCATACCAGGCCGTTCACGGTCCACCAGCCCAGCACCAGCAGGATCAGCAACATCGGTCGATTACGCATGGTCGGGATGCTGGCCTGAGGCCCGCGCACTTGCAATCGCGCACGGCCCGTTCATCCCTCGATCCGCTCGATTGGTCCCCGCTCGATATCGGCCGGCCCTGCGACGGTTCACGCGCAGGAAGTGGACCGGCGACGCATCGCGCATGACCTTCGGCCCATGCCGGGCCCGGGTGGCCGGGCGAGCCTTCGGGATCGCCCGCCACTGACCGAACCCATGCTCCGAGCCCTGCGTCCCTCGCTTCGCCTTCCGCTCGCCATCGCCCTGGCCCTGTCCGCCACCGTGGCCCTGCCGGGACATACCGCAGGGGCGCCCGCCGTCGCAACGGCCACGCAGGCCGCCAAGGCCGAACGGCTCAACGCGATGTACGAGCAGTACTGGGAAGAACTGCTGAAGTTGAACCCGCTGCAGGCCACCTTCCAGGGCGACAACCGCTACAACGACCAGCTGCCCAACACGCTGTCGGCGCAGTACCGCAAGCAGTTGCACGACTTCAACACGCGCTGGCTCAAGTCGGTGAAGGGCGTTGGCCCGGACGGGCTGGATGGCCAGGCACTGCTGAGCTACGAGATCTTCGTGCGCGACCGTGAGAAGTCGCTGGAATCCGAGCGCTTCCCGACGTGGCAGCAGCCGATCAACCAGTTCTACAACCTGGCCGCGACCGTCACGCAGCTGGGTTCGGGCACGGGCGCGCAGCCGTTCAAGACCGTGCAGGACTACGAGAACTGGCGCAAGCGCGCCTCGCAGGTCCCGGCGCTGTTCGACCAGGCCATCGCCAACTCGCGCGAAGGCGTGAAGCACGGCGTGGTGCAGCCGCGTGCGCTCATGGAGAAAGTGATCCCGCAGCTCGACGCGCTGATCAAGGACCAGGCGGACCAGACCCTGTTCTGGGGTCCGGTCACGAACTTCCCGGCCTCGTTCAACGATGCCGACAAGCAGCGCCTGACGGCCGAGTACCGCACGATGATCCAGGGCGAGCTGATGCCCGCCTACCGCAAGCTGCGCGGTTTCATCGTCGATGAGTACCTGCCGAAGACGCGCGCCACGTCCGGCATGGGCGCGCTGCCCGATGGCCAGGCGTGGTACGCGTTCAATGCGCGCAACTCCACCACCACCAACCTCACCCCGGCGCAGATCCACCAGATCGGCCTGGACGAGGTGACGCGCATCCACGGCCAGATCGGCGAGGTCATGAAGCAGGTCGGCTTCAAGGGCTCGATGAAGGAGTTCTTCCACTTCATGCAGACCGATCCGCGCTTCACCTTCGCGGACGAACCGGCACTGCTGGCGTACTACCGCGGCCTGGAAGCGAAGATCAACCAGAAGATCCCGGAGCAGTTCTCGCTGACGCCGAAGGCGCCGTTCGAGATCCGCCCGGTCGAGCCGTTCCGCGCGCAGTCCGCCGCAGGCGGCTCGTACATGCGGCCCAGCGGCGACGGTTCGCGCCCGGGCATCTTCTACGTGAACACCTACGACCTGCCCACCCGCAAGACCTGGGACGCGGAAGACCTGTACCTGCACGAGGCGATCCCGGGCCATCACTTCCAGCTCGCGCTGCAGCAGGAACTGACCAACCTGCCGAAGTTCCGTCGCTTCGGCAGCGAGACCGCCTTCAGCGAGGGCTGGGGCCTGTATGCCGAATCGCTGGGGCGCGACGTGGGCGTGTACACCGATCCGTACTCGTACTTCGGCTACCTGCAGAACGAACTGTGGCGCGCGATCCGCCTGGTCGTGGATACCGGCCTGCACAGCAAGGGCTGGACGCGCGAACAGGTCATCGCCTACATGCTCGACAACTCCGCCGAAAGCGAAACGCAATCCACCGCCGAAGCCGAGCGCTACATGGCCATTCCGGGCCAGGCGCTGGCGTACAAGATGGGCGAGCTGAAGATCAAGGAACTGCGCGCACGCGCCGAGAAGGCGCTGGGCACGAAGTTCGACGTGCGCGAGTTCCATGCCGAAGTGCTGCGCGACGGCTCGGTTCCGCTGGAGATCCTCGAAGGCAAGATCGACCGCTGGATCGCGACGAAGAAGAACGCCTGACCCGACATGTCCGGTTGCCGCGGCGCGTGAGCGCCGCTGGCACCCGGACCGCCCACTGCGTACCCTCACCCGATCCGTCGCCAGCGACGGATCCAAGACCACCAGGAGAACCCCATGCAGCTTCGCCCGCTCCTGCTTGCCCTCGCCGTGTCCGCGGCGATCGCCGGCTGCTCCAAACCCGCCACCGACACCGCCACCGCGGAGAAGCCCGCCGCCACGCAGACCGCGCAGGCCAAGGCGGAGCAGCTCAACAAGCTGTACACCGATTTCTGGGAAGACACCCTCAAGCGCAATCCGGTGCTGGCCACCTTCACCGGCGACACGCGCTTCAACGCCGACCTGCCGGATTTCGGTTCGCAGCAGTATCGCGATGAATCCAAGAAGGCCGCGCAGGACTGGCTGGCCAAGGCCGAGGCCATCGGTTCCGACGGCCTGACCGGGCAGGACCTGCTGAACTACGAGATCTTCACCAAGGACGCGAAGGACCAGATCGAATCCTTCCAGTTCCCGGGCTGGATGACGCCGGTGAACCAGATGGACAGCACCGCCAGCCTGGCCGTGCAGTTCGGTTCGGGCGGTGGCGCTCAGCCGTTCAAGACGGTGCAGGACTACGACAACTGGCTCAAGCGCGGCGCGCGCATCCCGGTGCTGTTCGACACCGAGATCGACAACATGAAGCAGGGCATCGCGGCGGGCGTCGTCCAGCCGAAGGTGCTGATGGAGAAGGTGGTCCCGCAGCTGGATGCGCTGATCAAGGACAAGCCGGAAGACACGCTGTTCTGGGGCCCGATCACCAACCTGCCCAAGGACTTCAGCGACGCCGACAAGAAGCGCCTGACGGACGCGTACCGCGCGATGATCGCCGATCAGCTGATGCCGGCGTACAAGAAGCTGCGCGCCTTCATCAATGACGAGTACCTGCCCAAGACGCGCGACACCGTCGGCCTGGACAAGCTGCCCAACGGCGCCGCGTGGTACGCCTTCAACGCCAAGCAGAGCACCACCACCGACCTGACCCCGGCGCAGATCCACCAGATCGGCCTGGACGAAGTCGCGCGCATCCACGGCGAGATGCAGAAGGTGATCGAACAGGTCGGCTTCAAGGGCACGCTGCAGGACTTCTTCAAGTACGTGCAGACGGACAAGAAGTTCGAGTTCAAGAGCCAGGACGAACTGCTCAAGTACTACCGCGGCCTGGAAGCGAAGATCAACGAGAAGATCCCGACGCAGTTCTCGGTGATCCCGAAGTCGCCGTTCGAGATCCGTCCGGTCGAGCCGTTCCGCGAGAAGTCCGCGGCCGGCGGCCAGTACTACCCGCCGAGCGAGGACGGCTCGCGTCCGGGCATCTTCTACGTCAACACCTACGACCTGCCCTCGCGCAAGATCTGGGACGCGGAAGACCTGTACCTGCATGAGGCGATCCCGGGCCACCACTTCCAGATCGCGACGCAGATCGAGCTGAAGGACATGCCGGCGTTCCGCCGCTGGAGCATCCAGAGCGCGTTCGCCGAAGGCTGGGGCCTGTACGCCGAATCGCTGGGCAAGGATCTGGGCGTGTACACCGATCCGTATTCCTACTTCGGCTACCTGCAGAACGAGCTGTGGCGCGCGATCCGTCTGGTCACCGACACCGGCCTGCACAGCAAGGGCTGGACGCGCGACCAGGTCATCGCCTACATGAAGGAGAACTCGGCGGTCAGCGACACCACCGCCGTGGCCGAAGCCGAGCGCTATGTCGCGTGGCCGGGCCAGGCGCTGGCGTACAAGATCGGCGAGCTGAAGATCAAGGAACTTCGCGCCAAGGCGGAGAAGGAACTGGGTCCGAAGTTCGACATCCGTCAGTTCCACGAAGAAGTGCTGAAGGACGGCGCCGTGCCGCTGGCCGTGCTGCAGCAGAAGGTCGACCGCTGGATCGAGTCGAAGAAGGGCTGATCCACCGGAGCCATGGCTCCGTCGTGACGCGAAACCGGGCCCCTTGCGGGCCCGGTTTCTTTTTGGGTCGGTCTCCGGGCGCTCCCAGGGCGGGCCATGAGCCGGAACGGTTGATCCGCGGCGGCTGGCCAACCTGAACGGAATCGGGCCCTCCCTTGACCCGGCCGCGGTTTGACCGCATATCGCTGTTTCCTGCGCCCTGCGGTCCGATCGGTTCCGGGTGCCCTCTCCTCGCCGGTGGCCTTCCAGCCCCGTCCCGGACCGGTAGTCCCGATGCCCACCGCACTTCGTTTCACCGTCGCCTTTGCCGCCCTGCTCTGCGCCCCTGCGATCACCCACGCGGATCGCCCCGGGCCGACGTCCGTCATCCGCCTGCCCGCGGTCGATGCCGTGTTCGGCACGAAGCTGGCGCTCTCACAGCTGGCACCGAGCGCCAACCCCAAGGTTCTGGAACTGGCCATGGCCGCCATGTCCTGCGCGCAGGCGAGCGGCGTTGGCGTCGATGCGCGGCGCCTGGCGGTGATCGACTACAGCCGCCCGTCGCTGGTTCCGAGACTGTGGGTGTTCGACATGGCCGCCGGAAAACTCCTGTACGAAGAGGTCGTCGCCCATGGCCAGGGCTCGGGCGACAACTTCGCCACGCGCTTCTCGAACGACGACGGCAGCCACCAGTCGAGCCTGGGCCTGTTCGTCACCGCCGACACCTACACCGGCCGCAACGGCTACTCGCTGCGCATGAAAGGCCTGGAGCCGGGCGTCAACGATGCCGCCATGGCGCGCGCGATCGTCATGCACGGCGCGCCGTACGTCGATCCGCAGCGCGGCAAGGCGATGGGCCGACTGGGCCGCAGCTGGGGATGCCCTGCGGTGCGCAGCACCGTGGCACGCCCGATGATCGATCTGCTCAAGGGCGGCCAGTTCGTTTTCTCGTACTACCCGGATCAGGCATGGCTGGCGCGTTCGGCGCTGCTCAACTGCCCCGCCGCGCACAGGGGTGCGCTTGCCCGGACAACGCCAGCGCGTGGCATTTCATCGGGCTGATCGCGAAACGCCAGCTCATCGCCGCGCACCCGAGCGCAGGGGCGACCGGTCGGCCGAGACCACGCGGGCAAGCAGCGAACCGGCACGCGGATCGATGGAACCGAGCGCGCGGAGCCGGTCAAGCAGGCGCGGATCGATGGATTCGCCCAGTGCAAGCCTTGCCTCGGCGGTGCAGCACAGCGCCTGCGTCGACAGCGCGCCTTCGAGCAGGGGAGCCGCCAGTTCGATCGCCCGCGCACAGGCGTCGGCGCTGAGGCGTCCGGTGATGCCGGATGCCTGCGCAAGCGCCAGTTCGGCCGCCTCCATGCGCAGCTGCGGGTGATCGTTTTGCTGCAGGAAGGGCGACAGGCAGGCATTGGCGTCCGAAAGCGCGGACAGCCGCGCGTTACCCACGAGGCGCGCCGCGCGCAGGCGCAGCAGGCGTGCACGCATCTGCGCGACGTCGGGCTCGTTCGGGCACATGGCATCGAGCCGCGCCAGGATCGTTCGCGCTTCCTCGAAGCGCGCTTCCGCCGCATCACCCCGCAGGTTCGAGATATCCATCGCCAGGACCTGCAGCCAGCACGACAGGTAGGCCGCGCCTGCCGATTCCGCCGTCAGCACGCCGTGATGATCACGCCGTAGATTTCGCAGGTGCAGCGCACGCGTCGCGCCTTCGGCCAGCGCCGCATGCGCCAGCTCGTTCTGGACGCGCGCCGCGTACCACTTCGTCCGATCGTGTTCTGGCGCGACGGTAACGCCATCGCGCAAACGCGCGTCGAGCTCCATCCGCAGCTTCGCGGCTTCGGCATGTCCGACCACGCCGGTACGCGCCTGCAACGCCTCCTGCAGCGACCATGCCGCGGGCGAGGCTGCATGGCCCGAACGGCGGGCGGCGGCATGCAGGACCTGCGAGGCTTCAGACAGGCGTTCGCGCCCCATGTCCAGGTCGCCGTCGGCGACGGCAACCCGCCCGCGCTGGAGCAGTGCATCCCCGAGAGCCGCTTGCAGTGCGTAGTCGCCCTGAGAGTCGGAATCCGCAGCACGGCGCAGGCAGGCGATCGCGGTATCCAGCGTACGCGCCCGAATCGCACCGCGTTCGCCTTCCGCCTGGAGACGACGCCAGGTGCCCATGCGCAACCACGCGTCATGCCGCCTCGGATCTCGGTCGAGGATACGTTGGCAGGCATCGGCGGCCTGTTCGCAGGCACGGGCTTCGCCGCTGCGCTGCGCGATGCCCCCCCACGCGGCCGCAGCGATCACCCACACCTCCGCGCTCGATCCGGGATGGACCATGGGTCCCGCCAGCGCCTCGAGCGCGCCGTCCCAGTCGCCGCCGTCCAGTTTCAACCGCGCCGACTCGAGCGCGTTGTCGTCGCGGCATCGGCCCTCCACCGATGCCGAAGCCGGTGTCTCGTGCCCGTCCTCGGCAACGTCCATGTCGATTGCACCGGGCACGGACGACGTCACGGATTGCGATGCGGCGAACACATAGAGCGGCTTGGATCGGGAGACTGCATCGGCCACTGCTGCAGGCTCGACAGAGACGGAACCCGAACCGGCCAGGGCAACCTCGTCGTGGCCGCCAGCAGGCGGCTCCACGAACAGCAACGGCGAAGGCGTGGGCACACGAGGTGTCGATGGCACTTCGGTGCGCATACGCCCGGGAGAATGTCCCGATGCCTTCGGCATGGCGCCGATCCCATCTCCCGGCGCGGCGCCGGGCAGGGCCGCCGTCTCGCATTCTTCCTGTTTGCGCATCGTCATCTGCATCCTTCGTTTCGATCGACGTCGGCCCATCGCCCGAAGCGCGGCGTACGACACGGCCCATGCGGCCGTGCCCGCCACCATCAGCAACCAGGCCACGCGATCCATGGCGGTCTGGGTGCCGTTCGGGAACCGGTTTTCCGCAATCGCCGGAGTTGCCGACGTGGCATCCCTCATGGCCAGCCCGGGTATCGCGATGGCCTTCGGTGTGGAGGGCGAGGCCGCCACCGGCACGGCTTCGATGCCCGGTGCGTTCGGGGCTCCGCCCGTGGTCGCGTGCACCGGCATCCGGTCGGCGCGGGCCTGTTGCGCAGACGCGATGCGCTGCAGGTCGATGGCTCCCCCAGATTGCGGCGGCATCGGCATTGATGCAGTGCCCGGCCCGGCACTCTCAGCATCCGCCGCCACCCCGTTAACGGATGCCGGTGGCAGTCGTCCGCCAGCGCAGGAGCTGCTCGCCGCAACGACCAGCACGAGCAGCAGCGACGGAGAAACGCCTCCGTGTGCTCCGGCGCCACCGTTCTCGCCTCGCATCGGCTCCTGCCCGCCTTTCAAACAAGGCTGGTCGATGCCGTCAGAGTTCGTCGAGCCGATCGAAGGCCACGCCGCTCCCCTGCGGCGCTGCGATCACGTTCTGGTGGACGCGTCCCGGGAAGAGGTTGATCGGGTTACCAGCGTGATTGCCGCGGGAATACAGATACGGCAGGTGTGACCAGCAGCGGTAGCCGAGCTCCTTCACGCGACGGACTTCTTCTTCGGCCGAGTCCTGCTCACCCATGCGGAAGTACAGGTGCGGGCGATGGCGGCGAATGGTCGCGGCCGCGCCATCCAGGACGCTGCACAGCTCGCCGGGATAGTTGATCTTGATCAGGTGGAGCGCGTCGAGTTCGATGTCGTCCAGCGCGCGGACCGGAACCCGTTCCTTCCGCAGTGCCGCGTCGGTGTTGGAGAGCAGTTCGCCAAGCTGGGTCTGCGCGGCGGCGCGGCCCAGCCACAACCGGTGGGTATGCACGTTGGCGAGCCCGTTGAGGGCCAGGTTGGCGCACAGCTGCTGCATGAGCATGCGATCCGGTTCGGCCACATGAACCTGCCCGCGGTCGCCTACCGCCCGCGAGAACCAGAGGGTGTGCGCACCGAACTCGCTCCCGAACTCGAATACGCAACCGTCGTCCATGACGATCTCGCTGAGCAGGTCCAGTTCCTGGTCGATCCACTCGCCGTACTGCGCCAGCGAACGCGACGGCGCGCAGCGGACGGGCACGGCATTCATCACGCCGTAGCGGGTCTTGAGGAGCTGGGGCATCGCGTCAGCGGGGCTGTGCAGGTTGTTCATCGCCGTACATCTCGTCCTGTGAGGGCGGGGCCGGACCCGCATCGCGGCATGTTCGCCTCCTGTGCCGGCGCGATGAATGAGAAACGTCCTAAAGGTTTTTGTGTGGCGCACGGGTGGCGTGCGGACCGGGCCTCGGGCTAGGCTGATCCCGCCCCTCGACGAACGGATTTTTCGATGCAGCGCTGGTTTCTCGCCCTTTCCCTCCTGCTCATCGGCGGAATCGCCCAGGCTGCGGTTCCCGTCTGGGGCGCCCGCGAGTCCAGTCCGGTCGATATCGCGCCGGCGCAGCTCAAGCCCGGCGAATGGATCTGGGGCGGCGATCATCGCGCCGGCCCCATCGCCGTCGTCGTGAGCCTGACCGAACAACGCGCGTACGTGTACCGCAACGGCATCCCGATCGGCGTCAGCACGGTCAGCACCGGCAAGCGCGGCTACGAGACGCCGACCGGCGTGTTCAACATCCTTCAGAAGAGCAAGGATCACCGTTCCAGCCTCTACAACGCCGCGCCCATGCCCTACATGCAGCGACTGACCTGGGATGGCGTCGCGCTGCATGCGGGCGGGTTGCCGGGGTATCCGGAATCGCACGGCTGCGTGCACCTTCCTTCCGAATTCGCACGCCTGCTGTTCGACGCCTCGAACATGGGCATGACGGTGGTGGTGTCCGAGGAAGGCCGCTCGCCGGTCGACATGGTCCACCCGGGCGCGCTGATCCCGATCGACGCGCGCACCGGCGTGGAAGGCGCCATTCCGCCGCTGGAAGACGGTCAGAAGTGGCGCTGGCGTCCGGAGCTTTCCACCGAAGGGCCGGTGTCGATCCTGCTCAGCGGTGGCGACCAGCGCATCGTGGTGTTCCGCAACGGCATCGAGATCGGCCGCTCGCGCGTACTGATACGCAATCCGGAACTGCCGCTCGGCACGCATGCGTACCTCGTCAAGGACGGCTTCCTGCCGGGCGACAACCCGCTGCTGCCGGGTACGAAGATGCCGAACTGGAGCACCATCGGCATCCCCGGCCGCGCCGAGGACGCTGGCAGGCTGCTCGGCCCGGAGACGATCAATCGCGTCGTCATCCCGCGCGACTTCGTCGCCGCGGTGCTGCCGCTGCTCACGCCCGGCGTGGTCATGCTGGTGACCGATGCGCGCATGACGGCACAGACCACTGGCGGTGCTCCGGTGCAGGTGCTCGACTCGGACGCGCCGGAAAGCGTGCCCGCGTCCGGACAGTGAGTACGCAGTCGCATCACGGCATCCGCATCGATGCCGTATCGCGACGTCCGCTCACGCCGCCCTAACGCAAACCCCGGACCATCCTTCGGCAAGGGCTCGGTACGCCGCCACACCGCGCGTCCCGCAGTCGATTCCCCTCACGCCGGAGGTGCGCGTCCATGGCCGTCGTCGATCCCACTCCTCCCCGCCTGCCTGATGAACTCGCCAACGAGCTGGAAGGCAAGCCGGACGCCGCGACCTCGTCCACCACGCTGTCGATCTATCGCACGCGCCTGTCGGTCTATCGCACGCAGGTGTCCAACCTGCGTTCGCACCTGGCCAACGAACGTACGCACCTGAGCTATCTGCGCACGACCGTCTCGCTGGTGGGCTTCGGCATCACGCTCAACCGCTTCAGCATCTACCTGATCCAGCAGGGCAAGACGGCCGACGACACGCGCCTGATGCTGCGCAGCGCCGGCAATGCAGGCGTGGGGATGGTGGTGCTCGGAATGGCGCTGCTGCTGTGGTCGATCTACCGCTACTGGCGCGTCGGACAGGACATCGAACGCGGCCAGTACGTCGCGCGCCAGAAGGGCACCATGGTCGCCAGCGCCGGGTTGTTCCTGCTCGGCGGCCTCACGGCGATCTGGCTGTTCCTGTTCTGATCCGGCTTCAGCCGCAACCGACGAACGCGCCGCCGTCGCCGTCCGGCACCAGGCAGGTCCGCTCGCCGTCACGTTCGAAGGTGTAGGTAGCGGGACAGAGGAATTCCGAGCCGCGCAGCGTCCCGCGTTCTTCGGGCGTCAGCAGCGTCCGCGCGGCGAGAACCACGTCGTACGCCTCCGCGCATCGCCATGACAGCGATACGGTGAGCACCAACGTCAGGCACGTGCCCACGAACGCCACGCCCAACGAAGCCCACATCGGCACGTTCCCGCGCAGCGCACACACGAACGCACCGATGCCCACCGCCGGCGGCACCACCAGCACGGCCAGCCAGCTCACCAGGTAATGGAACGGCATCCTGCCCCCGCATGCATGTGTGCGCAGGAGCTTAGGCAGGGAGCGATGCAGCCACAAGCGCATCCCCGTAAACAAAAAGCCCCGGCGGCTGCCGGGGCTTTTCGCGAATGCGCTGCAGGGGCGGAACGTCAGGCGATGCCGCTGCGCGAACCGCGGCCCTGTCCACCGCCGCGGTGCTGCTTCGGACCGGCGTGGGCGTGGCGTGCGGCAGGCTTGCCGTGCGGACGGTGTGCCGGCTTGCGTGCGCCCTGCTTCTGGCGCGGATTGGGCAGCGGCGCGTTGAGCTGGATCGGGCGCGACGGCTCGAAACCTTCCACCACCACCACTTCCACTTCGGCCTTGAGCATGTTCTGCACCTGGCGCAGCAGTCCGCCCTCTTCCGGCGCGACCAGCGACAACGCTTCGCCGCTGGCGCCATTGCGACCGGTACGACCGATGCGGTGCACGTAGTCCTCGGCCACCATCGGCAGGTCGTAGTTGATGACCAGCGGCAGGTTGGGGATGTCGAGGCCGCGCGCGGCGACGTCGGTGGCCACCAGCACGCGGGCCTTGCCGGCCTTGAACGCGTTGAGGGCCTTCTGGCGCTGCGCCTGGCTCTTGTTGCCGTGGATCGCGACCGCGACCAGGCCCGCGTCTTCCAGCTGTTCGGCCAGACGGTTGCAGCCGTGCTTGGTGCGACCGAACACGATGGCCTGATCGGTGTGGCGACGGCTCAGGATGTCGACCAGGAGGTCGCGCTTGCGGGCCACGTCGATCGGATGCGCGCGGTGCGTGATCGTCTGCGCGATGGTGTTCTGCGCGGCGACCTGCACCTGCTTCGGCTCGCGCATGAACTCCACGGCCAGCTGCTTGAGCTGCGCTTCGAACGTCGCCGAGAACATCATGGTCTGGCGATCGCGCGGCAGCTTGCCGAGGATGCGCTTCATCGCCGGCAGGAAGCCCATGTCTAGCATGCGGTCGGCTTCGTCCAGCACGAGGATCTCGACGCTGTCGAGCTTGGCGGTGCCGCGCTCCAGGTGGTCGATCAGACGGCCCGGCGTGGCGACGAGCACATCGACGCCGCGACGGAACATCTCCACCTGCGGGCCCATGCCGGCGCCGCCGAAGATGGCGCTGATGTTCATGCGCAGGTGCTTGGCATAACCGCGCAGGTTGTCGGTGACCTGCACCGCCAGTTCGCGCGTGGGGACCAGGATCAGCGCGCGCGGGCGGCGGAAGCCGTTGGCCGAGGTCTGCTTGGCCAGGCGGTTGATCAGCGGCAGGCCGAACGCGGCGGTCTTGCCGGTGCCGGTCTGCGCGCCACCGAGCAGGTCATGGCCGGCCAGCGCCAGCGGAATGGCCTGCGCCTGGATCGGCGTGGGCGTGGTGTAGTTCTGTTCGGACAGCGCGCGCAGCAACGCGGGCGCGAGCCCGAGGGTTTCGAACGTCATGGGGTGAAGCTCCTTGGTTCGCGGAGCGGCGCGCCATGAGCGCGGCGACCGCGTGATGGCTCGCGCGTTCCCTGGAACCGCGGTGCGAGCGATCGTATTGGACGGCGCCGGATGCTCCGGGCCGTGTCTGCGCGACGAAAGACGTGCGGGATAGAAGCCGTTTGCTCGGACCGCAATGCGGTCCACGGCGGGCATACCTGGGAAACGTACCCTTGCGGGAGGCAGCCGTGCGCTGAACGGGGCGCACTCTACGCGAAAGCGGCCGACGCCGCCAGCAATGTAGGCTGCCAGCCTGAACGGAATGCATCGGGGGTGGGGCATGGCGGAAGGCGGTTCGAACGAACTGGTCAGCGTGGTGGCCCTGCTGGGCGCCGCGGTGGTGGCGGTCCCGCTGTTCAGGCGGCTGGGCCTGGGCTCGGTGCTGGGCTATCTCGCCGCGGGGCTGGCCATCGGGCCCTTTGGGCTGGGCTGGTTCTCCGACCCCCAGGCGATCCTGCATGTCGCCGAACTGGGCGTGGTGATGTTCCTGTTCGTCATCGGGCTGGAAATGCGGCCTTCCCACCTGTGGAGCCTGCGCCGCCAGATCTTCGGCCTGGGCACGCTGCAGATCACCGTGTGCGCGCTGGCGCTGACGGGCGTGGGCATGGCGTTCGGCTACAGCCCGGTGGTGTCGTTCATCGGGGGCATGGGCTTCGTGCTGACCTCCACGGCCATCGTCATGCAACTGCTGTCCGAGCGGGGCGACATCGCCCTGCCCCACGGCCAGAAGATCGTCTCGGTGCTGCTGTTCGAGGATCTGCTGATCGTGCCGCTGCTGGTGCTGGTGGCGCTGCTCGCGCCGACCGGGCTGGCTCCGGTGGGAGCGGAGGTGGCAACGTCCTCGCGCTGGGCGTCCATCGCGATCGGTGCCGGCGTGATCGCCGCGCTCGTCGCCGCCGGCATCTGGCTGCTCAATCCGCTGTTCCGTCTGCTCGCTGCGGTGCGCGCACGCGAAGTGATGACGGCTGCGGCGCTGCTGGTGGTGCTCGGCTCGGCGCTTCTGATGCAGCTGGGTGGGCTATCGATGGCGATGGGCGCGTTCCTCGCCGGCGTGCTGCTGTCGGAATCGACTTTCCGGCATCAGCTGGAGGCCGACGTCGAACCGTTCCGCGGCCTGCTGCTGGGGTTGTTCTTCCTCGGTGTGGGCATGGCGCTGGACCTGTCGGTCGTCGCTTCGCACTGGACGCTGATCGTCGGCGCGGTACTGGCGATGATGGCGGCCAAGGCGGCGTGCATCTACGTCGTCGCGCGGCTACTGAAGTCCAGTCACGTGGAAGCGCTGGACCGTGCCACCCTGATGGCGCAGGGCGGCGAGTTCGCCTTCGTGCTGTATTCCACCGCCGCGGCGCGCGGCGTGATCGCCGCCGAGCACAACGCCAACCTCACCGCCATCGTCGTCCTGTCGATGGCGCTGACGCCACTGGTGGGTCTGCTGGTGCGTCCGTGGCTGCGCAAGCCGGCCGAGAAGACCGACGACCTGGAAGCCGCCGAAGGCCTCAGCGGCAGCGTGCTGATGATCGGCTTCGGCCGCTTCGGGCAGGTCGTCAGCCAGTCGCTGCTCGCGCGCGGCGTGGACGTGACCATCATCGACAACGACGTGGAGATGATCCGCAGCGCAAGCTCGTTCGGCTTCAAGATCTACTACGGCGACGGCACGCGCCTGGACGTGCTGCGCGCATCCGGCGCGGAGGCCGCGCAGGTGATCGCGATCTGCATCAACGGCAACGAAGCGGTGAACCGTATCGTCGAGTTGTCCAGGAGCGAGTTCCCGCAGGCCAGGCTCCTGGCGCGCTCCTACGATCGCGAGCATTCGCTGGCATTGATCCATGCTGGTGTCGACGTGCAGATACGCGAGACGTTCGAGTCGGCGATGAAGTTCGGCCAGGCCGCGTTGTGCCAGCTCGGCGTCGACAAGGCCGATGCGCGGGAGATCGTCGAGGAAGTGCGGCGGCGCGATGCCGAGCGCGTCGAGCTGGAACTGGCCGAAGGCCTGACCGCGGGCACGGCCATGCTGTTCGGCAACCTGCGCGCGGGGCCGACGCCCACGCCATTCACCCGTCCGCGCCAGGCCGCCACACCGCTGACGCCCGAAACCGCCGCCGCGACACAGGACGTCGCGCGCGAGTGAGTCACAGCGGCCGCGCCATGCGGCCGCTCATACCTCCAGCGTATCGCCCGGCCGCGCCAGTCGGGCCTGCACGCCGAAGTGCTCGCCGATTTCGCCGGCCAGCGCTTCGCGTGCGCGGTCCTCGCCGTGCACCAGCGCCAGCGGCGGATGCGCGGCGCCCGCGTCCCCGCCGATCGCGCCGTACCACGCCATCAGGCCGTGCTGGTCCGTATGCGCCGACAAACCGCCCACGGTGTGGCGCTGCGCGTTCACGCGCACGTCGTGACCGTGGATACGCACCCATTTCGCTCCGTCGACAAGGCGTCGGCCCAACGTGCCTTCGGCCTGGTAGCCGACGAACACCACATGCGTCTGTCGACGACCCAGTCGATGACGGAAGTGATGCAGGATGCGTCCCGCGTTCGCCATGCCGGAACCGGCGATCACGATCGCGCCGCTCTCGATGCGGTTGATCGCCATCGACTCATCCCGCGACGCGGTGAAATGCAGGTTGGGCAAGCGGAACGGATTGGGCTTGTCCTGCCACACGCGTCGCGCATCCTCGTCGAACAGGTCCGCGTGGCGGTCGTAGATGCCCACCACCTTCGCGGCCATCGGGCTGTCGAGGAAGATGCGCCAGCGCGCCATGTTCCATTCGTCCCAATGCCGCGCGAACCAGTACAGCAGCTCCTGGCTGCGTCCCACCGCGAAGGCGGGAATGAGCACGGTGCCGCCTTCGTTCCATGCCGTGTCGAGAATCTCGCCGAACTGGCGGATGGTCTCCAGGCGATCGCGATGAAGCCGATCGCCATACGTGGATTCCATGATCACCAGGTCGGCGCGGTCGATCGTCGCCGGGTCGCGCAGGATCGGCGTGCCCTTCGGACCCAGGTCGCCGGAGAACACCAGCTTCCGGCCATCGCCCCACAACTCCACGCTCGCCGAACCCAGGATGTGGCCGGCCTCGCGGAAGGCGATGTCGACGCCTGGCAGGATCGTGGTGCGCGTGTCGTAGGGCAACGGCCGCACAAGCGCCATCGCGTCGCGCACGTCGTCGCGCGTGAACAAGGGCTGCGCTTCCGGTTCGCCGGCGCGTCGATAGCGGTTGAAGCGCTCCGCATCGCCTTCGGAGATCGATGCCGCATCCGTCAGCATCACCGGCATCAGGTCCGCGGAGGCTTCCTGCGTGTAGATGGGCCCCGAGAAGCCCCGCTTCACCAGCAGCGGCACGCGGCCGATGTGGTCGATGTGCACATGGCTGATCACCAGCGCATCGAGGCCGGCGGGTTCGAATGGGAAGGCCTCGGTGTTGCGGCGCTCCGCTTCCGGGCTGCCCTGGATCATGCCGCAGTCCAGCAGCACGCGATGGCCCGCCGCTTCGACTTCGTGGAGGGAGCCGGTGACTTCGCCGGCCGCTCCGTGGAAATGCACTCGCATGCCCTGCCCTCGCCATGATGCCGCCTTCACGCTAGCACGGCGGCATCACGGTGGGATGGCGCGTGGCCCGTGCGTGTGCGTTTACAGCGGCGGTACCGTCCGGTCCTCGCGCACGACCACGGTGCCGTCGGGACGCACGTCGCGATAGACCACCGTCTCCGCGCCGCGTGGAAGGTCGCGCCAGGCGGCCAGTAGATCGGCGTTCTGCCGTTCGATCACTTCCAGGTTGCGTGCGATGCGCCGCAGGATGCCCTTGATGCCGAACACGGCGAAGGGCACGAGGATCCACAGGATCGACAGGATCAGGCCGAACGCGAACAGGCACATCCACAGGAACGTGTTGGCGCTGTAGGCGGCATTGGCGACGGTGCTGGTATCCATGGGCACTCCATGCGGGATGGGTACCGGCAGTTTTCGGAACCAGGCGTGAGATCGACGTGCAGCTTCGCGTGAGCGGATCGTGATCGATGCCGGAGATTCAGCTGGCGTCGAGCACGCGCAACGCGTCGTGAATGTCCTGCGCCGTGGCCGGCCGCACCACGCGTGCCACTTCCGCGCCATCGCGCAGCACGATGAGCGTGGGCCACAGCTTCACCCGGTACGAACGGCCCAGCGGGCGTCCCGGGCCGTCCTCGACCTTCACGTGGCGCACGTCGCGCGCACCCAGTTCCGCCTCGATCAACGGTTGCGCGCCGATGCAGTGCCCGCACCATGCGGTGCCGAACTCGAGCACCGCATCGCCGCGCCATGTGTCGACATCGGCGCGCGCGGGCTCATCGGCGGTGTAGGTGCGGGTGAACGTCATGGCGATGGCGGCGGTCAGCGTGATGCAAGCAGACCGCCCGATGCGTCATCGCGTCGTGACGTCGGCCAATGGCCGCACGTACTGCAGCAGGCTGACCAGCACCTTGCCCGGCTCTTCCCACGGGATCATGTGCGAGGAACGCTCGAACCAGACGCCCTGGCGGTACGGCGCCTTCAGCTTCGACAGCCACGCGGCGGTGGGTTCGGAGGGCGTGGTGTAGTCGTGCCGGCCCATGAACATCACCACCGGAATCGGGAACTCGCGCACCCCGGACATGTCTGTTTCCAGGAACTCCGGGAGGATGCGGCCCAACGTGAACAGATTGCCCTCGTCGATGGCGCAGCGGTCCTTGTCCTGGTACTCCGGGGACAGTTTCGAGGCCTGGTAGAAGTAATGCGCCGATTCATCGCGGAAAGCGGTCATGCCGCCGTAGTGCTGCGCCCACTTGCGCGCGGTGACGATGCGGTCGCGCGTGATCGGCGTGTTGCCCGGATACGGCGCGATGGATTCCAGCTCGCGCACGGCCACCTCGTTGCGTTGCGCCTTCGCCTGTGCGAGCGCGTAGTCGAAGCTGACGCGCTCGTTCTCGCGCACGTCGACGACCTGACCGATGCCCACGTAGGCGTAGAACAGGTCGGGGCGCTTCAGCGCGGCCTGCAGGCTGATCAGCGTGCCCCAGCTGTGGCCCATCAGGATCACTTTCTGCTTGCCGTAACGCTTGCGCACGTCCTCGGCCATGCCGATGACGTCGTCGACGTAATTCGCGATGTGGATCGTGTCGGAGATGGATGCCGGATCGGTCTCACCGAAGGTCTTGCCCGCCGCACGCTGGTCGTAGGTGACCATCGTGAAGTACTCCTCCAGCGGGCGCTGGAACTGCCACGTCGTCGGCATCAGCGGCGAAGCCGGGCCGCCGTGCACGAACAGGATGATCGGATTGGACTTGTCCTGACCGCGCACGCTCACCCACTGTTCGATGCCGCCGATGTGCGCCTTGTAGGTTTCCTGGATGCCGTTGGGCGCGACGATGCGCCCGAGGTCGGCGATGACCTTTCGCGCCGGTTCGTACGAGGCGGTGTCGGGACAGGTCTGCGCAGGCGCGGCCGTGGCCGTGCTGGCGAGGAAGAGGCAGGCCAACAGGAGTTTCTTCACGTCGTGTCCTTTCGTGCGAGAAAAAGTCGGCGGAGCTTAGGAATGCGCCGCTCTTGGCACAAGGGATACGTCGCGCGAGCCGTCCGTTGCGTACGCGTATTGCGAGCGCCGTCGCGCGGCGGAGGCATCGGATCGCTTTGCCGCTTCGGGCGGCACCGCGCCTCCATGTACCGGACGCCCGCGCATGGTCGGCCGGACGCCGGCAGCGCCCGCGTCAACGTGACCTTCGACACCCTCGTACTGGGACAATCGGGTCTAATGTCGCCCGGAGCCCTGTTCCGGGGCCCGTATCAACCGCCCAACGCCGAACCCGGCCGGAGCCCTTTGTGAGCCTCAACAAACCGCAAGTCCTCGTGTTGTCCCTGGCCGTCGCCGCCTCGTTGGCCGCGTGCGCAAAGAAGGAAGAAGCCGCACCGGCCGCCGACGCGGCCAAGCCCGCGCAGCCCGCTGCCTACACGCTCGACGAGAGCAAGCTGCCCGGCGTGAACCGCTTCGCCGTCGCCGACCTGGACACCACCAAGAACGCGTGCGAGGACTTCGGCGGTTACGTCAACGGCAAGTGGCTGGCCGCCAACCCGATTCCGGGCGACCGCACGTCGTGGGGCGCGTTCGAGATGCTCGCCGAGCGCTCCACTGCGGTGCAGCGCCAGCTGGCCGAGCAGGCCGCCGCCGACAAGGCCGCGACGGGCGTGCAGAAGATCGTCGGCGACTTCTGGGCCACCGGCATGGACGAGGCCAAGATCAACCAGCAGGGCCTGGCCCCGCTGCAGTCGCGCCTGGATGCCATCGCCGCACTCGACACGCAGGAAAAGGTCGCCGACTACCTGCGCACCAGCGCGGCCAAGGGCGAGAACGTGCTGTTCGGCTTCGATTCGCTGATCGACTACGACGATCCGACCATGAACATCGGCGTGGCCTTCCAGGGTGGCCTGGGCCTGCCGGATTCCACCTACTACAGCGATCCGAAGCAGAAGGAAAAGCTGGCTGCGTACGAGACGCACGTCGCCAAGGTGCTCGAACTGTCGGGCGTTCCGGCTGCCGACGCCGCCAAGCAGGCCAAGGACGTGGTCGCGTTCGAAACGCGCCTGGCCAAGGCATCGAAGTCGCGCGCGGAAATCTCGCGTGACAGCAAGCTGTACTTCAACCCGGTCACGCTGGCCGACGCCGACAAGCTGACGCCGAACTTCCCGTGGACGAAGTTCTTCGAGTCGCAGGGCCTGGCGGTTCCGGCGAAGTTCTCGCTGGCCATCCCGGCTTTCCACGCCGAAGTGAGCAAGATGCTGGCCGACGTGCCGGCGGCGAAGTGGCAAACCTACCTGCGCTTCCACACCGTCGACGGCGCTTCGCCGTACCTGTCGGACGCGTTCGTCAACGAGAACTTCGACTTCTACAACAAGACGCTGCGCGGCCAGAAGGAAATCAAGGAACGCGGCAAGCGCGTGCTGGAAGCGCTGAACGGCGGCGCCGGCGAGGCGCTGGGCCAGCTGTACGTGAAGGTCGCCTTCCCGGCCGACTCCAAGGCCCGCATGGAAACGCTGGTGCAGAACCTGCGCGACTCGCTCAAGACGCGCATCGAGAACCTGGACTGGATGAGCGACGAGACCAAGAAGAAGGCCCTGGACAAGTGGGCCGCCTTCACGCCGAAGATCGGTTACCCCGACAAGTGGCGCGACTGGACCGGTCTGGACACCAGCCGCGACAGCTACCTCGGCAATGTGCTGGCCGCCCAGGAGTTCAACTACAAGTGGGACATCGGCAAGATCGGCAAGCCGGTCGATCGCACCGAATGGGGCATGCCGCCGCAGATGGTGAACGCCTACTACAACCCGTCGATGAACGAGATCGTCTTCCCGGCCGCGATCCTGCAGCCGCCGTTCTTCGATCCGAAGGCGACGGATGAGATGAACTACGGCGGCATCGGCGCCGTCATCGGCCACGAGATGACCCACGGTTACGACGACCAGGGCAGGCTCTTCGGACCCACCGGCAAGTTCGAGGACTGGTGGGCGGAGGCGGATGCCAAGGGCTTCTCCGGCCGTACCGACAAGCTCATCGCGCAGTTCAACGCGTACGAAGCGGCGCCGGGCCTGCACGTCGACGGCAGCCACACGCTGGGCGAGAACATCGCCGACCTGGGCGGCCTCAACACCGCCTATGACGCGATGAAGAAGGCAACCGCGGGCACGCCGGACCCGAACACCGACGGCCTGACGCGCGACCAGCGCTTCTTCCTCAACTTCGGCACGGTGTGGCGTCGCAGCTTCACCGACGATGAGCTGAAGTACCGCATCACCAACGACGAACACGCGCCGGCCAACTTCCGCGCGATCGGTGCGCCCTCGAACATGCCGGCTTTCGCCGCTGCGTTCTCGTGCAAGCCGGGCCAGCCGATGGTGCGTGAAGGCGACAAGCAGGTCGTGATCTGGTAATCGCATAACTGCAAGGCGTCACGGCCGCACTCGTCGTCGGCCGTCCGAAGGCCCGGTACTCCCGGGCCTTCTTTTTTGGGCCTCTCGCAGCGAAAAGGTTCATCACACTCCCGTTGCTAGACTCCGGCGACCCGTCTCCCCCGAACGGATGCCGCCATGAACCCTCGCCCGCTCGCCTGCGTTTTGGCCCTGAGTGTCCTCGCCGGACTGGCATCGCCCGATGCCCTCGCCCAGAAGAAACGCGCCAGCAAAGCGAAGGCCCCGGCCGCAGCCACGGCCTGCAGCGACTTCTACGCCAATGCCAATGCCGACTGGCTGCGTGCGAATCCGCTGCCTTCCAATGCCGGCTCGGTGTCCGTGCTGGAGCAGCTGGGCGCGCGTTCGCGACAGCAGCAGTTGGACCTGCTGGATGCCGCATCGAAGTCTCCCCAGGGCAACGTGCAGAAACTGCTGGGTGATTTCTGGGCCAGCGGGCTCGACGAGGCCGCCGTCGAACGCGACGGTGCGCAGCCGATCGCGCCGCTGCTGTCCCGCATCGACGCGATCAAGAGCGCGAAGGACATTCCGCCCGCCATCGCGGCATTGCACCAGGTCGGCATCCCGGTGGTATTCAACTTCGGCGCGGACATCGACCTGGACGACTTCGACCGTCATATCGGTTACTTCGCACAGGGCGGCCTGGGCCTGCCCGACCCGGCCTACTACACGCGCGGCGATGCCGACACGCAGGCCCTGATGGCCCGCTATCGCAACTACGTGGAAAAGATCCTTGCGCTCACCGGAACGCCGCAGGCGCAGCTTTCCGCCGACACGCAGGCCGTGCTCGACCTGGAAACGCGCATTGCGCGTGCGTCGAAATCGCTGCTGGACCTGCGCAATCCACGCGCGAACTACGCGCCGGTCGAGACGAAGGCGCTGGCCAGGCAGTACAAGCGCCTGCAACTCGGCGATTTCCTGAAGGCGCAGGCCGTCAACGACGATCGCGTGTCGATGGCCAACCCGCAGTTGTTCTCGCAGATCGACGGACTGGTCGGCAGCCTCAAGCCCGCGCAGTGGAAGGCCTACCTGCGCTGGCGCGTGGGCGATTCGATGGCGCCCTACCTCGCCAAACCGTTCCGCGATGCGGAGTTCGAATTCCGCGGCCGCGTACTGCGCGGACTGGCCGCGCCGCCATCGCGCCCGCAGGCCGTGCTTGACGCGATCACCCTCGCGGCCGGGCCGATGGTCGGCCACGAATACGCCGCGCGCTATTACGCGCCCGCCACCGACAAGCGCGCCGAGGACATGGCCGCGCAGGTGCGCGAGGCGCTGGGGCAGGCGCTGGAGCGCGACACGCGTCTGGGCGAATCCGCAAAGGCCGAGGCGAAGGCGAAGCTGCAGAAGCTCAAGATCGAAGTCGGCACGCCCAACCGCGACCTGGACTACAGCGTGCAACCGATGGGCCGCGGCAGCTTCGGCAGCAACATGTTGATCGCATCGACCTGGCGCCATCGCGAAGAGATGAAACGCATCGGCCGCGGCAACGCCGACCGGCGCTGGGACGTGCTGCCGCAGGATCCGGCGCTGGCCTACGACATCGCGCAGAACCGCCTCATCGTGACGGCCGCGATGCTGCAGCCGCCGGTGTTCGACACATCGAAGGATGCGGCCTGGCTGTACGGCGCATACGGCGCGCTGGTCGGACACGAACTGAGCCACGGCTTCGACAGTCGCGGCCGCTATGTCGACTCAAAGCAGAACCTGCGCGACTGGTGGACGCCAACCGAAGCCAGCGCATGGGACGGTTTGGCAAGGCGCGTGGCCACGCAGTACGGAGCTTTCGACTATCCGGACGCACCCGGCGTGAAGGTCAACGCGACACAGACGGGCGACGAGAACATCGCCGATCTGGCCGGCGTGCAACTGGCGCTGGCGGCGTTCCACGCCGCCGAGCCATCGGCGGCGACTGCGGACCAGTCCTTCTACAAGGGCTGGGCGTCGCTGTGGCCGCAGCGCATGAACGTCGAGACCGCACGCCAGCGCGCGGCGACCAGCGTCCACGCGCCGGGCAAATGGCGCACCAATGGTCCGCTGCGAAACGAACCGGCCTTCGCCACGGCGTTCGCGTGCAAGGCCGGCAATGCGATGGCGCTTCCGGCGGACCAGCAGGTCAGGCTGTTTCCGTGAGCCGGTGAGGGCGTCCTAGCGCACCACGCGCATGCGTGGCGGCCCCTTGCGCCGACCGAACGGCGGCTGCCCGCGCCAGTAGCGGATGAGCAGCCAGCCGAACAGCATGCCGCCCAGGTGCGCGAAGTGCGCCACGCCGGGCATCGTTCGCGTCACGCCCAGCAGCAGTTCGATCGCACCGTAGACGATCACCAGCGTGCGCGCCTTCATCGGGATCGGCGGGATCAGCAGCATCACGCGCTGGTGCGGGAACAACATTCCGTAAGCCAGCAGCAGGCCGAAGATGCCGCCGGAGGCGCCAACCGTCGGGTAGGCCTGTTCGCCCTGCGAGAGGGTCCACATGCCCACGCCGATCTGGCACAGCGCCGCGCCCACGATGCAGACGAGGTAGTACGTGAGGTAGCGGCGATCGCCCCAGACGTGTTCCAGCGGCGCGCCGAACATCGCCAGCGCCAGCATGTTGAACAACAGGTGGACGAAGCTGCCGTGCATGAAGCCGTAGGTCAGCAGCTGCCAGGGCATGAAGTCGATGCCGTACAGGCTGTCGCCGGCGCCGGGTGGCCACAGCATGAACTGCGCCAGCGCGACATCGCTCACGATCATCTGAAGCACGAACACCAGGCCGTTGGCGATCAGCAGGGCCTTGGTGACGGGGGGAAGGTTGGAGAACATCACGGCTCCTTTGTTGCGCTACATGGTAGCCGCTGCGCCGTCCGGGCGGGCTCGCCGCCGATCACACGGTTTCAACCGCGGGTGGATCGCTTGCGGGCGGCCGGCGCCGCCTTGCGGACGCGCGACGTCCGCGCGGCCTTCGCGTCGGCATGCATGTCCATGCCCCACATCTGCTCGTCGAGCGTCGCGGCCGGGCGCTGGCCCTTCACGCGGCCGCCCTCCACCCGGACGCCTTCGGCGCGCAGGCGCTGACTCTGCTCGCGGAAGCCCTTCGACCCCTCCGGGAAGGCGATGCGCCCGTCGGAGCGCAGCACGCGGTGCCAGGGCAGCGCGGCGTCCTCGTTCTGGCCCAGCAGGCGCGCCACCAGCCGCGCACGGCCCGGCAGACCGGCGCGACGGGCGACTTCGCCGTAACCGGCCACTTCACCCGCGGGGATCGCGCGGATCGCGGCCAGGATGCGTCGGTGCGCGTCGTCGGCAGGGACATTGCTCATCGCGGTAGCATACCGGTCTCCCCCGGAAGGAGCCGCCCGTGCGCAACTTCGAATCGATCCGCCGCCATCTGCAGGCGGCGAAATTCCGGCTCACCGAACACGATGTCGACGTGGTCTGCATCGAACTGTCGCTTGAGCACGGCACCCGCCACCAGTCCATCTTCCTGTCCGAACTCGACGACGACGACGGTCGCCCGTACCTGCGCGTGAGCACCGCGGTCGCACCGATCACGGGACTGGATGCGAAGAAGGCTCTGATCTTCAACTGGCAGAGTCGCGTGGGTTACCTCGCCATCGGCGACCTGGACGGCGTGCCGCACCTGCAGTTGTGCGAGAACCGTCCATACGAAGGCCTGGACGAGGCCGAGGTCGACCGCCTGGTGCTGGAGATCGGCGGCCTGGGCGATCGCATGGAGCGGATGTTGTCGGCGGGCGGTGATCTGTTCTGACGGCAGACGCCGGCGCCAAAAGAAAAGGCCCGCTTGCGCGGGCCTTTTCTTTTTATTGCGATCGGGCCTTATGCCCAGCCGAAGTAGCGGAACGTCTCGAAGAACAGATAGGCGATGCCGCCGGCGGCGGGGATCGTCAGGATCCACGCCCAGATCATCTTCTCCACCACGGTCCACTTGATCGCGTTGAAGCGCTTGGCCGTGCCCACGCCCATGATGGCCGAGGAGATGTTGTGCGTGGTCGACACCGGAATGCCCAGGAACGAGGCGCCCATGATCACCGCCGCGGCGCTGGTTTCCGCGGCGAAGCCGTTGATCGGATGCAGCTTCACCAGCTTGTGGCCCAGCGTCTTGATGATGCGCCAGCCGCCCGCGGCGGTACCGGCGGCCATGACCAGCGCGCAGGTGACCTTGATCCACTGGTCGATGTCGTTGTGCTCCAGCGCGTTCTGCGAGGGATGCAGGAACGCCAGCCACGACGGCAGGTTGTCCAGCGTGCCGGCCGACTGCGCGCCGACCAGCGCCAGCGCGATGATGCCCATCGTCTTCTGCGCGTCGTTGCTGCCATGCGCGAAGCCCATGCCGGCAGCGGACAACAGCTGCGCCTTGCCGAAGAACGCATTGACCCAGCGCGGGCGCGCCATGCGTGCCAGCACGCCGCCGCTGCGCGCCATGAAGGAGATGATCGCGAACAGCAGGCCCATCACCAGGAAACCGGTGGCGAAGCCCAGCAGCGGCGAGCTGAACATCGGCACGACGACCTTCCACAGCACGCCGGCGCTCTTGTACCAGGGGTCGTGCGGCTGGGACCAGATCACCGAATGGAAGTTGTTGCTGGCCGAAGCAACGGCGGCGCCGCACAGGCCACCGATGAGCGCGTGCGAGGACGAGGACGGCAGCCCCTTCCACCACGTGATCAGGTTCCAGACGATCGCGCCAAGCAGCGCGCACAGAATCAATTGTGAGGTGACTTCCACCACGCCGGTATCGAGCAGGCCCGAAGCGATGGTCTTGGCCACCGCCGTGCCCCACAGCGCGCCGAGCAGGTTCATGGAAGCCGCCAGGGCCACCGCCTGCATCGGCGAGAGCACCTTGGTCGCCACCACCGTGGCGATGGAGTTGGCGGTGTCGTGGAAGCCGTTGATGTATTCGAAGGCGAGCGCCGCGAATACCACGACCAGGACCAGGGTCAGCATCGGACCGGCCCCTTACGAGTTCTTCAGCACGATTTCGTAGGCGACCACGCCGGCTTCGCGGCAACGGTCGATGGCCTTCTCAAGGATCTCGAAGAACTCCTTGAGCAGGAACATCTGCAGGTTGTCCAGGCGGCCCGAATAGATGTCGCGGTACAGCTCGAGCATCAGGCGGTCGGCTTCGTTCTCGATGGAACGCAGCTCGTCGTTGAGCGCCTTCATCGGCTCCAGCTTGAGGTTGCGCAGCTCGTGCACCATCTTCACCACCACCGCCGAGGCCTGTTCCAGCATCGCCGCGCGCGGCGCGAAGTCGATGTGCTCCAGGTGACGTGTGGCCAGCGAGTAGCGGTCGGCGAACTTCTCGACCTGCTTGGGAATCTTGTACAGCGCCGAGCCCAGCGCTTCGATGTCCTCGCGCTCGATCGGCGTGATGAAGCTGTTGACCAGCTCCTGGCTGATCTTGTCCGAGGCTTCGCGCTCGCGCTGGCGGGCCAGCTTGAAGGCGTCCAGCGCGGGCTGGCGATCGGCTGCCTTGAGCATCGCGTGCAGCGCCCGGGTGCTGTCGTGGGCGGCCACCGCGGCCTCCTCCAGCAGGGTGTAGAACTGGTTGCCTTGGCCGAAGATGGTTTGCAGGGAGAACATGCGCAGGGGGCCTCGTGGTGCCGGGATGCCGGCTCGATAGGGGTCGCAGGGCGGGAATTATGACGGTTTGGGGACATCGGCGCGCGCCCGCGGCGGGTTGATTTCGGCCGTCCTGCTACCATCCAGACGCTTCGCCCCTTCTTCACCCCACTTCACCCGATGGACGACGACCCAGAAAGGCCGCCCGCCGCCCTTGTGCACCCTCACGGACCGTGCACCCCAGCCTGCCATCCTGAGGATCGGACCGCATGCTGGAACTCCTGATCGTCATTGCCCTGATCGTCCTGAACGCCTTCTTCGCGATGTCGGAGATGGCGCTGATGACTTCGCGCAAGATCAAGCTCAAGCAGATGTCCGAGAACAGCCGCGGCGCCGCCATGGCGCTGGAGCTGGCCGAGCATCCCGACAACCTGCTCTCCACCGTACAGGTGGGCATCACCCTGATCGGCGTGCTCACCGGCGTGTTCGGCGGTGAAGCCATCGGCCTGGCCATTGCCGGCTGGGTGGAGGGCATGCTGCCCCACGCGCGCGAGTACGCCCGCGGCATCGGCATCGGCACGGCGGTGGGGCTGATCACCGCCGCGCAGGTGATCTTCGGCGAGCTGGTGCCCAAGCGCCTGGCGCTGACCAACTCCGAAGGCATCGCCGCCGCGGTCGCCCTGCCGCTGTACTGGTTGTCGCGCCTGGCGCAGCCGATCGTGGCCAATCTGGGCCGCATCAACCGCCTGGTGCTGCGCCTGATCGGCGTCAAGGACGATGCGCGCAACGCCATCAGCGAAGAAGAGATCCGCCTGCTGGTGAGCGAAGGCCACGAGCAGGGCGTGATCGACGCGGACGAGCGCAAGATGATGAACCGCGTCCTCGGCCTGGGCGATCGCACGGCCGAAAGCCTGATGACGCCGCGCACGCGCATCGCATGGCTGGACGCCTCGGCGGATTTCGCCGAGAACCTGGAAACGATGCGGCAGACGCAGTTCTCGCGTTACCCGGTGTATCGCGGCAACGACACCGAAGTGGTGGGCATCCTGGAGGTCAAGTCGCTGCTCGACCGCCTGGACGAGCGCGCACCGGACCTGTTCAAGTCACTGCGCGAGCCGTTGTTCGTGTCCGAGTCCACGCACGCGATGAAGCTGCTGGAAATCTTCCGCGAGGAGCAGCATTCGCTGGCACTGGTCGTGGACGAATACGGCGACATCAGCGGCGTGGTCACCATCGCCGACCTGATGGACGCGGTGGTCGGGCGCGTGCACACCTTCGCCGGTGTCGCCGGCGAGGAAGACGACGACAGCTCGCCCGTCGTGGAACGGGCCGACGGTTCGTTCCTGCTGGACGGTTCGCTGTCGCTGGAAGACCTGCGCGAACTCGTTGGCGGCGGCCGTCTGCCCGACGAGGACGAACACGATTTCCACACCGCCGCCGGCATGGTGATCGCGCATTTCGGCCGCATCCCGTACGTGGGCGAACACTTCGACTGGGGCCTGTGGCGCATCGAGGTGGTGGACCTCGACGGCCCGCGCATCGACAAGCTGCTGCTGTACAGGCGCCCCGAACAGGAGCCGGTCGCGGATGACACATCGGGCTGACCATCGCCCCCACGAGGCCGGCACGCGCGCCCTTCTGGACGTCTTCGCCACCGGCGACCCCGACGAACAGCTGCGCATGGGCGACGTCCTGCATGGCCTGGGCGATCGCTCCTTCGGCATGCTGCTGTTCGTCTCGACGATACCGGCGTTCATCCCGATCCCTGGCGTCGGCGGCGCGGTGAGCGGCCCGCTGGTGATGCTGATCGGCCTGCAATTGCTGATCGGCCTGCGCCAGCCGTGGCTGCCGAAGTTCCTCGCCCGCCGCGGTCCGCACCGTCACGCGATGGCGCGCTTCCGCGACCTGCTGTCGCCGTGGCTGACCCGACTGGAGAAGCTGGTGCGCCCGCGCGCGACGGTATTGCTGGACCACCGTCTGGCGGATTTCTTCACCGGCCTGCTGCTGCTGTTGCTTGGCCTGCTGCTGTCGCTGCCGATTCCGTTCACGAATTACCTGTTCGGGGCGTTGCTGTTGTTGTTCGCCTTCGCACTGCTCGAACGCGACGGCTGGCTGCTGGGCGCGGCCTGGACGGCCGGCGTGATCTCCATCGCCGTGTTCGGCGTGCTTTCCGGAACGCTCGCCGGCGTGGCTGCGCGCTGGTTCGACATGCTCTTCTGAGGCGCGGCGTCGCCCATCCCGTCGCTGGCACCGGCCGCTCGCACGCCGCACAACAAAAAAAGGCCCCGCGATGCGGGGCCTTTTCGTATGCGACGGCGAACCGTGGCTTACGCGAACGGATCCTGCAGCACCATGGTGGCGTCGCGATCCGGGCCGGTGCTGACGATGGCGATCGGACAACCCGCCAGTTCCTCCAGCGCACGCAGGTAAGCGCGTGCGGCGGGCGGCAGCTTGTCCCACTCGGTGATGCCGTGAGTGTTCTCCTCCCAGCCCGGGAACTCCAGGTACACCGGCGTGCACTCTTCCCAGCCAGCCGCGTCGAGCGGCGCGTACTCGGTGCGCTTGCCGCGGTATTCGTAGGCGATGCAGATCTTCAGCTTCTCCATGCCATCGAGCACGTCGAGCTTGGTGATGCACAGGCCGGTGATGCCGTTGACGGCCACCGCGCGACGCAGCGCGACGATGTCCATCCAGCCGCAGCGGCGCGGACGACCGGTGGTGGCACCGTACTCCTGGCCGCGATCGCGCAGTCCCTGGCCGACCGCGTCGTCCAGTTCGGTCGGGAACGGACCGCCGCCGACGCGCGTGGCATAGGCCTTGGCGATGCCGAGCACGTAGTCGATCGCATCGGCGCCCACGCCGGTGCCGGCATACGCGCCGCCAACCGTGGTGTTGGACGAGGTGACGTACGGATACGTGCCGTGGTCGATGTCCAGCAGCGAACCCTGCGCGCCTTCGAACAGCACCTTCTGGCCCTGCTTGCGCAGGTCGTGGAGGATGCCGGCGACGTCGGACTTCATCGGCTCGACGTATTCGCCGAAGGCCAGCGCCTCGTCCAGCACCTGCTGGTAGTCGACCGCGTCCACGCCCAGGTACTTGGTCAGCACGAAGTTGTGGTAGTCCATCGTGCTGCGCAGCTTCTCGGCCAGCTGCTGCGGGTAATGCAGGTCGGCCACGCGGATGCCGCGGCGCGCGACCTTGTCCTCGTACGCCGGGCCGATGCCGCGGCCGGTGGTGCCGATGGCCTTGCCACCGGCGGCCTTCTCGCGGGCCTGATCCAGCGCGATGTGGTACGGCATGATCAGCGGCGTGGCCGGGCTGATCTTCAGGCGCGAACGGACTTCCACACCGTTGGCCTCGAGCTCGGCGATTTCCTTCTGCAGCGCGGCCGGCGACAGCACGACGCCGTTACCGATCAGGCACAGCGCACCTTCGCGCAGGATGCCCGACGGGATCAGGTGCAGGACGGTCTTCTTGCCGCCGATGACGAGGGTGTGGCCGGCATTGTGGCCGCCCTGGAAACGCACCACCGCCCCGATGTCCTGCGTGAGCAGATCGACGATCTTGCCCTTGCCTTCATCGCCCCACTGGGCACCGAGAACGACGACTGACTGACCCATTTCGAAGCTCCTGACTCCGTTGCATTGTTTGACCGGCGGGGGCCGGGCTGCCGCGGAAGGGCCCGCAAACAGCAAGAAAGCCGGCGGGGCGCTGGGCCCCGTCCGGCTTTTGTGCATTATCCGGGTTTTGGGGGGGCGGGACCACCCCGGCGACGCCCATCGGGCGCTTTCGGCCCGATCCGGTCAGGCGGGCCTCAGAAGCGCACCCACCACAGCGACAGCAGGCCCACGCCCACGACCACCGCGCCCACCACGCGTAACTGGCGGTCAGGGAGCGCATGAAGCTGCTCGGCCGCCCGTTTCCAGCCCCGCGGCGCGACGAAGAGGAACAGCCCCTCCAGCACGGCAACCAGGCACAGGGCCGAGAGCAGCTCGGTCATGGGCGGCGGTCAGCGATCCGAACGCAGGTACTGCAGGAACGGGTCATCCTTGTCCAGGACGATCATGCTCTCGCCGTCCCCGAAGGACTTGCGATAGGCCTCCAGGCTGCGCTGGAACGCGAAGAAGCCGGGGTCCTTGTTGGCGGCCTGCGCGAACAGGCGTGCGGCTTCCGCATCGCCCTCGCCGCGCAGCTTCTGCGCGTCACGCTCGGCCTCGGCCAGGATCACCGCCTTGGCGCGGTCGGCCTCGGCACGGATCGCCAGGGCCTTCTCGACACCCTCGGCGCGCAGGCGGCTGGCCACCTGGGCGCGCTGGCTCTTCATCTGGTTGTAGACGGAGCTGACGACATTGCTGTCCTGCGGCAGATCGATCCGCTTGATGCGGATATCGACGATCTTCACGCCCAGCGTCGCCGCGCCCTGGTTGATCGCGGCCAACTGCTTGCCCACCACCGCCTGGCGGTCGTCGGAAACGACCTGCTGCAGCGTGCGCGAGTTGATCTCGTTCTTCAGCGAGTCGCGGATGATCGGACCCAGGCGGTCGGTGGCCAGTTTCTCGTCGCCACCGGTGGCGCGGTAGAAGGTGCGCAGGTTGTCGATTCGGCCCACCGCGAAGAAGTCGACGCTGACGTTCTGCTTGTCGACGGTGAGATAGCGTTCCGGCTCGGCATCGATCACCTGCAGACGCAGGTCGAAGGAGCGGACCGACTCGACCAGCGGCCACTTGAAGTTCAGGCCCGGGCCGATATCGGTGCGCACCACGCGCCCCAGGTTCAGCACGATGGCGCCGTGGCCCTGGGTCACGGTGAACATCGAGCCCAGCAATGCCAGCAGCACGGCGACCGCGGCGGCGATCCAAAGGGAGAATTTCATCGCGTCACCTCCTCGCGGCCGGTCGGACGGGTCGAGCGGCCGGGGCGCACGTCACCCGCATCCGGCGTGACGGTCGGGGTCAGCAGTTCGGGGGTAAGCAGGGGCGGCGCGACGGGCGTCGTCGTGCCGCGCTGGTCGGACATCGGCACGTAGATCAGCTGACGCGAACTCGCGCCGACGACCGTGCGGTTCCTGGCCAGCACGTCCTGCACCGTGTCGAGCCACATGCGCTTGCGCGTCACGTCCGGCGCGTTCTTGTACTGGTCGACCAGCAGCGAGAAGCGGGTGGCGTCGCCTTCCGCGCGTGCGATGGTCGAGGTCTTGTCGCCCTCCGCCGACGTGCGCACGCGCGCGGCTTCGCCTCGCGCCTCCGGCACGATCTGGCTGGCGTACGCCTGCGCCTGGTTGATGGCGGTGGTCTGGTCGGATGCGGCGCGCTGGACTTCGTCGAACGCGTCCTTCACCTCGTCCGGCGGACGCGCGTTGGGAAGGCTCAGATCGGTCACCAGCAGGCCGGTGCGGTAGTCCTTCAGCGACGCACGCAGCTGCGTCTCGACGGCTTCCGTGAGTTCGGCACGGGCGTTCAGCACGGTATCCAGGTCCGAGCGGCCGACCTGCTCGCGCACCGCCGCCTGCGCGGCTTCCTTCAGGATGCGCTCGGGGTCGCGCGAACCGAACTTGTAGACCTCGGGACTCTCGATCCGGTACTGCACGTTGAGGTCCACGTTGACGATGTTCGCATCGCGCGTGAACACCGGCACCGTGTCGCTGTAGGCGTTGCTCTGCTCGGTGTTGAGCTTGATCACGCGCTCGATCGGCCACGGTGCCTTGATATGCGGACCGGGCATCAGCACGCGTGCGAACTGGCCGAAGCGCAGGACCACGCCGCGTTCCTGTTCGGTCACCAGCACGAAGCAGTTGAACACCAGCCATAGGCCGACGACCAGTCCGACCCAGCGCAGGATGCCGCCGCTGCCGTTGCCACCGCCGCCGAACAGGCCGCGCAGTGGGTCGAGCAAGGCATCCAGGCCGCGGCCGCCATCGGGTCTGCGTCGCGGGGTTCGTCCGTTCGAACCGCCGGAATTGTCACTGCCAGGGGTGTTCCAGGCCATGCCTGCTCCAGGAGGGGGATCCGCGTCCGCATTCAGCTGCGCGGACGTGCGTCGATTCTAGGTGGGGGTGCCGCATGCCTCAAGCAAGCGGTGGCCGTCAGGCCATGTCCTCGTCTTCCGGCTCCGGCAGCAGCGGGCGCAACGCCTCGCCATGGGCCTGCACGAACAGGCGCTGTGCGTCAGCCAGCGGCAGGTCGACGCGGATGCGCCAGCCGTGCTCGTCGTGGTCCTCGCCACGGACGGCGCCCAGATCGTGGAGGCGTGCGCGCAGTCTTGCCGCTTGTGGCGGAATGCGCACCTCGCCCACCACATGGCGCAGCTCCAGCGATTCGGCCAGCGCCTGGCGCAGCAGGTCCAGGCCGCGCCCGTCGCGCGCCGACAGCCACACGCGCATGCGTGCCTCGACCGGACGATCCAGGCGCGGTTCTGCGGCCTGGCCGTTGTCGAGCTTGTCGATCTTGTTGAACACCAGCAGCTGCGGCAGGTCGCCGGCGCCGATGTCCTTCAGCACTTCGTCGACCTGGGCGATGCGCTCGTCGCGCAGCGGATCGGCGGCATCCACGACGTGCAGCAGCAGGTCCGCCTCGCGCGCCTCGGCCAGGGTGGAACGGAATGCTGCGACCAGTTCGTGCGGAAGGTCGCGCACGAAACCCACCGTGTCGGCCAGCACCACGTTGCCGCCGGACAGCTCGATGCGCCGCACCGTCGGGTCCAGCGTGGCGAAGAGCTGGTCCGCGGCATAGGCCTGCGCGCCGGTCATGGCGTTGAAGAGCGTCGACTTGCCGGCATTGGTGTAGCCCACCAGCGCCACGCGCGGCAGTTCGCTGCGCACGCGTGCGCGTCGCATCTGCGTGCGCTGCACCTCGACCTTGTCCAGACGCCTCTGCAATTGCTCCAGGCGTTTCTGCAGCAGGCGGCGGTCGGTTTCCAGCTGGGTTTCGCCGGGACCGCGCAGGCCGATCGAGCCGCCGCGCTGGCGTTCCAGGTGGGTCCAGCCACGCACCAGGCGCGTGGCCATGTGCTTGAGCTGCGCCAGTTCGACCTGCAGCTTGCCGTCGTGGCTGTGCGCACGCTGGGCGAAGATGTCGAGGATGAGGCCGGTGCGATCGACCACGCGCCGCTGCAGGGCGCGCTCGAGGTTGCGCTCCTGGCCGGGCGAAAGTGGATGGTTGATGAGGATGAGGTCGGCGCCCGTGGCTTCGGCAGCCGCCTTCACCTCTTCCAGCTTGCCGCTGCCGATCAGCATGGCGGCATTGGGGCGATCGATGCGCGCGGTAAGCACTGCGGCGACCGTCGCGCCCGCCGAGCGGGCCAGGTCGGCGAACTCCTCCAGCAGCCCCTCGTCCGGCGGACCTCCGGCGTGGGGCTGGATCAGCAGTGCGTGTTCGCCTTTGCGGGATCTTTCAAACAAACCGGTTCGTGCCTGTGCGGGTACCGGTGAACAAGATGGGCATGGACCCGCGGCCGCACAAGGGCCGCAGGACTATCCGTGTGCCCGCCGCGCATCGCCTGCCGGCCGCGCGACTCCAGGCCGTTGATTATTCCTCGGTTTCCTCGGGCGACTCGGTGCCATCGGCGGACTGCACGTAGCCGCCGCCTGGCCCCACGCGCACGTTGCGCGCCGGCACGACCGTCGAAATGGCGTGCTTGTAGACCATCTGGCTGACCGTATTGCGCAGGAGGACGACGAACTGGTCGAAGGACTCGATGGTGCCCTGCAGCTTGATGCCGTTGACCAGGTAGACCGAAACCGGCACGCGTTCGCGCCGCAGCGCATTCAGGAAAGGATCCTGCAAAGACTGTCCCTTGGACATGGCGTAATTCCCCAACTCGTTCTAGTTATAAGGGCGGCGGTGAATGCCGCATCGCCGATCCCTGTCCCCACAGAGGGCGACGGTTCGATGTTAGCGCAAACGGTCCGCATGCACGCGTACCGGTTTCACCCCTTGGGTTCGAATGTCCTGGCGCGTCGGACCGACAAGCGCGACCGTGCGCGCGACACCCCGGGCGGCCTGCGCGTCAACGACCTGCAGTGCCCATGAACGCCATCCGTGCCGCCTCCAGCGCCTGTGCCTGGCGGTGTGGGTCGAACCACTGCGCGTCCAGTTCGCCCCGCAGCCAGGTCAGCTGGCGCTTGGCCAATTGGCGGGTCGCAAACACGCCCCGATCGCGGAACTCGCCCGCCGAGGTCAGCCCGTCGAGGTGCTCCCAGGCCTGGCGGTAGCCGACGGCGCGCAGTGCCGGCAGGTCCAGCGGCGCCGGATGGTCGCGCAAATCGGGGATCGCACGCAGCGCGCGGACTTCCTCGAGGAAGCCCTGCTCCAGCATCAGGTCGAAACGACGCTCGATGCGCGCATGCAGCTCGGCGCGGTCCGTCGGCGCGAGCACCAGCTTGAGCACGCGCACCGGCAAAGCCGGCGTTCCCGATGGTTCACGGCGCCAGTCGCTGATGGTCCGCCCCGACAACCGGTACACCTCCAGCGCGCGCTGGATGCGCTGCGCGTCGGTGGCGTGGATCCTCGAAGCGGCTTCGGGATCAATCTGCGCCAGTTGCGCATGCAGCGCGGCCCAGCCCTGCTCGCCCGCTTCGCGCTCGATGCGCTCCCGCGTCGCCGGATCGGCCTCGGGCATCGGAGAGAGACCGTGCAGGAGCGCGTGGAAGTACAGCCCGGTGCCGCCGGCCAGAATCGGCAGCCGGCCGCGGGCCAGGACATCGTCGAGCGCGCGGCGCGCATCCGCGGCGAACTCGGCCGCCGAATACGGCTGCCAGGGTTCGCGCAGATCGAGCAGGTGGTGCGGCACGCGGCGACGCTCGTCGGGCGTCGGCTTGGCCGATCCGATGTCGAGCCGGCGATACACCAGGGCCGAATCGACGCTGAGGATCTCGCCCCCGAAGCGCTCGGCCCAGTCCAAAGCCAACGCCGTCTTCCCCGACGCGGTCGGGCCCATCAGGGCAATCGCGAGCGGGCGCGGGTCGGCGGGCATGACGGCACGGGGGACAGCGGAAGCGTAGCCTCGCACAGGGCCACGCGCGGCGGAACCGCCCGCTCTCCACAGCCGCTGTGGAGAACCGCTGGGGCAAGGCTGTTGATAACCGCCTGCAGCCCAGCAATGCCAAGGGCCCTGGCATGTTTGGCGAAACTTTCGCCAGGCGGCTGCCGCTATCCACACAGGCTGTGGACAAGCCTGCGGACAGCGGTGTGGAGAGACGCCGCATACGTTGCAGCGGCGGGCGCTCGCCCAGGATTGATCAAAAAATGGCCACTCCGCGAAACCGGCAACGCGAGGTGCGGAACGCTTTGCTGCACTCGCAACATGCAGCTATCCACACAGCCTGTGGACAAACCTGCGGACAGCAATGGGACGACAGTGCTGCACGCCTTGCGCCACAAGCATTGCAAGAGGGTTGGCTAAAAATTGACCGCAAAAATCGTTTGACTTGCGACCCATCGCGCGCTCCACGAACGCATCGCGGCAACGGTGCGCTGCAGGCAGCGTCGCTGCTTGTCCACAGTCGCTGTGGACAAGCATGCGGACAGGTGTGTGCTTATCGGGTTCCACGCCTTGCGCCACAAGGCCTGCAGGAATGTGATCAGAATTTCGCCATCACTCGTCGTCGGGCCAGCGCGGCATCGACGGCGACGCCTTCGCGCGCGGCATCGTTTGCGATGCAACGGCGTTCCAGACCTTCAGCGCATCGACGGTCGCCGCGACATCGTGCACGCGCAGCAGTTTCGCGCCGTGCTGCGCGGCGATGAGGTGTGCTGCAACCGATCCGCTGGCGCGCTCGCGCGGATCGTCGCGGCCGACGATCTCGCCGATGGTGCGCTTGCGCGAAAGTCCGGCAAGCAGCGGCACGCCCAGCTCGGCGAACCGCTCCAGCTGCGCCAGCAGCAGCAGGTTGTGCTGCGTGTTCTTGCCGAAACCGAAGCCCGGGTCGACGACGATCTTCTTCTTCGCGATGCCGGCCATCTCGGCGGCGAAGATGCGCTCAGCCAGGAAACGGTGCACCTGCGCGACGACATCGTCGTAGTGCGGTGCCTCCTGCATCGAACGCGGCTCGCCCTGCATGTGCATCAGCACCACCGGCACGCCCAGTTCCGCCGCCGCGTCCAATGCGCCCTCGCGCCGCAGGCCGTAGACATCGTTGATCATGCCGGCACCTGCACGCACGGCCGCGCGCATCACTTCCGGCTTGGACGTGTCGATGCTGATGGGCAGCGAGGTTTCCTTCGCCAGGCGCTCGATCACCGGAATCGTGCGGCTCAGCTCTTCCTCGACGGACACCTCCGCCGCGCCCGGGCGCGTGGATTCACCGCCGACATCCAGAATGTCCGCGCCCTCCTCCGCAAGTCGCAGCGCGTGTGCGACCGCAGCGTCCAGCGTGTCGTGCGCGCCGCCGTCGGAGAACGAATCCGGAGTGACGTTGACGATTCCCATCACGCGCGGGCGATCCAGCACGAGCGGGCGGCCGTTACAGTCGAGGGTGAGCGCGAGATCGAACATGGGTCTGGGATGGGAGCTCGGGACAGGAGGCTGAAAGCCTAACGCCGAATGCGCATGGCCGTCCCGCAAAGAAAAACGGCGCCGTCTCCGGCGCCGTTTTCAGGTGTCCAGTACTGGACTCAGGTCTGCGCGGCAGGACCGCCGATCGCGCCAGGGCGCTCACCGTCGTCCTTGTTCGTGCGACCCGACTTCGACCAGTCGGCCGGCGGGCCCGGCGTGCGGCCGGCCATGATGTCGTCGATCTGGTGCGCGTCGATGGTCTCATACTGCAGCAGCGCATCGGCCATCACGTGCAGCTTGTCGAGGTTGTCCTTGAGGATCTGCGTGGTGCGGCCGTAGGCCCTGTCGAGGATGTCGCGCACGACTTCGTCGATCTTGCGCGCGGTCTCGTTCGACACGTTCTTGTGCTGCGTGACCGAACGACCGAGGAACACTTCGTCCTCTTCCTCGCCGAAGGTGATCGGGCCGAGCTCGGACAGACCCCACTTGGTGACCATGTTGCGCGCCATCTTGGTCGCACGCTCGATGTCGTTGGAGGCACCGGTGGTGACCTTGTCGACACCGAAGATCAGCTCTTCGGCAACACGACCGCCGTACAGCGAGCACAGCTGCGATTCGATGGCGACCTTGTTCATCGAGTACTTGTCGCCTTCCGGCAGGTACATGGTCACGCCCAGCGCGCGGCCGCGCGGGATGATGGTGACCTTGTAGACCGGGTCGTGCTCGGGAACGAGGCGACCGACGATGGCATGACCCGCCTCGTGGAATGCGGTGAGCTTCTTCTCGTCCTCGCTCATCGCCATCGAGCGGCGCTCGGCGCCCATCAGGATCTTGTCGCGCGCCTTGTCGAAGTGCTCCATGCGCACGTCCTTGGCGTTCTCGCGCGCGGCGAACAGGGCCGCCTCGTTGCAGAGGTTGGCCAGGTCCGCGCCGGAGAAGCCCGGCGTACCGCGCGCGATCGTCATCGGCTCGACGTCGTCGTGCAGCGGCAGCTTGCGCATGTGCACGCGCAGGATCTGCTCGCGGCCCTTCACGTCCGGCAGCCCCACCACGACCTGGCGGTCGAAGCGGCCCGGGCGCAGCAGCGCGGGATCGAGCACGTCGGGGCGGTTCGTCGCGGCGATCACGATCACGCCTTCGCCGCCTTCGAAACCGTCCATCTCCACCAGCAACTGGTTGAGGGTCTGCTCGCGCTCGTCGTGACCACCGCCGAGGCCGGCGCCGCGATGACGGCCGACCGCGTCGATCTCGTCGATGAAGATGATGCACGGCGCGTGCTTCTTGGCCTGCTCGAACATGTCGCGCACGCGGCTGGCGCCGACGCCGACGAACATCTCGACGAAGTCCGAACCGGAAATGCTGAAGAACGGCACCTTCGCCTCACCGGCGATGGCGCGCGCCAGCAGCGTCTTGCCGGTACCGGGCGGGCCGACCATCAGCACGCCGCGCGGGATCTTGCCGCCGAGCTTCTGGAACTTGGAGGGATCGCGCAGGAATTCGACGAGCTCGCCGACTTCTTCCTTGGCTTCGTCGCAACCGGCGACGTCGGCAAGGGTGACCTTGACCTGGTCCTCGCCCTGCAGCTTGGCGCGCGAACGGCCGAAGCTCATCGCGCCCTTGCTGCCGCCCTGCTGCATCTGCCGCATGAAATACAGCCAGATGCCGATGAACAGCAGCCACGGCAGCACGTTGATGAGGATGTAGAACAGCGTCGGGCCGTTTTGCGGCGGCTTCTGCTCGATGGCGACCTTGTGGTTGATCAGTTCGTTGATCAGGTCCTTGTCGTCCGGCTTGTAGGTCGTGAACTTGCTGCCGTCCTTGCGTTCACCGGTGATCGTGGTGCGATCGTCGCCGATCGTGACCTGCTTGACCCGGTCCTGCTGGACCTGCTGCACGAACTGGTCGTAGGCCAGCGCTTCGCTGCCCACCGCACGCGGTCCGAATGCCTGGAAGACCACCATCAGCACGACGGCGACGATCACCCAGAGCAGCAGATTCTTGGCCAAATCGTTCATCTATTTCCTACCTGTCGCCCGGAGGCGTTGGTTGCGTACGGGCGCTACCATGCGCCACGGACGGATGTCCTGAACCTTACTTCATTACCGCGCGCTTGCCCTGTGCCAGCGCGTAGACCTCGGGCGACCGCTTGCGCGATGCCTCCGGCTTGCGGATCACGACCTTGTCGTACCGCCGGCGCAGCTCCTTCACGTATTCATCGAAGCCGACTCCCTGGAACAGTTTGATCAGGAAGTTGCCGCCGGTACGCAGGTGCTGGTCGGCGAAGTCCATTGCCAACTCGGACAGATACATCGCCCGGGGCATGTCGACCGCGTCCACACCGCTCTTATTGGGGGCCATGTCGGACAGGACAAGGTCCACCGGCTGACCGCCCAGCGCGGCCACCAGTCGGGATAGGACCGCATCCTCCCTGAAATCCCCATGAAGGAATTCGACCCCGGCCAGGGACGGCATTTCCAGGATGTCCAGCGCGATGACACGGCCCGGACGGGCCGGATCCATGCGGTCCAGCTCCTGGCGGAGCCACTGCGACCACCCGCCGGGGGCGGCGCCCAGGTCGACCACGACCATGCCCGGCTTGAGCAGGCGATCGCGCTCGACCAGTTCTTCGAGCTTGTAAGCCGCACGCGAGCGCAGGCCTTCCGCCTTGGCCTTCTTCACGAAGGGATCGGAAAAGTGTTCCTTGAGCCAGCGCTGGCTGGATTTGCTGCGCGTCGCCATCGGGCGTGAGGGGGGTGGGGGCGGTCATGATACCCTGCGCGCCCCCGCCTGATTCCCGTGATTCGCGATGCAGACCGTCCTGACCTCCGCCCAGACCCGCTTCCTGCGAGGCCAGGCGCATGACCTCAAGGCCATGCTGCAGGTGGGCGGCAAGGGAGTCACGGACGCCCTGGTGGCCGAGATCGATCTGGCACTGGAACACCACGAGCTGATCAAGGTGAAGGTGGGCGCCGAGGACCGGGACGCCCGCGACGCCATGATCGATGACATCGCCGAGCGCACCGGCGCCGCGCTGGTCCAGCGCATCGGCCATACGGCCGTGCTGTACCGTCCCAGCAAGGACAAGCGCCAGATCGTCCTGCCCCGCGCCTGAGCCGGCGGGGCCGGCGGGACTTCCAATCCGGCGCCACGACCCCATCACGGCCCCATGCAGCTCAATCTCGAACACCCCGATCAAGAGTTCTACCTGCGCGCGGCCGATGGCGTCTCGGCGCGGGTGAACGAGCGCCAACTGACCACCAGCTTCATCCTCTCGCCCAGCCACCTGGCCGAGGGCTGGCCCGTGCGCGACGTGAAAGCCATGACGCCGCAGGACCTGGACGCCGTGCTCGCACTCGCGCCGGAAGTCGTCCTGCTCGGCAGCGGTGCGACGCAGGCATTCCCGCCCGCAGCCGTGGTCGCCGCCTGCCTGCGCCAGGGCGTGGGCCTGGAAACGATGACCAACGCCGCCGCGGCCCGCACGTTCAACGTGCTGGCGAGCGAAGGCCGGCGCGTGGTCGCGGCGTTCGTGCTCGCCGGCTGACGTGCGCGTCGCGCTCGCCGCGGCCCTGCTCGGCGCGCTCACCGCCTGCTCTGCCCCGCCGTCGACGCAGGCAGAGCGCTACGCCCACTGGCTCGCCGGCGATGCGCGCGGCGACGTCGATGCCTACGCGCGCTTTCTGCGTCTGCAGGGTGTCGAAGGCGTCGTGTCCATGCCGCAATTGCTGACCACGGCGCGCCGCTGGCACCGCTGCGATGCCCCGGAATTCGCCGTCCCGCCGCGAAGCCACTGGCAGGCGATCGTCCCGACCCTGCAGCTCATTCGCGAATTGCGGAACAACGGCCTGCTGGGCGATGCGCGAATCGCCTCCGCATGGCGGAACGAAACGCTCAACCGCTGCGAAGGCGGCAGCTCGCGCAGCCGGCATGTCGCCAATAACGCGCTGGACTTCGACCTCGGACCGGCGTCGGGCGAGCTGGCGCGCCTGTGTCGCGTCTGGCGAACGATCGGCCAGGCGCGCCGATTCGGCCTCGGCTATTACGACGGGCGGCGCATACACATCGATACGTTCGGATTCCGAACCTGGGGACCCGATTACCACCGCGGAACGTCGCGGTGCGTGTCCGTCCCGCCGTGATCGCAGCGCCCGCCGGATACCCACGGCAGGCGCACCCACACGCCGAAGTGATCCGATGCCCACGCACCGTCCGCATCGGGGCGATCCAGGATCCGTTGCGCCTGCGGCCGGCAGAACGCGTCGCGCCGTGCATAGATGCGGTCGATGCGCGCCGGCGGGTTGAACGTCGCGTTGAGCGTGGCATGCGCCGGGCGCTCGACGTCGCTGCCCTCGTGCGCGGCGGCATAGGCATCGACGAATCCGGCGCGCAACGGCGCCAACTCCGCCGTTTCCGCCGTGGTGTTGAAGTCGCCGCCGATCACGGTCGCGCCATCGCCACGGGTGATCGCGACGAAGTCCATCAGGTCCTGTATCTGCCGTGCGCGCGTGGCGCCACTACGGTCGGTGAAGTTGAGATGCACCACGTACGCATCCACGGCACGGCCGCGCACGGTCGTCCGCACGTGGCCGGCGATGCGGTAGTCATCGACGGGCTGCAACGCGCGCGAACCGCGCTGCGTCATCGGCTCGCGCGTGAGAATGGCATTGCCATAGCGCCGGACCTTCCCTGGCGCATCCACCGATACGAAGTACCAGTGGTAGCCCAGCCGCTGCGCGAGCGTCCCCGCCTGGTTCGGCAGCGCGGCATCCTGCAGCACCTCCTGGAGGAGGATCACATCGGGCGACCGTGCCTGCAGTTCGTCAGCGATGATGCGCTGGCGATGCGGCCAGTCGTTGCGGTCGTGCCAGAGGTTGAGCGTCACCACGCTCAGCGGCGCGTCGTCACCGCGCGGATCTTCATGCGGTACCGACTGGCACGCGGCCAGCGCTGCCAGCAGGGCTGCGAACGCAGCCCTCGCCCATCTGCGTGCGCGCGGCGCGCACGACACCGTCATTGCTTGGGCAGGTACAGCAGCGGATCGACCGGTTTGCCGTTGTAACGCACCTCGAAATGCAGCATTTCGCGCGGCGCGCCACTGCGACCCATCTCGGCAATCTGCTGGCCCGCGCGTACGAGCTGGCCTTCGTTGACCAGGCGGTTGCGGTTGTGTCCGTACGCGGACAGCCACTGGTCGTTGTGCTTGATGATGATCAGCTCGCCGTAACCGACCAGGCCCGAGCCGGAATACACCACCACGCCATCGGCGGCGGCGCGCACCGGCGCGCCACTGTTGCCGGCGATGTCGATGCCCTGCTTGGTCGGTTCGCCCGCGACGTAACGCCCGATGAGCTGGCCGTCGGCGGGCCAGCGCCACTTGAAGTCGCTGGCCGGAGGTGCGACGGGCGTGGCCGGTTTTGGTGTGGTCGGCTTGGTCGTAGCCGGCGGGGTTGCGGTGGTGCCGGTCGAAGGCCGCGTGCTCGTCGTCGACGAGGGGCGCGAGCTCGAGACGGAACCACTGCCCGGATACAGCCTCAGGTTCTGCCCCGGATAGATGGTGTAGGGCGAGGGAATGCCGTTCCACGCCGCCAGATCCTGCGCACGGATGCTGTTGCGCGAGGCGATCGAGAACAGCGTGTCGCCGCGCCTGACCGTGGTGGTCACGCCGTACTTCGGTCGAGACGGCGCCGAGGATGCGCCCGGCTCGCGATACACCTTCGTGCTGGCGCAGCCGCCCAGCAGGACGACGGCGAAGGCCACGCCGATGGCGATGCGCGTTGTACCGGTCATGCGTTCTCTCATCCGATCTGCGCCTTCCATACCAGCCAGCCGATCGCACCCGCCAGCAACACCAGCGCGAGCCAGCCGATCGGCTCGATGTAGCGCCGAAGCATCGCCTCGGCACGCACGCCGCCCAGGCGGATGGCCAGCGCGACCAGATACACGCGCTTGCCGCGACCGATGAGCATGCTCAGCACGTACTGCGGCATGGGCACGCCGACGATACCCGAGGCCCATGTGAAGACCTTCATCGGAATCGGCGCGAACCCGCCCACCACCAGCAACCAGAACACCGCCCACGGCGATTCGGCCATTTTCGCCTGAACCGTGGCGATACCCGATTCGATACCGCCCAGCATGCCAAGTGCGGCGAAAAGGGGCTTGACCGCTTCGAATGCGTAATGCCCGAGCGCGTAACCGATCAGCGCGCCCACCATCGAGCCGGCCAGGCTGATCGTGGCGAACCAGAATCCGCGTCGCGGCTGCGCCACGCACATCGGCGCCAGCATGACCTCGGGCATGACCGGGAAGATGATCGCCTCGATGAAGCTCAACCCGACCAGATAGACCGGTGCGCGGCGATGGCGTGCCCAGACGAGGGCTCGCTCGTAAAGCGGTCCAAAGATCTTCAACGGCAACCCCTGCCCTTCAATGTTCGTCAGTGTGCGTGGCGGTACGTCGGCACGGCGTCAGTCGACCATGCCCGACAGCAGCGGCACGAACACCACCGGCGCCAGCGTCTGTTGCGTGACGACGCCGTCGGCATCCTTCGACACCTTCAGCAGCGACTGCGAGCCCGCACCGCCGACCGGCGCGATCAGCGCGCCGCCGTTGGCCAGCTGGTCGGTCAGCGCATCCACCAGCGCAGGTGCGGCGGCGGTGACGATGATCGCGTCGAACGGCCCGTTTTCCGGCCAGCCGATGCGGCCGTCGTCGTGCTTGCTGCGGATGTTCATGCCGAGCTGGCGGAAGCGCTTGCGCGCCGTGCGCAGCAACTCGCCGATGCGTTCAACGGTATGCACTTCCAGCCCCAGCGCGGCGAGCACGGCGGCCTGGTAGCCCGAGCCGGTACCGATCTCCAACACTTTCGCCGGCGCGTTCTCAAGCAATGCCTCGGTCATCTTGGCGACCACCCACGGCTGCGAGATCGTCTGGCCGTGGCCGATAGGCAGCGCGGTGTCCTCGTAGGCGCGCGTGGCCAGCGCTTCGTCGACGAACAGGTGGCGCGGCACGGTGCGGATCGCGTTGAGCACGCGTTCGTCGCGGATGCCGTTCTCGCGCAGGCGCTCGACCAGGCGGTCGCGCACGCGCTGCGAGGTCATGCCCGAACCGATGGCCTCGGGCTGAAGGCGCATGCGCAGCGTCACGCCACGCGCTCCGGGCGATGTCCCAGCGAAACGGCCAGGCCGTCGACCCAGCTGGCTACCTGATCGAGCGCGTGATAGCGGGTCAGGTCGACCTGGATCGGCGTGATGGAGATGTGGCCCGTGCGCACGGCGTGGAAATCGGTGCCGGGGCCGGCGTCCTGCTCGGCGCCGGCGGGGCCGATCCACCACCATTGCCGGCCGCGCGGATCCTGCTGCGGAATACAGGCTTCGGCGCGGTGGCGGTTGCCCAGGCGCGTGACCTCGAAGCCGCGCACTTCCGACCAGGGCACGTCGGGCACGTTCACGTTGAGGATGGTGTCGGCGGGCAGCGGGTCCACGCGCAGGCGGGCGATGATCTCGACCGCGGCGCGGGCGGCCGTTTCGTAATGCCTGCCGGTGTGGTCCACCGTCTGCAGCGACATCGCCACGGCCGGCAGGCCGAGGAAACGGCCTTCCATCGCCGCGGCGACGGTGCCCGAGTAGATGACGTCATCGCCCAGGTTGGCGGTGTTGTTGATGCCGGACACGACGATGTCCGGCTCGACCTCGAGCATGCCCGTGATGGCCACGTGCACGCAGTCGGTCGGGGTGCCGTACACCCGCCAGGTCGAGCCGTCAAGCTGCTGCACGCGCACCGGGGCGTCCAGCGTGAGCGAGTTGCTGGCACCGGAGCGGTCCCGGTCGGGCGCCACCACCAGCACTTCGTGCCCGGCGGCGCGCAGACCTTCGGCGAGGATACGGATACCGGGGGCGTCGACGCCGTCGTCGTTGCTGACCAGAACTCGCATGGACTCCCTTGATGCTGGATCTTGCCGATCGTGGAACACACGCGGCGCGACGCCGCACGGTGTGGTCCCATGATAGCCGATGAACCCGGCGCGTCCGGCGACCGCCGCCACGGCTTGCGCCGCCGGTCGGCATCGCTAGGCTTGTGGCATGAGCGGAAAACGCCCCGACGACGAAGACGCCAGCGAACTGTTCCGCGCCGCGATCGGCCCGGTCCGGCGGCTGGACGACACTGCGCCGCCACCCCAGGCGCCGCGGCCGCGGCCGCGTGCGCGCATGGCCGAGCGCGATGAGGCGCACGCGCGCGAGGAGTTCCGCCATGCGCTGGACAGCAGCCTGCTGGAAGCCGGCGACGCGCTGAGTTACCGCCGCGACGAAATATCGCCGCGCCTGCTGCAGAAGTTGCGTCGGGGCGAGATCGCCGTGCAGGAGGAACTCGACCTGCATGGCGCCGATACACGCGAGGCGGAACAGCTGCTGCGCGCGTTCCTGCACGATGCCCGCCAGCACGGCGTGGGCTGCGTGCGGATCATCCACGGGAAGGGGTTGCATGGCGCCGCGTCGATCGCGTCGAGCGGGCTGCCGGTGCTCAAGAACCTGGTCGACCGCATGCTGCGCCAGCGCGCGGACGTGCTTGCCTTCCACTCGGCGCCGCCGGCTCAGGGCGGCACTGGAGCGGTTCTGGTGCTGCTCGCGCCCCGCCGTCTTCGGTGATCCGGCAGGGCCGCGAGCAGGGAATCAACGATCCGGCTGATGGGCGATCTGGCGTTCGCTCAGCGTCGGCGGATTGACCCAGTTCACCTCGACGCCGCGACGACGCGCGATCTCCTCGACCCGGGAGATGTAATCCGAATCCGGGTCGATGAGGCTGGGTTCGCGTGGTTCGGCCGAGGCACTCTTGGTTTCCATGCCGGCGCAGGCCGACAGGCCCAGGATCGCCAGCGACAACACAGCCATGCGTAAGGATGCGTTCATGACGACATCTCCATGACGTGGTCGTCGTACCCCTCGGGTACGGCGGCAACGGGCATCACGCCCGTGCACATCCGGGATATACCCCCGCCTGTCGGCCACACCAGTGCCACCGGATGCTTTCCGACGAACGGCTTGCGGCGCGTCATTCACGCCGTGCGCGCTCTCCGTTCAGCCGCTGCGACCGACCGCGCGAACCTCGCCAAGTTCGGACATCACCACCGTCGCGTAGGCACCGGGCGGCAGCGAGAAGGCGACCTCGAGCACGTCCTCCGCCTGCCAGTTCCACGCCAGTCCGACAGGACGCAGCCGCAATGCACGGCGCTCCTGTTTGAGGCCCTCCGCCTCAAGTCCGGCACGCAATGCGATGGCCTCGTCGTCGGACAGTGCCGAGGACTCGCACTCGAAGGCGGCATCGGTGGTGCGCAGCTCGCCACGCCCCCACAACGGCCCGGTCGGATGGATGTCGAATGCGTCCAGCCGCTGCGCCAGCACCTCGTCGAACGACTGCGGCCCGAACACGCTGCGGCTGCCGTCCAGCATCCACACCTCGCCGTCGAGCGGGCGGTCCCAGCAACCCATCTCCACGCGCCGGGCCAGCACGCGATTGAACAGTTCCGAACGCGCCGCCGACAGCAGCAGCGTGCGCTGCTCGCGACGCACACGCCGACCGGCGAACATCGCCCGCGCGTTGGCGACGTTGTCGCCGTCGCGGCCGAAACGCTGCTCGCCGAAATAGTTCGGCACGCCGCGTTCGTCGATGGCACGCAGCCGTGCCTCGATGGCGTCGCGCTCACCTTCCACGCCGCGCAGCACCAGCACGAAGCGGTTGCCTGCCAGCGCGCCGCGCGGCAGCTTCTTCGCGTGCCAGGCGTGTTCAACCAGACGCAAGCGTTCCGAGTCGCCGTCGATGTCCAGCGTCGACAGGTCCGGCGCGATTTTCTTCGGCAGGTGCACGCTGAAGCGCTGGCGGGTGACGGCATGGCGATCCTTCAGGCCCGCATAGCCGATGGCCATCTCGCCCACGCCCGCCCACTGCGCGAGATGGCGCGCGGCGAACGCGGTGTTCATGCCGCGCTTTTCGATGGTCAGCAACAGGTGTTCGCCGCTGCCACTGGGCTCGAAACCCGGGAGCTCCTCGACGAAGAAGTCCTCTGGCGCGCTGCGCATGCGCGCGGTGAGCACGGCATCGCCGTGGGCGCGCGGAAGAACCGGCTCGGATCCGTTCATGGCTTCACCAGCAGACACACGGCCATCGCCGCGATGCCCTCGCCACGCCCCGTGAAGCCCAGCTTCTCGGTGGTGGTCGCCTTGATGCTCACCGCGTCCAGCGTGATGTCCAGGTCCTGCGCCAGCAACTCGCGCATCGCCTGCGCATGCGGGCCGACCTTGGGACGTTCGCAGATCACGGTGACATCCGCGTTGCCGACCTGCCAGCCGCGCTCGCGCACCAGCGCATTGCAGTGTCGCAGGAAAGCGCGGCTGTCCGCGCCCTTCCATTGCGGGTCGCTCGGCGGGAAGTGCTTGCCGATGTCGCCCAGCGCCAGCGCGCCAAGCATCGCGTCGCACAGCGCATGGATGACGACGTCGCCATCGGAGTGCGCCACCACGCCGCGTTCGTGCGGCACGCGCACGCCGCCCAGCACGACGTGGTCGCCTTCGCCGAAGGCGTGCACGTCGTAACCCTGACCGATGCGGAACATCGCGCTCATCGTTGCCTCAACAGGTAGTCGGCCAACCCAAGGTCGGCCTGCGTCGTGACTTTCAGATTGTCCTCACGGCCCTCGACCAGCGCCGGGCGCACGCCCATGCGCTCCATCGCCATCGCCTCGTCGGTGACGACCACGCCTTCGGCGCGCGCGGCCTCCAGCGCGGCCGTCAGTGCACCACGACGGAACGCCTGCGGCGTGAACGCGCGCCACAGGTAGGTGCGCGGCTCGGTCGAAACGATGCGCGCATCGGCATCAGCACGCTTGAGCGTGTCGCGCAACGGCGCACCGAGGATGGCGCCCGCCGCGTGCGCGCTGGCGACGGCGATCAGGCGGCCGATGTCTTCACCGCGCAGGTTCGGGCGGGCCGCGTCGTGTACCAGCACCAGCGCGTCGTCGCCGACATCGTCCGGCAGTGCACGCAATGCGGCGAGTACCGAGTCGGCGCGCTCGCCACCGCCCACGCAACGCAGCACAGGCTTGCCATGGCGCTGGGTCCATCCGGGCCAGCGCGCGTCGTCGGCCGACAGCGCGACCATTGCTCCGGCCACACGCGGATGCGACAGCAGCGCGTCGAGCGCGTGGGCGATCAGCGGCCGACCGGCGACTTCGAGGTATTGCTTGGGAACCTCGCCGCCGAAGCGCGTTCCGCGACCGGCAGCGGGGAGCACAGCCCAGATCATCAGGGTTCCTGCGGCGCCGGCGCGTCGGCGGGCGCGTCACCGTCGGCGGTGACAGCCTCATCCTGCGTGCCGGCCGCACCATCGGGCTCGACCACACGGTAGAACGTCTCGCCGGGCTTGATCATGCCCAGCTCGCTGCGCGCACGCTCCTCGACAGCGGCCTCGCCGGACTTGAGGTCCTCGACTTCCGCGGCCAGTGCATCGTTGCGCTGCTGCAGTCCCGCGTTCTCGCGGGTCTGCTGTTTCACCTGCTGCTCCAGGCGGGCGACCGAGCGGCTGCCGCCCTCGCCCACCCACAGCCTGTACTGGAGGAACGCCAGCAACCCGACCAGCACCACCACCAGCAGTCGCAACCAGCGCATGCGCCCGCGCTCCGTGCCTTAGCGCTTGAGCGAGACGAAGGCGTCGCGGCCGGCGTACTTCGCGGCCGAGCCCAGCGCTTCCTCGATGCGCAGCAGCTGGTTGTACTTGGCCACGCGGTCGCTGCGGCACAGCGAGCCGGTCTTGATCTGCGTGGCGGTCGTGGCCACCGCGATGTCGGAGATCGTGGTGTCCTCGGTTTCGCCCGAACGGTGCGAGACGATGGCCGCGTAACGGTTGGCGTCGGCCATCGCGATGGCTTCCAGCGTCTCGGTGAGCGTGCCGATCTGGTTGACCTTGATGAGGATGGCGTTGGCCACGCCCTGGTCGATGCCTTCCTTGAAGATCTTCGGGTTGGTGACGAACAGGTCGTCGCCAACCAGCTGCACCTTGTTGCCGATCTTGTCGGTGAGCTGCTTCCAGCCGGCCCAGTCGTGCTCGGCCATGCCATCTTCGATGGTGACGATCGGGTACTGCGCGGCCCAGTTGGCGAGGAAGTCGACGAACTGCTCGCTGGTCAGGCGCTTGCCTTCACCGGTGAGGTTGTACTTGCCGTTCTCGTAGAACTCGCTGGAGGCGACGTCCAGGCCGAGCAGGATGTCCTCACCCGCCTTGTAGCCGGCCTTGCCGATGGCTTCCAGGATGGTTTCCAGCGCTTCCTCGTTGGAACGCAGGTCCGGTGCGAAGCCACCCTCGTCGCCGACGGCCGTGCTCAGGCCGCGGCCCTTGAGCACGGCCTTGAGTGCATGGAACACCTCGGTGCCGGCGCGCAGCGCTTCGGCGAAATTGTCGACGCCGACGGGCAGGATCATGAATTCCTGCAGATCGACGTTGTTGTCGGCATGCGCGCCGCCGTTGATGATGTTCATCATCGGCACCGGCAGCACGGCCTCGCGACCGCCGGCCAGGTACTTCCACAGCGGCAGCTTCTTCGACGCGGCGACGGCATGCGCGTTGGCCAGCGACACGCCCAGCAGGGCGTTCGCGCCCAGGCGGCCCTTATTCTCGGTGCCGTCCAGATCGATCATGCGGCGATCCAGGCCGGCCTGGTCGTTGGCGTCGAAGCCTTCCAGCGTCTTGGCGATGGCAGTGTTGACGTTCTCCACCGCCTTGCGCACGCCCTTGCCCAGGTAGCGGGTCTTGTCGCCGTCGCGCAGCTCCACGGCCTCCTTGGTGCCGGTCGAAGCGCCCGACGGCACCGCGGCGCGGCCGAAGCTGCCGTCGCTCAGGGTGACTTCGGCTTCGAGGGTCGGATTGCCGCGGCTGTCGAGGATTTCGCGGGCGTGGACTTTGGCGATGGTCGTCATGGGTTTCGTCGTGGGTTGGCGAGATCGGTTGGACGCGGTCGGCGGGAGGCAGACGAAGCGGATGGACACGGATTAAAGCAGAAGCCGGACCGGGCGGCATGCGCGCGCCTCGTTCCGGCTCCTGATCCGCAGCTTCCGCGTCGGCAAATCAGACGCTGGATTCGAGGAAGCCGTTCTTCTTGGTGATACGGTCCAGCTCCAGCAAAGTCCCCAGCAGCGCACGCATCTTCGGCAGCGGCCAGGCGTTGGGGCCGTCGGACAGGGCCTCGTCCGGGACCGGATGGGTTTCCATGAAGATGCCGTCGATGCCGACCGCGATGGCCGCGCGCGCCAGCACCGGCACGAACTCGCGCTGGCCGCCGCTCTTGCCGCCGGCGCCGCCGGGCAGCTGCACCGAGTGCGTGGCGTCGAACACGACCGGACAACCGGTGTCGCGCATCACGCTCAGCGAGCGCATGTCGCTGACCAGGTTGTTGTAGCCGAAGGACACACCGCGCTCGCAGGCCATGATCTGTGTGTTGCCGGTGGCCTTGGCCTTGTCGGTCACGTGCTTCATTTCCCACGGCGACAGGAACTGGCCCTTCTTGATGTTCACCGGCTTGCCGGCGCGGGCCACGTTCTGGATGAAGTCGGTCTGACGGCACAGGAAGGCCGGCGTCTGCAGCACGTCGACGACCGAGGCGACCTCGTTCATCGGTGTGTATTCGTGCACGTCGGTCAGCACCGGCACGCCGATCTGCTTCTTCACCTCGGCCAGCACCTTGAGGCCTTCTTCCAGGCCCGGACCGCGGAAGCTGGTGCCCGAGGTACGGTTGGCCTTGTCGAAGCTGGACTTGAAGATGAAGTTGATGCCCAGCTCGGAGGTGATTTCCTTGAGCTTGCCGGCGGTGTCGAGCTGCAGCTGCATCGACTCGATCACGCACGGCCCGGCAATCAGGAAGAAGGGTTTGTCCAGTCCGACTTCGAATCCACAGAGGTTCATCCTCTCGTTACTCATGCCTGGTCTCTCCATCGAGCATCTTGATGATTCGGGCCGGCACACCGCCGACTACCGCGTAGGCTGGCACGTCGCGGGTCACGACCGATCCGGCCGCGACCACCGCATGTTCGCCGATCGTGCAGGGACCAATGATCGTTGCTCCCGAGCATATCCACGCACCCTGCTTGATCGTGATGTCGCGGCCCTTCTGCGGAACGGCAGTCTGCCGTTCGCGATTGAACCGCGTGGCATCGTGGGTCCCGGTGAGGACCTTCACCTCGTGCCCGAAGAACGCCCAGTCTTCGACGCGGACGCTGCCAGACGACAGATTGAAGGTGGCGTTGTTGACCTCGGCGTTCGGAGCGATGTCCAGCGTATTGGCCCCGTCGGCCGATTCGAACACAAGCGGGCGGTTCAGCACGACGTTCCTGACGAACGCCTCGGTTTCCGGATCGGCGAGGATCCTGCGCAGCAGGTCCTTGAAATCGTCGTCGCTGATCAAGCGCTGGCTTCCTTCAGCAGTCGGCCACCGGCCTGCGCCCTGTTCTCGCGCGCGGCACGGATGAAACCGACGAACAGCGGATGGCCGTCGCGTGGGGTGGACAGGAACTCCGGGTGCGCCTGGCACGCCAGGAACCACGGATGCTTGTCGCGCGACAGCTCGACCATCTCCACCAGCAGGTCGTCCATCGACTTGGCACTGATGGTGAGGCCGGCGTCTTCCAGCTGCGTGCGGTAGCGGTTGTTGAACTCGTAGCGATGGCGGTGGCGCTCGGCGACGACGTCCTTGCCGTACATGTCGCGCGAGAGCGTGCCCGGCTTGAGGCGCTGCTCCTGCAGGCCCAGGCGCATGGTGCCGCCCAGGTCGCTCTCTTCGCTGCGGCGCTCGATCTCGCCACTGGAGGTGCGCCACTCGGTGATCAGGCCGATCACCGGATGCGGGCTGGCCTTGTCGTTCTCGGTGCTGTTGGCTCCGTTGAGGCCGGCCACGTGGCGGGCGTAATCCACCACCGCCGCCTGCATGCCGTAGCAGATGCCGAAGTACGGGACGCCATGCTCGCGCGCATAGCGCGCCGTGAGCACCTTGCCTTCGAAGCCGCGGTCGCCGAAACCGCCCGGCACCAGGATGCCGTCGACGTCGTTCAACGATTCCACGCCCTGCTGCTCGATGTCGCTGGATTCCAGCCACTTCAGCTTCACGCGCGTGCGCTGGCGCAGGCCGCCGTGCTTGAGCGCCTCGCCGACCGACTTGTATGCGTCCTGGTGATCGACGTACTTGCCGACCACGGCAATGGTGACGGTGTCGACCGGATGCTCGCTGGCATCGACCACTTCGTCCCACTGCGACAGGTCGGCCGGACCGGCGTTGATGCGCAGCCGATCGAGGATGATCGTGTCCAGCCCTTCCTCGTGGAAGCGGCGCGGCATCTTGTAGATGTTGTCCAGGTCCACGGCCGAGATGACGGCGCGCTCGGGCACGTTGGTGAACAGCGCGATCTTGCGGCGCTCGCTGTCGGGCAGCGGCTGCTCGCTTCGGCACAGCAGCACGTCGGGCTGGATACCGATGGAGCGCAGTTCCTTCACCGAATGCTGGGTCGGCTTGGTCTTCAGCTCGCCGGCGGCGGCGATCCACGGCACCAGGGTCAGGTGCATGAAGAGCGCGCCCTCGGGACCGCGCTCGCTGCGGATCTGGCGGATGGCTTCGAGGAACGGCAGCGATTCGATGTCGCCGACCGTGCCGCCGATCTCGACCAGGCCCACGTCGAAGCCTTCGGTGGCCTCGATGATGCAACGCTTGATCTCGTCGGTGATGTGCGGGATCACCTGCACGGTGCCGCCGAGGTAGTCGCCGCGGCGTTCCTTGCGGATCACGTTGTCGTAGATCCGGCCGGTGGTGATGGAGTTCTTGCGGGACAGGCGCGTGCGCAGGTAGCGCTCGTAGTGGCCCAGGTCCAGGTCGGTCTCGGCGCCGTCGTCGGTGACGTACACCTCGCCGTGCTGGAACGGGCTCATCGTGCCCGGGTCGACGTTGATGTAGGGGTCGAGCTTCATCATCGTCACGCGCAGGCCGCGCGCTTCGAGGACGGCCGCCAGCGAGGCTGCCGCGATGCCCTTGCCAAGTGAGGACACCACGCCGCCGGTGACGAAAATCAGGGGAGTCATGGTTTTGCTGCCGCTGGAAAGCCGTAGTTTACAGGCTGAGAGTTACGGCCGCGACCTTGACGCGGAACAGCGTGTTCATTCCGTCGCCGCAGTCCGCGCGTCATCGGTCGATGGCGCCCGGCGGGGCGGCGTCCCACCCGGCGCGTCGAACCCTCTCGATGGCCGGAAGCCAGGCGTCATTTGCCGCAGGCCGTCACGCGCTGCCCAAACGACGACGCCCCGGCAGGGGCCGGGGCGTCTGGGGTCCGTGCGGAAGCGGCGCCGATCAGCGCTCGTCCTCTTCCTCGGGCTCGCGTTCGGGCGGGCGCTTGGCCTTGTCCTTCTTCTGCGTCTTGGCCTGGTCGGCCTGTGCCTTGTCGGCGCCCTGCCCGGCGTTCGCGCCCTGGCGGGATTGCGGGGCCTGCGACGATTCCTGACGGGACTTGGCGTCGGCCTGGGCGTCCTGCTGCGCGAATGCGGCGGGCATCGCCAGCGCGGCGACAATGGCGGTCGGAAGCAGAAGCGTGCGGATGTTCATTCGTGTCTCCTCGATTGCAGCGTACGGGCCGAAACCCGCGGGCACCCTACCCGTGCAGCCCATGCTGACCGCTGAACGCGCTCTTGACAAACCGCCCCACCCCCCAGATCCGCGCTCGCGCGCTTGACCCCCTGCCGCACCATGGCATCCTCGCCGCTCCAACAGGGGAACCGCCGTGCATCCGCTTCGCCTTCTCGCCTTGCCGTTGTTGCTGTCCTGGTCGCTTTCCGCGCTCGCCGCCGATCCGAAGCCGCTGCCGCCCGAACGCATCCAGATCAACCAGCTCACCAATGAAACGCAGCAGACCAGTTCCTCCCGGGAAACGGTCGACCTGGTCTGGTGGCTGCCGTCGCAGTTCTGGCTCGCGTCCGCGCGCAACGACGACCGCTCCGCGATGACGCAGATCGCCGGGCTCTTCGATCAGTACACGGTGGTCGCCGCCGTGAACGGCAAGATCGGCACGCTGGGCATCGACAAGTTCATGGACGAGAACGAACTGCGCGAGGCGATCCGCCTGCGCGGCGCCGACGGCAAGGAATACACGCCGATCGATCCCGGCAAGCTCGACCCGAAGGTGACGATGGTGTTCGGCGTGCTGAAGCCGGTCCTGGGCAGCATGATCGGCCAACTGGGCAACAACCTGCATTTCTTCGTGTTTCCCGCCAAGGGCAAGGACGGCAAGCCGCTGGCCGACCCGCTGGCACCGGGCAAGGTGAGCGTGCAGCTGGGCCAGGCGCGGTACGATTTCACCACCCCGCTCGGCAGCCTGCTGACGCCCCAGCGCGATCCGCGCACCGGCCAGACGTTCCCCGGCAGCTACCGCTTCAATCCCTATACCGGCAGCCAGCTCGAACCGCTGTCGGAATGAGCCCCCACTTCCGACGCATCCCAGAATGAGCAGCCGCTACAACGCCGCAGACATCGAAGTCCTTTCCGGCCTTGACCCCGTCAAGCGCCGCCCGGGCATGTACACCGACACCGCGCGGCCGAACCATCTGGCGCAGGAGGTCATCGACAACGCGGTCGACGAGGCGCTGGCCGGCCACGCGCGCACCGTGGAAGTGACGCTGCACAGCGACGGCAGCTGTTCGGTGTCCGACGACGGCCGCGGCATGCCCGTGGACATCCACCCGGAGGAGAAGATCCCCGGCGTGGAGCTGATCCTCACGCGCCTGCATGCGGGCGGCAAGTTCAGCAACAAGAACTACACCTTCTCCGGCGGCCTCCACGGCGTTGGCGTCAGCGTGGTCAACGCGCTGTCGAAGCATGTCGAAGTGCGCATCAAGCGCGACGGCAACGAATACCGCATGACCTTCAAGGACGGCGACCGCGCCTCGCCGCTGGAAGTCGTGGGCAGCGTGGGCAAGAAGAACACCGGCACGAGCGTCCACTTCTGGCCGGACGCGAAGTACTTCGATACGGTCAAGTTCAACCCCCGCTCGCTGCGCCACCTGCTGCGCGCCAAGGCGGTGCTGTGCCCCGGCCTGACGGTGAAGCTGTTCGAGGAGGCCACCGAAGAGCGCAACGAGTGGTACTACGAGGACGGCCTGCGCGATTACCTGCGTGGCGAGCTGGCCGAGCGCGAGCTCCTGCCGCCGGAGCTGTTCGTCGGCAAGTTGACCAAGGACACCGAAACCGCCGACTGGGCGGTGGCCTGGGTGCCCGATGGCGAGCTGGTGCAGGAAAGCTACGTCAACCTCATCCCGACCGCCCAGCACGGCACGCACGTCAACGGCCTGCGTACCGGCTTCACCGATGCGCTGCGCGAGTTCTGCGACTTCCGCAACCTGCTGCCGCGCGGCGTGAAGCTGGCACCGGAAGACGTGTGGGACCGAGTCGCCTTCGTGCTCAGCATCAAGATGACCGACCCGCAGTTCAGCGGGCAGACCAAGGAACGCCTGTCCTCGCGCCAGGCCGCTGCCTTCGTGGAGGGCGCTGCGCACGATGCGTTCTCACTGTGGCTCAACCAGCACGTGGAGCTGGGCGAGAAGATCGCGCAACTGGCCATCGAGCGTGCTGCGGCGCGCCTGAAGACCGAGAAGCAGGTCGTCCGCAAGAAGGTCACGCAGGGCCCTGCCCTGCCCGGAAAGCTGGCCGACTGCGTCAGCCAGGACCTCTCGCGCACCGAACTGTTCCTGGTGGAAGGCGACTCGGCCGGCGGCAGCGCACGGCAGGCACGCGACAAGGATTTCCAGGCCATCCTGCCGCTGCGCGGCAAGATCCTGAACACCTGGGAAGTCGCCTCCGGAAGCGTGCTCGCCTCGCAGGAAGTACACGACCTGGCGGTGGCCATCGGCTGCGACCCGGGCAAGGACGACATCTCGGGCCTGCGTTACGGCAAGGTCGTCATCCTCGCCGACGCCGACTCCGATGGCCTGCACATCGCAACGCTGCTGAGCGCGCTGTTCCTCAAGCATTTTCCGTCGCTGGTCGCCAACGGCAGCGTATTCGTGGCGATGCCGCCGCTGTTCCGCATCGACATCGGCAAGCAGGTGTTCTATGCGCTGGACGAAGAGGAAAAGCGCATCCTGCTGGAGAAGGTCGAGCGCGAGAAGAACGATCGCAAGAAGGGCTTCACCGGCCAGGTGCACGTCACCCGCTTCAAGGGCCTTGGCGAGATGAACCCCTCGCAGCTTCGCGAATCCACCATCCATCCGGACACCCGTCGCCTGGTGCAGCTGACCGTGGACGACGACACGCAGACGCATTCGCTGATGGACATGTTGCTGGCCAAGAAGCGTGCAGGCGATCGCAAGCAGTGGCTGGAGACGAAGGGCGACCTGGCCACGCTGGAGGTCTGACGGAATCAACGGGGCTCGGGAAACCGCGCCGAGCCCTGCCGTCGCGCTGAGCCTGGATGTGGCGCGCATCCACGGCGACACCGGCGGCATGATCGCGTGGTAGCCGGCGCCCGTTGACGGGCCGTCTGCCTGCAGGACTACAGATTTGACGCCAGCAGCGCGCGCAGCACGTCCTGCAGCACCGCCGCCTTGCCGGCCTGGTAGACGAAGCTGTCCTCGTCCATGTAGTTGCGCTGGCTGATCTCCAACTGCACCGCGTCGATACCGCGCGCGGGTTCGCCGTAGTGGCGCGTGATGTACCCGCCCTTGAAACGCCCGTTGACCACGAAGTCGTAATCCACCTGGCCGGACAACACCGCTTCCAGTCGCTGCTGCAATTGCGGCGAACAACTTGCGCCGTTCGACGTGCCCAGATTGAGGTCCGGCAGGCGGCCTTCGAAGAGGAATGGCAGGTCGCTGCCGCGGATCGAGTGGCCTTCCCACAGCACCACGCGACCATGCACGCCGTGCACACGGTCGATCTCCGCGCGCAGGGCATCGTGGTACGGGCGCCAGTACTGCTCGACGCGCGCGGCGACTTCATCCGGCGACGGAGCCTGGCCTTCCAGATAGACCGGTTCGCCGCTGAACCGCACTGCCGGACAAAGCCCCGTGGTGTTCTGGCCCGGATACAGCGAGGTGTCGTCCGGCGGACGGTTGAGATCGACCACATAGCGCGAATGACGCGGCACGATGACCGATGCACCCAGCGCGCGCGCAAAGTCGTAAAGGATGGACACGTGCCAGTCGGTGTCCGGCGCCTTGCGCGCGGCGGGAACCATGCGCGCGGCGAGGGCATCGGGGATGTGGCTGCCGTCGTGCGGCAGGCTCACGAACAGCGGCGCGGTGCCGCGATGCAGCGTGTAGATGTCGTGTTCGATAGGCGTGTTCATAGCGGGAAACTCATCGCATCAGCACCACTTCTTCGGCGCTGGTCGGGTGGATCGCCACGGTGTCGCGCAGGTCGTCCAGCGTGATGCCGCGCTTCAGCGCCACGGCGAACCCCTGGAGAATCTCGTCCGCGGCCTCGCCCATCAGGTGGATGCCCACGACGCGACGGTCGTCGCCCACGCACACCAGCTTGAACAGACTGCGCTGCGGCACGTCGGCCAACGCGTACAACATGGGACGGAAGCCGGCGCGGTACACGTGCACGGCGGTGTCGCCATGCACCTGGCGCGCCTCCATTTCGGTGAGCCCCACCTGCCCGATCGGCGGATGCGAGAACACCACCGTCGGAATGCCGGTGCGGTCGAGCAGCGCGGTGGCTCCGCCGTAAAGGCGATCCATCAGGCGTCGTGCGGCCGCGATGGCGACCGGCGTCAGCGGCGGATCGGGCGTGATGTCGCCGACGGCGAAGATACCGTCGACATTGGTGGCGTGGCGCTCATCGACGGCGACATGACCACCGACGTCGGTCGCCACGCCGGCGTTGTGCAGCTGCAACCGCTCGCTATTGGGCACGCGACCGGTGGCGAACAGCAATGCGTCGAAGCGATCGCTCAACGCCCCATCGAAACCACGCAGCCGTACGCCCTGCCCGTCGCGCTCGATCGCTGCGACGGTGTGATCGAAATGCAGGCGGATACCCTGCTGACGATACTCCTCGGCCAACTGTGCGGTGAGCTCGTGATCGAAACCACGCAGCAGGCGATCGCCGCGCACGAACACGTCCACGCGACTGCCCAACCCCTGCAACAGACCGGCCAGTTCCACCGCGATGTAACCGGCACCGACGATCGCCACGCGCTCCGGCGCCGCGCGCCACTGGAAGAAATCGTCGGAGACGCCGCCCAGTTCCGCGCCGGGCACCGCCATGCGTTGCGGGCGCCCGCCGGTGGCGATGAGGATGCGCGGCGCGCGCAGTCGCGTCCCGCTCTCGCATTCCACGGTGTGCGCATCGACGAAGTGCGCGTACGACGGCAGCACCGCGATGCCCGCCTCGTCGAGACGGCGCCGGTAGCTGGCGTGGATGTTCTCGATGTAACGCTCGCGGTGGACGATGAACTCCGGCCAGTCCAACGGCGCCGGCGTCACCGGAAAGCCCAGCGTCTGTGCCAGTCGCAGCCGCCCGGCCACGTCCGCCGCCAGCCACATCGCCTTCTTCGGCACGCAACCCACGTTGACGCAGGTGCCGCCCAGCAGGCCGGGTTCCAGCAGCGCGACGCGCGCACCGTGTCCGGCAGCGCGGAAGGCACCGGCCAGCCCGCCCGAACCGCCACCGATGACGATCAGGTCGAACTCGCTGGGGGCGTGCGCGTTCATTCGAAACGCTCGATGCCGTAGGGCGTCGGATCGATCGCCGGCGTGCGTTGCGCGACCAGGTCGGCGATGAGCTGGCCCGTCGCGGCGCTCATGCTCACGCCCATCATGCCGTGCCCGGTGGCGAGCAGCACGCGCGGATTGCCGGGCACGCGGCCGATGATCGGGATGTCGTCGCAACTCATCGGGCGCCAGCCATACCACTCCTCCTGCTTCTGCGCGCCGTAGGGCTCGTGCAGGTATTCGCGCGCGCCCCGCTCCAGTGCGTCCAGGCGCCGCGGGTTGAGGCTCTCGTCGTATCCGCTGAACTCCATCGTGCTGCCCAGGCGGAAACCGCTGCCCCACGCCGTGACGCACACCTGCCGCTCACGCAGCACCAGAGGCCGGCGCGGAACCAGGTTGGGCGAGGAGTACGTGATCGAGTAACCCTTGCCCGGCTGGATGAGGCCCTTCAGCGACGGCGCGCCGATTGCGTCGGCCAGCTTCGGCGACCAGGCACCCAGCGCCACCACCAGCTCGCGCGCCTGCAGTTCGCCCTGCGCCGTGCGGATGTGCACGCGATCGCCCTGCGTCTGCGCGCCTTCGAAGGCGCACTGTTCGACGATCACGCCACCGCGTTCGCGCACGACCCGGGCCAGTTCGGAGACATAGCGGTCCGGCCGCAGCACGGCATCGCCGTCGAAGCGGATCGCACCGGCAAGGCCGGGCTTGAGCGCGGGCTCGATGCGTTCGTACGTCGGGCCATCCACGACGTCCACGCGCACACCCAGCTCGCGCAGGAAATCGACCTCGCCCTGGGTGTGCTCGAACTCGTGCGCGTCGCGGTAGACGTAGTCCTCGCCCGAGTTCGCGAATTCGCACGCCAGCCCGTAGTCGCGGACCCATTCGGCCAGGCGCACGCGCGAATCGTTGAGGATGGCCGATTTGGCACGGGCACTGATGCGCCAGTCGCGGTCGTTGCAGCGCACGGCAAAGCGCAGCAGCCACGACCACAGTCGCGGATCGAAACGTGGCGCGACGTACAGCGGTGCGTCCGGCGTGAGCATCCAGCGCAGTGCCTTGAGCACCACGCCCGGCGCGGCCAGCGGCGGCGCATGGCTGGGCGTGATCGTGCCGCAGTTGCCGTGGGAGCTGCCGCCGCCGACCCGGCCCGCGTCGATAACACGGACACTCCGGCCCGTCTCGAGCAGGGCCAGGGCGCTGGCCAGACCGATCACGCCGGCACCGACGATCACCACATCTTCGCGCTGTTCCATGTCGTCAAGTTTAGAGGTTGTGGACCGCGGCAACCCGCATCGGCGGGAACCGCCCGTACGTGCAAGCCCGCCACAGCCATTCCGCGGGCCCGAAACGGAAGCGCGCCAGCCACCAGCGGCTGGCCACCACCTGCAATGCAAACACCACCAGCACGCCCGCGACCTGCCAGCGGCGCGATACCTGCCCCCACAGGCCGAGCCCGTGGCCATAGAACACCCAAGTTCCGATGAACGACTGCAGCAGATAGTTGCTGAGCGCCATGCGCCCGGCGGGAGCAAGGACACCCAGCACGCGCGCACCGCGGGGCGTGTGCAGTGCGCCGACCACCAGCGCCAGATACCCCAGGCTCATCAGTGGACTGGCCGCCAGCATCAGCGACATCGCCAGCAGCGAACGCGGCCCGTCGTGGTCCCAATCGAAATACACCGACACCGCTGCGCTGGCCAACGCCAGCGCGACGCCCACAGGCAGCACCACGCGGCGCAGCCGTCGGTACAGCGGCGCATGCGCCTGCGGGTCGGCAATGGCGCCGCTGCGCAGCAGCCATGCGCCCACCAGGAACATGCCCAGCGCGAACGGCTCGAACGCCAGTGTTTCGATCAGTTGTGCGAAGAAGTACTGCACGCGCGCCTGTGTCGCCTGCCACCAGCTGCCCTGCGAGTACGCCAGCACTTCGACAGCGCGCGCAGCCGCCTGGGTGCTGTTGTGCGCGGGATCGGCGTGCTCGCCGGCAGCGCCCCCGGCGAACCCGAGGAGCAGCATCAGCGCGACCATCGCCAGCACCCCCAGCGTGGGCAGGCCATACAGCAGTGCGCCCCAGCGCCCCTGTCGTTCGGGCGGCAGGTCGCGGAACCACGTGAGCAGCAACGCACCGATCGCGTACGCCACCAGGATGTCGCCTGCCCACACCAGCCACGCGTGTGCCAGCCCGATGGCCAGCAGCGCCAGACTGCGGCGCAGGTGGATCGCAGTGAAGTCGCGCCCGGCAGCGCGCGCGCGTTCGTCCATGAGCGCGAAGCCCATGCCGAACAGCAGGGAGAACAGGATCCAGAACTTGCCCTGCACGAAGACGTAGATCAGCCAGGACAGCGCATGGTCGAACGGCGCCTGGCCCGGCTGGATGCCCTGGCCCATGTCGGCCAGCGGTCGGCCGAAGTACTCCACGTTCATCAGGAAAATGCCGAGCAACGCGAAGCCGCGCAGCACGTCGAGGTTTTGCAGCCGCTGGTTCGCGCCGGTCGGCGCCAGCTCGCCTGCGTTCATTCCGGCGAGGTGTCCGGACGTTCCACCGCCATCCGCTTCGTCCCTGGAGGGAAGCGCCGATTAGAGCATGCGTGAACGGCCCGGGACGTGCGCCTGGGCACGATGCCGGCCCCGGAACGCAGACGGCCCGCTTGCGCGGGCCGTCGGGAATGCGTTCGGAGCGAACCGGTCAGTGGTGGTGGCCGCCGTCGCCGTGCACGTGACCGTGCTCGACTTCTTCGGCCGAGGCTTCACGCACTTCGACGATCTCGATGGCGAAGTGCAGGTCCTTGCCGGCCATCGGGTGGTTCAGGTCCACGTCCACCACGCTCATGCCCACCTTCTGGATGGTCACGGCGCGCGGGCCGAAGTTCGTCGGCAGCACGGCCTGCATGCCCGGCTCGAGGCGTGCGCCCTGGAAGTGCTTCTTCGGCACGCGCTGGGTCAGGCCCTCGCGGCGCTCGCCGTAGGCATCGGCCGCGACCACGTCGACCTCGAACTTCTCGCCGGCCTCGCGGCCGTCCATCGCATTCTCCAGGCCCGGGATGATGTTGCCGTGGCCGATCAGGATGGCCAGCGGCTCGCGGCCTTCCGAGCTCTCCAGCGGCGCCTGGCCGACTTCGGAGACGGTGTAATGGAAACGGACGACGCGATCTTTCTCGATTTTCATTGCAGGACTCGGCTGTTTGCCACCGCGGGGCAGCATGGATGCGGCGGCAGGCTTGCCGTCGACGACATGAACGGCCAATCTACCGGCCGATGAGAGCCCGGCATTATCCCGGCAAGCCCGCCCCCGCGCCAGCGCGCGGCCCCGTACTCCTTTCTCTTCTGCTGCTCGCCGCGCTCGCCGGCTGCGGCGGCGGTCAGAAGGCCGTGCGCCAGGCCCCTCCCGCGCATCGCGCCTGGCCGGTGGTCCAGCCCGAGAACCCCGACGCCGCCAACGCGGTCCTGATGCGCGCCATCAGCCTGGTCGGCACGCCGTACCGCTACGGCGGCAACACCCCCGAGGGCGGCTTCGACTGCAGCGGCCTGGTCACTTACGTCTACCGCGACATGTTGTCCCTCAGCCTGCCCCGCACTTCCCGCGACCTGGCCGCCTGGCAGGGGCCGCGGATCGCGCCGGAGCGGCTGGCCGCAGGCGATCTGGTGTTCTTCGGGCAAGGCAAGGCCGTCAGCCACGTCGGCATCTATGTGGGTGAGGGCCGGTTCGTCCATGCCCCCAGCACCGGGGGGACGGTCCGGCTGGACCACCTCGACGGCAGCTACTGGCGGGACCACTACACCGGGGCGAAACGGGTCCTGCGGTGACGGCCGGGTGAAGGCATTTGGCACGATTTGTGATCTGGCGCGAGTTCACATAACGAAAAAATAACGAAATCTGAACCTCATCCACTCATTACGCAGGCATGATCCTTCGCGAATCGTTTTGTGATGCCTGCGTGATGCCGAATTCCTCCAGTGACGCCAACGAGAACCGCATGGGCCGGGCACCGCTCCGTCTCACCCTCGCCGCGTCGCTGGTGCTGATGGCCGCTCCGGTATTCGCCCAGCAGGTCCCCAGTTCTTCACTGGCCGGCGATTCCGCCGACGCCCCGGCTCCCGTCACCAACACCGCGCTGCCGGAGGCCATGAGCCTGTCCGACCGCGCCCTGCTGCTGGCCACCGACCTGAACCGCCTGCTGGTCCCGGCGGCCTCGGTGGGCGATCCGGTCGCCAACCTGCCGACCGAACAGCAGAGCAAGATCAAGACGGTCCTGCAGCGCGCGATGGCGTTGCTGGGCACGCCCTACCGCTGGGGCGGCAGCGACCCGGACAAGGGCTTCGACTGCAGCGGGCTGGTGGGTTACGTGTTCCGCAACGCCCTGGGCATCGAGCTCCCGCGCGTCTCGCGCGAGATGGCCAAGAATGGCGAGCTGATCAACGACAAGGCCAAGCTGGCCGCCGGCGACCTGGTGTTCTTCGGCCGTCGCGGCCGCGTTGACCACGTCGGCATCTACGTTGGCGAAGGCCGTTTCGTCCACGCCCCCAGCCGCGGCAAGGACGTGCAGGTGTCCAACCTCGACACCGGCTACTGGAGCCAGAAGTTCATGCAGGCGCGTCGCCTCGACGGCATCTGAGCCTCGGCGCACGTGCAATGAAAAGGCCGCCTCCGGGCGGCCTTTTTCATGCTTCATGGATCAGGAAAAAAGCGTGCCTCGTTGAGTGCTGCGATGCCATCCGTGGCGGTACGCGACTGACTCCGGGTCGCCCGGCCCGGCCATCCCTGGCCGGGCGTTCGGCAGACCACGCGGCAGTGCCGCGCGAGCGGTCAGCCTCACCCTTCGTTGATCGCCGCCAGCCGCTCGACGGTTTCCTCGATGCCCTTGCTCAGCTCCATCACCTTGAGCGCGTATTCGGCCAGGCGCTTGTCGTCGTCGTTGACCGGCGTCCACGCGGGCACCGGCGTCGGCTTGCCCTCCACCGAGTCCAGCGCGACGAACACGATGATGCAGTGCGTGCACAGGCGGTCGTGCTCGACGCCTTCCATGGGATCGCGCGCCTTCACGTCCACCGCAAAATGCATGCTGGTGGTGCCGGTGTGGACCAGCTTGGTGTGCACGGTCACCAGGTCCGAGATGCGGATGGGGGACACGAAGCGGATGCCACCCACCGCGACGGTCACCGCGTACGTGCCGCTCCAGCCGACCGCGGCCGCGTAGCCCGCCTGGTCGATCCACTTCATCACCATGCCACCGTGGACCTTGCCGCCGTAGTTGACGTCGGTCGGTTCGGCCAGGAAACGCAGGTTGAGTTCACGCTGTTTGCCACTCATGCCATCTCTCCCGCCAAAAGGCCCGCGCGCACCTGGCGCACCACCGCCGCGGCCACGCCGTGGACACCGGTACGCAGGCGGTCGTCGTTGAGAACGCCGTAATCGGGAAGCTTGTCCGCCGCCTGCCCCACCGCCACCTGCTGCGGAACGACGAGCAGCCCCAGCTTGGCCAGTGCGTCGCGCAGTACCAGGAGCGAACGCAGTCCGCCGAGAGGACCGGGCGAAGCGGAGACGATGCCAGCCACCTTGTCGCGGAACAGCGCGACGCCGGAAGTTCCTGCGTCGGTCGGTCGCGAGATCCAGTCCAGTGTGTTCTTCACCAGCGCCGGCATCGAACCGTTGTATTCGGGCGTGCTGATCAGCAGGCCGTGGTGCGAGGCCATCAGCGCCTGCAGCTCGCGCACGGGCGCGGGCATGCCATTGGCCTCGATATCGCCGTCGTAGACGGGCAAGGGGAAGTCGCGCAGCTCGATCAGCGTCACTTCCGCGCCCGCGGCGCGTGCGCCTTCGGCCAGCACGTGGACGAGCCGGCGGTTGTAGGAACCCTGGCGCAGGCTGCCGGCAAAGGCGAGCAGGCGCGGCCCGGTGTCGGCCATCGATGACTCCGTCGTGGGCCCCGCACAGGGGCATGGGATGCCCCGCGATTATGCGCGGACGGTGTGTGCTTGCGGCGAACGCACGCCGGCGCGATGCTCGCGCCCAACGCGAGGGAGGAACTGCGATGGGCCGGACGATCCTGGGAATGCTGGTCGGTGTGGTGGTCGCGGTGGCGGTGATCATGGCCGTGCAGAGCATTGGCCATCGGTTCTATCCCCTGCCTGCCGGGCTGGACATGGCCAACCCCGCCCACGAAGGCGCGTTCGCCGCCTTCATCGCCGCCCTGCCGTTGCCGGGCAAGCTGATGGTGCTGGCATCCTGGGCGCTGGGATCCTTCATCGGCGCGCTGGCCGCGGCGAAGGTGGCACGGCATCAGACCGCCGCCGCCCTACTGGTAGCGCTGGTGGTGATCGCGGCCGTGATGGGCATGATCGTGACTGTGCCGCATCCGACGTGGCTGTCGGTGGCCGGCGTCCTGCTGCCGATACCCCTCGCCCTGTTCGCGGTGCGGCTGGTGTACCGGCGCACGACATTGCCGCGCGTGCCATGACGGGTCGATCCATGACGGTGGACACGGGGAGCGTGCACGTTCGTACGCATACACTGTGCATCCTCCCCGCGACGCCCACGACGCCTCGATGCGCCCTATCGCCGTTTCCGTCCTGCTGACCGCGCTGCTGTCCACGTTCGCCGCAAGCGCTGCCGAACCTCTGCTTCCGCAAGCGAAAGCCTACGAATCTTCCGACGACTGGCGCCGCCCGGTCGCACCGTTCCAGATCGCCGAACGCACGTGGTACATCGGCACCGAAGGCCTCAGCGCGCTGCTGGTGAAGACCGATGCAGGCGCGGTGCTGATCGACGGCGGACTGCCGCAGGCCGCCGACATGCTGCTGGCACGCATGCGCGAACTGGGCGTGGCACCGTCGGACCTGAAACTGATCCTGCACAGCCACGCGCACATCGACCACGCCGGCCCCATCGCGGCGATCCAGCGCGCGACCGGCGCGCAGGTGGTGAGCAACGCCGAGTCAGCCGTGCTGCTCGCACGCGGCGGATTCGGCGACCTGCATTTCGGCGACGGCATGCTGTTCCCGGCGCCGCGCGTGGACCGGCTGGTGATGGACGGCGAAACCGTGGAGCTGGGCGGCGTCGCCTTCACCGTGCATTTCACCCCGGCGCACACGCCCGGCAGCATGAGCTGGACCTGGACCGACACGAAGGCCGGCAAACCGCTGCGCATCGCCTACGTCGACAGCCTCAGCGCACCGGGCTACCAGCTGGTCGACAACCCGCGTTACCCGCACATCGTCGACGACTATCGCCGTGGTTTCGCTGCCACGCGCGCCCTGCCCTGCGACCTGCTGATCACGCCGCATCCGGACGCCAGCGGCTGGAAGCTGCGTGAATCGACCACGCCGACCACGCTGACGTGCCGCGCCTATGCCGACAAGGCCGAGCGCGCGTTCGACAAGACGCTGTCCGAGCAGACCGCCGCGCGCGGCAAGGGCGGCCGCTGATGCCGTACACGCCGATCGTCGCCACGCTGGGATACGTGCTCTCGCCCGACGGCCGCGAAGTGCTGATGGTTCACCGCAACGCGCGGCCCGACGACCACCAGCTGGGCAAGTACAACGGTCTGGGCGGCAAGCTGGAACCCGATGAGGACGTCGTCGCCGGCATGCGACGCGAGATCCTCGAGGAAGCCGGCATCGAATGCGACGAGCTGCAGTTGCGCGGCACCATCAGCTGGCCGGGCTTCGGCAAGAAGGGCGAAGACTGGCTGGGCTTCGTGTTCGTCATCACCGGCTTCCGCGGCACGCCGCACGCGAGCAACCCGGAAGGCACGCTGGAATGGGTGCCGATCGAACGCCTGGACGAACTGCCCATGTGGGAAGGCGACCGCAACTTCCTGCCACTGGTCTTCGACGAGGACCCGCGCTCGTTCCACGGTGTGATGCCCTACCGCGACGGCCGCATGCTGTCGTGGTCGTACTCGCGCGTGTGAAGGCAGTTCATCGCGGCGGACGCGCGTCTGCCGGATCGACCTGATACTCCATGTTCACCGAGTGCGGCGTCGTTTCGACGAAGCCGTACTTCGCGTACAGGTGTTTCGCCTCGCCATCGGCGACCAGTGACACCACCGCCGAAGGTGGCGCATTCGCGCGCAGCCACGCGTCCAGCGCACCCATGATGCGCTTGCCCAGGCCTTGCCCCTGATGCTCGGGCGCCACCGCGATGTCGACCACGACGAAGAAGCAGCCGCCGTCGCCGATGATGCGGCCCATGCCGATCACCTCGCCCTCGCGCACGACGCTCACGCCGTACAGCGTGTTGGCCAGCCCACGCCGCGCGGCTTCGATCGTGCGCGTGGCCATGCCGGCATCCGCACGCAGGCGGCAGTAGTCTTCGGCATCGGGGAACCGCTCGAGCAGTTCCACCGTCGAGCTCACTTCGCCGCGGCCCGGCTGACTTCGGCCTTCTCGCCAGCGGCGATGCCGAGGTTGCTCGACGCCGCTTCGTACACCTCGCGATCGAGCATGCCGGTTTCCTTCGCCACCAGCACCGGCACCACCATCTGGCCGGTGACGTTGGTCATCGTGCGCATCATGTCGAGCACGCGATCGATGGCTACCAGATAGCCGATGCCTTCCAGCGGCAGGCCCGCGGCCGACAGCACCAGCGTCACCATCACGATCGCCGTTCCCGGCACACCGGCGGTGCCGAAGCTGCCCAGCACGGACGCCAGCAGGATGGTGAAGTACTGGCTCGGCTCCAGTTGCAGGCCGAAGTACTGCGCGACGAACATCGACGTCAGCGCGGGGTAGATCGCACCGCAACCGTCCATCTTGATGCTCGCGCCCAACGGCACGGCGAAGGCCGCGTAATCCTTGTCCACGCCCAGGTTGTGAGTGACCGCGCGGATCGCGGCCGGCATCGCGGCGAAGCTGGACGAAGCCACGAACGCCACCTGCATGCCCGGCGCGGCTCCGCGGAAGAACTTGAGCGGGTTGAGCCCGTGCAGCGAGATCAGGCTGCCGTACACGAACACGATGTGGATGGCGCACGCCAGGTACAGCGCGAAGACGAACGTGCCCAGCGGCAGCAGTTTCTCGAAACCGTACGCGCCGACCAGCGAAGCGATCAGGCCGAAGGTGCCCAGCGGCGTCATCTCCAGCACGAAGCGCGTGACCTGCACCATCGTGTCGCTGGCTTCGCCCACCAGTTTGCGCAGGCCCGCGACCTTCTCGCCCAGCTTCACCAGCGCGAAGCCAACGAGCCCCGCGAAGACGATGACCTGCAGGATCTTGCCTTCGCTCAGTGCCTTGAACGGGTTGGTCGGGACCACGTCGAGCAGCACCTCAAGCGGCGACGGCACGTGGCGCACGGTGTAATCCGGCGCCATGGTCAACCCGGTCAATCCGTGCCCCGGCTGCAGCAGCCAGCCCACCAGCAGACCCACGCCCACCGCAAGCGCGGCCGTGATGGCGAACCAGACGAAGGTGCGCCCACCCAGCGCCGCCACCGACTTCTGTCCGTGCAGGCTGCCGATGGCGTTCATCACCGCGAAGAACACCAGCGGCACGGCGATCATCTTGATGAGCGTGACGTAGATCGTGCCCAGCGGCGCGAACCAGGTTTCGGCAGAGTGGCCGAACGCCCAGCCCGCCAGCGCGCCGAGCACGAAGCCGGCCAGCACGCGCTGCCAGAAGGGGATTCGGAGCCAGGCCGAAACCAGCTTCATCGGGACCTCGTTCTTTACACAACCTGTCGGATTGGCACGATAGCCCACGCTGATGGTGACAGCGACCCCGTGAATGCAACACCGGTGTCCCAGACCTGCAATGACGCACGCCATAATCGCGGTTTGCCTCTGCCCAGCGCCTTCCGATGCCCCGTCTGCCCCGCGCCACCCTCGCCTTCGCCACCCTCCTCCTCCTCGGCGCCTGCGCCACCACCGGAACGCCCGGATCGGCAAACCCGACCACGCTGGAAGTGGACGTGCCGACCATCCGCCACCCCGCGGACGAAACCCCGCAGTGGTGGTTCCGCGACGGCGCGTCGCAGGCCGCCGCACGCGGCGCGATGTCGGGCAAGGCGAAGAACGTGATCCTCTTCATCGGCGACGGCATGAGCCTCACCACCGTCGCCGCCGCGCGCATCCTCGACGGCCAGCGCAAGGGTGGCCCGGGCGAGAACAATCGCCTGAGCTGGGAGTACTTTCCGTCGACCGCGCTCAGCAAGACCTACAACACCGATTCGCAGACGCCCGACTCGGCCGGCACGATGAGCGCGATGGCCACCGGCGTGAAGACGCGCGCCGGCGTGCTCAGCATCGGCCAGCAGGCGATGCGCAAGGATTGCGCGGCCGCGCAGTCGGTCCCGATGCTGACGCTGTGGGAGCTTGCCGCCAGTCGCGGCTTCGCCACCGGCGTGGTCACCACCACGCGCGTGACCCACGCCACGCCGGGCGCCACGTTCACCCACGTGCCCGAACGCAACTGGGAAAACGACACGGAGCTGAGCGACGAAGCCAAGGCGGACGGCTGCATCGACATCGCGCGACAGCTGGTCGAGACGCCGTTCGGCAACGGGCCGGACGTGCTCATGGGCGGTGGCCGCAAGAACTTCATGCCGGTGTCGGAGCGCGATCCCGAGTACGACGACAAGGTCGGCGAACGTCTCGACGGCCGCGACCTCATCGCGCAGTGGAAACAGCGCCATCCCGCCGGAACCTACGTGTGGAATGCGCAGCAGCTCGCCGATGCACCGGCCGAGGGACCGCTGCTGGGCCTGTTTGAACCCGACCACATGCAGTTCTCGCAGGATCGCCCGCAGGACGGCGCCGGTGAACCCACGCTGGCGGAGATGACGCGCGCCGCGATCGCACGCCTGCAACGCAACGACAAGGGCTTCGTGCTGCTGGTGGAAGGCGGCCGCATCGACCACGCGCACCATTACGGCAACGCCTATCGCGCACTCACCGACACCATCGCGTTGAGCGAGGCCGTGCAGGCCGCCGCGGACGCGACCTCGGCCCAGGACACGCTGATCCTGGTCACGGCCGACCACTCGCACACGCTCAGCTTCGTCGGCTACCCGCGCCGCGGCAATCCGATCCTCGACAAGGTGCGCGGCAGCAGCGGCGAGGACGACGGCGACGGCAGCTACGCACTGGACCAGCTCGGCCTGCCCTACACCACGCTGAACTACAGCAACGGCCCGGGCTTCGTCGGCGCGAGCGCGCAGCAACCGGAAGGCCCGAAGCGCTTCCAGCACACCGTGAGCGGCGTGCAGATCCCGAAGAACGGCCGCCCCGACCTGCGCAACGTCAACACGCAGGACCCGGATTACCTGCAGGAAGCACTGGTGCCGACTGCCGCCGAATCGCATGGCGGCGATGACGTCGGCATCTGGGCGCGCGGCCCCGGCAGCGATGCCGTGCGCGGCAGCGTCGAGCAGAACACCATCTTCCACTTCCTGCTGCAGGCCATGCCCGCGCTTCGCCAGGAACTGTGCAAGGCAAACGACTGCGACGAGAACGGCGTGCCCGTCACGCTTCCTGATCCGGCAAAGTTCCGCGCGGCGCGATAAAGCGATCGTCGTACGAAGGTGGCCCGGGAGCGAAGAGCATCCGGGCCACCGACTTCCGCTTGCTGTTGCTGTTGCTGTTGCTGTTGCTGTTGCTGTTGCTGTTGCTGTTGCTGTTGCTGTTGCTGTTGCTGTTGCTGTTGCCGTTGCCGTTGCCGTTGCCGTTGCCGTTGATCTTGCGACTTCGGAGCGAGCCGAGCACCGCAGCCGCACGAGGGCCGAAGAGCCGCCCATGTTTGAGCGCAGCGAGTTTGGGCGGCGTGCCCTCGTGTGGCGAGGAGCACAGGGAACCGCCGCGCAGCGGCGGATCGCGGAGGGAGCCAGCGGTTTTGGTTACTTTTGCCAAGACAAAAGTAACCCGCCCGTTTTCGGGCGGAGCTTTTGCTCCTGATCTTGTAGCGCTTGCAGTTCCCGCCTTCGCGGAAACGACGAACCCTCAGAACGGCTTCGCCAGTACCAGATACACAATCGCGATCAACAGGAACACCGGCGCCTCGTTGAACCAGCGCAGCGCCGTCGACGACGGCAGCGCACGGCCCGCAGCCACGCCCTTCAGCCAGCGACCGCTGAAGATGAAGTGCACCAGCATCAGCACCACCAGTGTCAACTTCGCATGCAGCCAACCGCTGCCCGGCGCGACCATCGTCGGGAAGCTGGAAACCACGCGATAGCCCAACCACAGCACCAGTCCGAAGACGAAGGCCAGACCGAACATGATGTGGCCGAAGCGGTACAGGCGGCGCCCCATCAGCACCAGGCGCGCGCGCACAGCGGGTTCGTCGCCAACCTCGGCCAGGTTCACGAGGATGCGCGGCAGGTAGAACACGCCGCCCATCCACGCCATGACGAACACCACATGGGCGGTCTTGATCCAGAAGTAAGCGGTCATGGAAGGTCCTTGGCGGTGTGTGGAGGCGGCGTGGCGCGATAGCATGGCACGCGTCCCGCATCGAGCCCACCCGCCCTTCCATGAGCAAGCAGTACGACCAGGCCTATTTCGAACGCTGGTATCGCGATCCGGCGAAGAAGGACCACGCCGTCGGCAGCACCGCGCGGCTTGCGCGCAAGGTGGCGCTGGCGGTGGCCACCGCCGAGTACTACCTCGAGCGCCCCGTCCGCACCGTGCTCGACATCGGTTGCGGCGAAGGCGCATGGCGCGCGCCGTTGCTGAAGCTGCGCCCGAAACTGCGTTACCTCGGTTTCGACAGCAGTGCCTACGCCATCCAGCGCTACGGCGCGCGACGCGGCCTGCACCTGGCGCAGTTCGCCGACTTCGCGCACCTGCGCCCCTGCCCGCCGGTCGACCTGCTGGTCTGCAGCGACGTCATGCATTACCTGGACACGCGCGAACTCGACCGCGGCCTGCCCGGCCTGGCCGAACTGTGTGGCGGCATCGCGTTCCTGGAGACGTTCACCCGCGAAGACGAGACCGACGGCGATGACGTCGGCTTCAAGCCCCGTCCCGCCCGCTTCTATCGCCAGCGCTTCCAGGCGCAGGGCTTTACCGCCCTGGGATCGCACCAGTGGCTGGCTCCGGGGCTCGCGGATCGGCTGGTGGCGCTGGAAAGGCCGGCCTGATCCCCGATTCACCCGGCATCCCGCTCCTTGGGATATGCTGCGCCGCAGCACGCGCCCGACGGGGGCCAACAGCGGATTCCACGCGATGCTCTATCAGCTTCACGAACTGGGCCGTGCCTGGATGGCCCCGATGACGTACTGGGCCGAAGCCAGCGCCAAGATGTTCAACCAACAGGGCGGCTGGCTGTCTTCGCTACCGGGTTCGGCGCAGGCCGCCGCCGGTTGCGAGCTGCTGTACCGGATCGGCAAGGACTACGAGAAGCCGCAGTTCGGCATCCACTCCATCGACATCGATGGCACCGTCTACCCGGTGATCGAACGCGAGATGGCGCGCAAGCCGTTCTGCCGCCTGCTGCGCTTCAAGCGCTATGCGGACGACGCCGGCAACCTGCGCGACCTGAAGGACGACCCGGCGGTGCTGGTCGTCGCACCGCTGTCGGGCCACCACGCCACGCTGCTGCGCGACACCGTGCGCACGCTGCTGCGCGACCACAAGGTCTACATCACCGACTGGGTCGACGCGCGCATGGTGCCCGAAAGCGAAGGCGCCTTTTCGCTCGACGATTACGTCGAGTACGTGCAGGAGTTCATCCGCCAGATCGGTGCAGAGTCGCTGCACGTGATCAGCGTGTGCCAGCCGACGGTGCCGGTGCTGGCTGCGATCTCGCTGATGGCCGCGCGTGGCGAGGAAACCCCACGTTCGATGGTGATGATGGGCGGTCCGATCGACACCCGCGAGAACCCCACCACGGTCAACGACCTGGCGATGCACAAGCCGCTGTCGTGGTTCCAGGACAACCTCATCCACCACGTGCCGCCGAACTATCCGGGGCACGGACGTCGCGTGTATCCGGGCTTCCTGCAGCACAGCGGTTTCGTGGCGATGAATCCGGAGCGGCATTTCCAGTCGCACTGGGATTTCTACCTGGACCTGGTCAAGGGCGATCTCGACGACGCCGCCGCGCATCGCCGCTTCTACGACGAGTACAACGCGGTGCTCGACATGCCGGCCGAGTACTACCTGGACACCGTACGCATCGTGTTCCAGGAACACCTGCTGCCGCGCGGCCTGTGGGACGTGAAGGGCGAACGCGTGGATCCGTCGAAGATCCATCGCACCGCGCTGCTCACCATCGAGGGCGAACTGGACGACATCTCCGGCCAGGGCCAGACGCGCGCCGCGCAGGCGCTGTGCAGCGGCATCGCCGAAAGCGACCGCGAGCACCTCACCGTGAAGGGCGCCGGCCATTACGGCATCTTCAGCGGTCGTCGCTGGCGCACGCAGGTGTATCCGCAGGTCCGCGATTTCATCGCCGCGCATGCGGCACGGGAAGCAGCGCAGGGCGCTTGATCCGCGACGGTGGCGCCCCGAGATCAGGGTGACCACCGCACGCGAGGAAGCACCATGGATTGCCCCGTCTGCCGCGACGTCAAACTGGCGATGACCGATCGCCAGGGCATCGAGATCGACTACTGCCCGCAATGCCGTGGCGTGTGGCTCGATCGCGGCGAACTCGACAAGCTGATCGAGCGCGCGTCCCTCGATGCGCCTTCGCGCACGGCACCGCCGCCGCTTCCACCACGCCAGGATCACGGACGGGAGGCGCCGCGCTACAGCGCCTCGGACCCCTACCGGCAGAAGAAGAAAAAGAACCTGCTCGACGAGCTGTTCGACTTCTGAGGCCATGCATGACGAAGCCCCGCGATGCGGGGCTTCGTCGTTACGTCAGTGGACGTGCGGCTCAACTCGATGCGCGGCAGCCCTGGACGAAGACCTTGTTGCTGGTTTCCACGCCCCAGCGTCCGTCCATCTCGCGGCAACCCGCGGTCCATGAACCGACGAGTACGCCCTCGTCGTCGTAGTACAGCCACGTTCCCTGCCAGCTCGCGGTGGCGTTGAACGATGCGGCCGACATCAGCGCGACGACGGCGGCCAGTGCGAAGGTCCTGAAACGACGCATTGCTCATCTCCTTTGATTGTCGCGGCAAGCTTCCCGCGTCCGCACCGTAGGCCAGGCATGTCGCCGGTTCTGTTAACCAGCCCGCAGTCCGTGCGTGAAGGCGACCTTCACTCAGGTGTACTGCGCGGTCTTCACCAGCATGTGCTTGGCCAGCTGGCCGTGCAGGTGGCCGACCAGGCGTGCGGCATGCAGCGTCAGGAACAGCAGGATCACGCCGGCCAGCATCGCCACCGGATACAGCCACGGTTCGCCCCATACCAGTCCATCGATGGACAGGCGGCTGTCGGCACCGAACATCGCGGCGATCGGCGCGGCGATCAGCGTCAGCGACACGGTCAGCCCGGTTACCGCGACCGTGAAGTACAGGATGCCCAGCGGCAGCATCAGCAGGAAATACAGCTGAGTGGCCCATACGCGCGGGTCGGTGAACAGGTCGCCGATGCGGCTGAGCAGCGGCTTGCCGCGCTCCGTGTACAGCGGGCGGCGTGGCATGCGCTCGCCGAGCATCGTCTCCACGATGCGCCCTTCCACCAGCGAAAGCATGCGCACCGACCCGAAGTACAGGATCACGAACGGGATGCCGATGATCAGCACCGCCAGACCCGCCGACAGCGAGATGCCCGTCACCACCCAGGTGAAGAAGAAGATGCCCGTGGCCAGCGAGAGCAGCATGTAGAACAGCGACGCGTACGTGCGCGGCTCGGCGATCACGCCGAAGAACTTTCCGATCCACGAACCGCGCGGCCTCGGCGGCGGTGCGCGCAGCGCGCTCTGCACCTTCACCTCGGTGTCGCGGTAGATGTCGGCCACTTCGTCGGGCGCACCGTAGCTGCCGGCGACGGAGACGATCACCTCGGCCTCGCTTCGCCCCGGGTTCTCGGCCATTTCCGAACGCAGGTATTCCTCGGCGTCGTACAGGGCGTCCTGCACCAGGGCCGGATCCGCGCCGGCCAGCGAACGGCGCAGGTGTTCCAGGTATTCGGGGATCGTCGTCGGCAGGCCGGCGCGTGCGGTGTCGTTGCTGGGGTTGAAGGCGTTCATGGAATGAGTCCTTCCAGGACGGAATCGACGGAATCACGGGTCGCACGCCACGCGGCGGCCCATTCGTGGAGCACGGCGCGGCCGGCATCGGTGATGCGGTAGTACCGGCGCGGCGGACCGGAGACGGAGGGTTCGACATGACTGTCGAGCAGCCCGCTGCCCTCCAGGTTGCGCAGGACCGGATACAGCGCGCTCTGCTTGCCGCTGAGGACGCCCTCACCGACGCGTTCGAGCTGCTTGGCGATCTGATAGCCGTACATCGCCTCGCCGCCCGCGGCGAGCACCGCCAGCAGCGCCAACGACACCGTGCCGGCGCTGAGCTCTTTCTGGAATTTGCGCAGGTGGGTGTCGAGGTCGGTCATGGCGGAGGTCGCTCGCGCGGGGCCGGGGGATGCCCGCTAGATTGAGGCTCACACTACTATCAAGTTCTATATACAGAACCTGCCATTAGTCATGACACCGGTCAGGCCGTTGCGCGCCCTGCACCGCGGGGCTGCTAAGACGGCCTCAAGCCGCATCCATCCCGCGGCGGGAGGCGTGGACATGCCCCGGGGCGACAAATCCGCATACACCGACAAGCAGAAGCGCCAGGCCGAGCACATCGAGGAAAGCGAACGCAAGGAAGGCCGGTCCGAGGCGGATGCCGAGCGCATCGCATGGGCCACGGTGAACAAGATGAGTGGTGGCGGCCGTCTCAGCGGCTCGGGTCGCAAGGGCGCAAAGAAGACCGCGGCCAAAAAGACCGGGGCGCGCAAATCCGCTAAGAAGGCCACGAAGAAGGCCACGAAGAAGGCAACCAGGAAGGTTGCGAAGAAGACCGCAAGGAGGGCAGCGAAGAAGACGCCACGCAAGGCGACGAAGAAGGCCGCCAGCAAGACCGCGCGGAAAGTGGCGAAAAAGACCGTGGCCAGGAAGGCGGCAACGAAAGTGGCGAAGAAGACGTCCCGCACCTCCGCCTCGCGCAGCGCTGGCGCGAAGAAGGCCGCGCGGACGCGGGCGACGCGCAGCGGACACAACGGCGCATCCGCCTGAGCCCTTCTACGGTCCGGTGGCCGGTCCTCTGACGCTCCGCACGTTTCCCGCCGATGGGACTGGCCGCCCATGCGTGGGCTGGGCCAGAATCGTGCGTTCAACGAAGGGATAAGGGGATCCGTCGTGTCAAAGCCGCATTCGTGGGCGTCCACACTGCTCTGTGCCGCACTGCTGGCCGCGCTGCCGCTGGCCCATGCGTCCGGAGAGGACGCAGCACCGGCCGGCAAGCCGCGCTCGATGCAGGAAATCCTCGACGCCTCCAAGCCGTCCGACTGGCGCACGCCGGACGCGAAGAACACGCTGTACGTGGACCTCGAGCGCGGCCGTGTGGTGATCGAACTGGCGCCCGCATTCGCGCCGGCCCACGTCGCCAACATCCGCGCCCTGGCCAAGAACGGCTACTGGAACGGCATGAGCATCAACCGCTCGCAGGACAACTTCGTCGTGCAGTGGGGCGATCCGGCGCAGGAAGACAAGGATCGCAAGCCGCTCGGCCGCGGCACCAAGGCCAAGCTGCCGGCGGAATTCGCACGCAAGGCGCAGGGCGTGGCATTCGATCGCCTGCCCGACGCGGACGGCTGGGCACCCGAAGTGGGCTTCGCCGGCGGTTTCCCGGCCGGACGCGATCCCGGCGCGGACGCCGCCTGGCTGGCCCATTGCTACGGCACCGTCGGAGCGGGTCGCGACGTGGCCGCCGATTCCAGCAACGGCACCGAGCTCTATGTCGTGATCGGCCAGTCGCCACGCCAGCTGGATCGCAACATCACCGTGGTGGGCCGGGTGCTCCAGGGCATGGAACTGCTGTCGGTGCTGCCACGCGGCACCGGCCCGCTGGGCTTCTACGAAGATCCCGCGCAGCGCGCGCCGATCAAGGCGGTGCGCCTGGCCTCGGAAGTTCCGAAGAAGGAGCGCGTGCCGATCGAAGTGCTGCGCACCGACACGCCGCTGTTCACCGAGCTCGTCGAAGCGCGGCGCAACCGTCGCGACGAGTGGTACAAGCACATGGCCAACCACATCGACCTGTGCAACGTGCCGCTGCCCACGCGCGCCCCGCCGCCCAAGGCGGTAGCCGAAAAGGCCAAGCCCAAACCCAAGCCGAAAGCGAAGGCCAAGCCCAAGGCGCGCTGAGACGCGCACGTCCCGGGCCAGCGCGCCGCCCTATGGCGGCGCCGTGCGTTCCTCGACGATTACGTGGCCGCGCCGGTCCGGCGGGTCGCGTTGCAATGCCTCCCGCTGGAACTGACACATGCGCACCACGTCGTGGTAGCGCCCGTCGCTGAAGAATTCCTCGATCAGCACGCCCTCGCGCCGGAAGCCGGCATCTTCATAGATGCGGATGGCGCGCGCGTTGTCGACGTCGACCAGCAGATAGAGCTTGTAGAGGTTCAGCACGCGGAAGGCGTAGTGGATGGCCAGCCGCGTCGCCGCACGCGCATAGCCGCGACCCTGCTGCTCGGGTGAAATCATGATGAGGAACTCCGCGCGCCGGTGGAGCTGGTCGATCTCCACCAGTTCCACCAGCCCCACGCGTTCGTGCGAAGCGTCCTCCACGATGAAGCGGCGTTCTGACTGGTCGTGGATGTGCTTGCGATACAGCTCTTCGAGTTCGACGAACGATTCGTACGGCTCCTCGAACCAGTAACCCATCACGCTGCGGTTGTTGTTGAGCAGGTGGACGAAATGCAGGTCGCCGCGTTCCAGCGGCCGCAGGGTGACACCGGGAGCATGGGCCATCGTGTTCATGCGCGTACCCTACTCCTGCCACGTGACGGACGCATACCGCCATCACACCGTCTTGCCCGAAGGCTCAATAGCCTGCCACACAGGCTCCACAGCGATGCAGGACCGTGCCATGCCCATGTTGCGACTTCGAGTGACCGGCAGCGACGACGACGTCCGCGCCATCAGCAACCTGCTCACCAGCCTCGACGGCATCGAACACATCGAGGAAGTCGACGACCTCATGCCGCACATGGACGACGACGATTCCAGCTCGGCCGGGCTGCCGGACGATCAGGGCCCGGGGCAGCATTCGCTCGAGATAGACGCACCGAACCTGGCTACCGCCAACCGCGTTCGCGATGCGGTGGAAGCGCTGGCGTTCGACCTGGACGTGCTGGTGGAATTCGACACCGAGGACAACTGAGCTTCACAGCGGGCCGGACTGCCGGCGCCGCCGCACGCGGAAGCAGAAGCGCCGCTCGCCCTGGTCGATCACCACGAAATGCAGCGTGTGCGTGGGCGCCTGTTCCTGCAGCCACGTGAACACCGGAAACTCGAATCCGCGCAGCGTTGCCGATGGGGCGCCGTGCAGGGAACGCTGCTCGATGCCTCCGCAGCCGGAACACGGCCTGTGCCGGAAGATCGAATCGCTGCAAAAGGCCATGTCCGGAACCGTCAGACCGAGGGATCGGCCTATGCTCCCGACACACTGCGGTGGCGTGAATCGGAATCGTCCGATTCGTGCCGGTGTCGATTCAGGGCAGCGCTTTCAGCGCCGCCACCACTCCGGGCAACACCGCGCGCATGCGCTTGTCTTCCGACTGGTCCGCCTCGACGTACACCGCCTGCAGGAACGCGACCAGATCGTGGCGGCGCGCGAGCCATTGCGGATCGCGCCATGCCAGCGATGGATCGCCCAACCGTGGCAACAGCGCGGCGAACCACGCCTTCCAGCCGTTCTCGTCGAGCACGCCGCGCTGGGCGGCGAACACCACCGGCGCCGCAAGCCGCTGCGGCTCGCCATGCACGTACGCGATACCGGCTGCGGGCACCACCTGTGCGGACACCGCATCCAGGATGCGGTGCAGTTGCGGCCCGTCCAGCGCCGGGTTGAGGCTCAACTGCATCAGCCAGTCGGAACCGTGCGCGACCCCATGGCGCCAGCCTGTCGCAGGATCGAAGCCACGGTAGTCGCGCACCGATTCCAGGTACGTGGTCGCACGCAGCACCATCGTGGCGCGCTCGGCCGGCGTCATCCAGGGCGACACGCGATCGGTGCGCGCCACTTCCGACAGCGCCAGTGCGGCGAAGGGCCAGGCGAAACCGTCCTGGTCCGCTTCGCCGAGCATCGAATAGAGCCGTTCGCGCAGCGCGCGCAGGGTTTCCGTCGACAGCTCGCCCTTGCGCATCCAGGCGGCCAGCGCCTCGTAGGCGATGCCGTCGCGCAGTTCGGCGTCGTTCGTGCCCAGGCATTCGGCCAGGCCCAGGGCCAGCGCGTGCCGCTGCCCGGTATCGGCCACCGCGAAGCCGGACTGCTTCAGCACCACCAGTTGCTCACGCGTCCATCCGTCGGGCGGACACGTTTGCGCCCACGCGGGTGCCGCCGCGAGCAACAGGCACAGCAGGGGAACGAAACGGCGCATCAGGGTCTCCTCCAGTCAGGGCGGGACTATGCCATCGCAGCGTGTGCCTTTCATCCGCCGTCATCGCCGGACAAGGCGCGCGGGCCTATGATTACGCTGCCAATACAGGCCGCACGGCCCGGAAACGATGTCCGACAAGAACGCCATCGACACCTACGACAAGCCCGCCGGTGGCTGGGATGCACTGAAGAGTTCCTGGCAGGCGCTGCGCGAGCAGCAGGTCGTGATGAAGGGCGCCGGCACGCTGCTGCGCGCCAACCAGCCGCGCGGATTCGACTGCCCCGGCTGCGCATGGCCCGACCGCAATCCGCATTCCACCTTCGAATTCTGCGAGAACGGCGTCAAGGCCGTCGCCAACGAAGCGACCTCGCGGCGCGTCACGCGTGGGTTCTTCGACCAGCACGCGGTCGGCTGGCTCGCGTCGCAGGACGATCATTTCCTGGAGGCGCAGGGCCGCCTGACCGAGCCGATGGCGTACGACGCCAACAGCGACACCTACCGTCCGATCGGATGGGACGAGGCATTCGCGACGATCGCCGAAGCACTCGACGCGCTGGCTTCGCCGGACGAAGCGATCTTCTACACCTCCGGGCGCACCTCGAACGAGGCGGCGTTCCTGTACCAGCTGTTCGTGCGCGAATTCGGCACCAACAATCTGCCCGACTGCTCGAACATGTGCCACGAGGCCTCGGGCGTCGCGCTGACCGAACAGCTGGGCAGCGGCAAGGGTTCGGTGACGCTGGAGGATTTCGAACTCGCCCAGGCCATCTTCATCTTCGGGCAGAACCCTGGCACCAACCATCCGCGCATGCTGGGCGAACTGCGCAGCGCCGCGCGCCGCGGCTGCCGCATCGTCGCGTTCAATCCGCTGCGCGAACGCGGGCTGGAACGCTTCGCCAACCCGCAATCGCCCGCCGACATGCTGGGTGGTTCGTCCACGCAGATCGCCTCGGAGTACTACCAGCCGCGCATCGGTGGCGACCTGGCGGTGGCCACCGCGCTGTGCAAGGCCGTGGTCGAATCGGGCACGGTGGACCGCGCCTTCGTCGCCGCGCACACGCACGGTTACGACGCGTTCGACGCCGCCATGCGCGCCACGCCCTGGGATGCGCTCGAACGCGAATCGGGCCTGACGCGCGCGCAACTCGAACAGGCCGCGCGCACCTACATCGCCAGCGACGCCACCATCCTGTGCTGGGGCATGGGCATCACCCAGCACGCGCGCAGCGTGGCGACGATCCAGATGCTCGCCAGCCTGCTGCTCCTGCGCGGCAACATCGGCAAGCCCGGTGCGGGCCCGTGCCCGGTGCGCGGCCATTCCAACGTGCAGGGCGACCGCACGATGGGCATCTACGAGCAGCCCTCGCCCGCGTTCCTCGACCGCCTCGGCGCCGCCTTCGATTTCACGCCGCCGCGCGAACACGGCTACGACACCATCGGCGCCATCGAGGCGATGCACGACGGCCGCGCCAGGGTGTTCTTCGCGATGGGCGGCAACTTCGCCGCGGCCACGCCGGATACCGCGCGCGTCCACGAAGCGCTGCGCCGTTGCGACCTCACCGTGCATGTGAGCACCAAGCTCAACCGCTCCCACCTGGTGCACGGACGACGCGCGTTGATCCTGCCGTGCCTGGGCCGCACCGAGATCGACCTGCAGGCCGGTGGCCCGCAGGCGGTGACGGTGGAAGACTCGATGAGCATGGTGCACCTGTCTTCCGGCATGAATCCGCCGGCGTCGGAGCACCTGTTGTCGGAGCCGGCCATCGTCGCGCGCCTGGCCGCCGCCGCGTTGCCGCGCAGCCGCACGCCGTGGCTGTGGTTGATCGAGGACTACGACCGCATCCGCGATCGCATCGCGCAGGTGATCGAAGGATTCACCGACTTCAACACGCGCGTGCGCGTGCCCGGCGGATTCCACCTGCATCATCCGGGCCGCGAGCGCGTGTTCCCCACCGCCAGCGGCAAGGCCGGTTTCCATGTGCACCCGCTGGACCCGCACCGTGCGCAGGGCGATCTTCTCCGCCTGATGACCGTGCGCTCGCACGACCAGTACAACACCACCGTGTACGGCCTGGACGACCGCTACCGCGGCGTGCACGGGTTGCGCCGCGTGTGCTTCATCTCGCGAACGGACCTCGAACGGCTGGGCCTGCGCGACGGCGAAACCGTCGACATCACCTCGGTATGGAGCGACGGCGAACGCACGGCGCACGGTTTCCGCCTGGTCGAGTACGACATCCCGACCGGCTGCCTGGCCAGCTACTTCCCCGAAACCAACGCGCTGGTACCGCTGGACCACCACGCCGAGCGCGCACGCACGCCGGCATCGAAGTCGATTCCGGTGCGCCTGAAGCGGAGCGCGTCGTGAGCGACGACGACGCGTTCGCGCTGTTGCGCCTTCTGCACGAGGAAGACGGCCAGTCGATCCATCGCGTCGCCAAGCGCATGCATCTGGGGCTGAGCGAATTGCAGCGCCTGCTGTCCGCGCTGGGAGACGACCCGCGCTTCGACGGACTGGACCTGATCGAACGGCGCGAGGACGGCGAACGCACGTGCCTGTGGCTCACCGAGAAAGGCCGTCGCCTGGGCGGTCACGCATGAACGAGCCGTTGCACGCGGTACGGGCGTTGCGCCTGAGCGGCGACGGTCGCGCCTCGCACGACGACCGCGTCATCGTCGAGGCGCCGGTCGCGCTGCTCTATAACGGCTCGCCGTTCGCGGTAATGATGGCCACGCCCGACGCGCTGGAAGACTTCGCACTGGGCTTCGCCGTGAGCGAGGGCATCGTTGCCACGCCGGACGAGTTCCGCCTGGTCGATGTCGTGCGCGGCGATGACGGGATCGCCCTGCACGCGGCGATCCCGCAGGCGCGGTTCGACGCGCTCGAGACGCGCCGGCGCGGGCTGGAAGGCCGCAGCGGTTGCGGTCTGTGCGGCGTGGAGTCGCTGCAGGCGGCAATGCGGCCCGTGCCACCGGTGACCGCATCGACGCGCGTGACGATGCCGCAGATCCATGCCGCGCTCGCGGCGCTGGTCGGCCAGCAGCCGCTCAACGCGCTCAGCGGTGGCGTGCACGCCGCCGCGTTCGCATCGAAGCACGGCCTGCTGGTGCGCGAGGACGTGGGACGCCACAACGCGCTGGACAAACTCATCGGCGCGATGGCGCGGAGCGAACCGGCGTTGCGCGCCGACGACGGCTTCGCCGTCGTCACATCACGCGCGTCGTACGAGATCGTGCACAAGGCCGCCACCGCCGGCATCGGCGTGCTGGTGGCCATCTCCGCACCGACCGACCTGGCCATCCGCACCGCGCAGGCGGCCGGGCTCACGCTGGCCGCGTTCGCGCGCGGGGACTCGCTGAACGTGTATTCACACCCGGACCGCCTCGAAAGCGCGGCCTGACACCGGACCGGCACATTCGGCAAAGCAGCGCGCAGGGGCTCGACGACCGGCCCATGCGACGCGGTGCCCGCAGGCGATATGCTCGGACAATCGCGGCCGGGCGCCGCGTTTCCCAACCATCGAGACCTTCCATGCCGTCGTTCCGTCCCACCCTGCTTGCCGCTGCGGTACTCACCGCCAGCCTCGCCGCCTGCCAGCCGCAGACCGCCCCCGCCCCTGCCGATACGCACGCCACCGCCGCAGCGCCTGCGTCGGACCCGGCCGTCGACCAGCGCTTCAGCGAGATCTCCCAGCAGTGGCTGGACGGCTGGCTGCGTCTGAACCCGGTCAGCGCCACGCAGATCGGCAAGCACGACTACGACGGCGAGATCGACGACCTCAGCGCCGCAGGCCGCCAGGCACAGGTCGAGTTCGCGAAGAAGATCCTCGCCGAGCTCGACGGCATCGACACCGCCAGGCTTTCGCGTGAGAACCAGATCGACGCGGCGATCCTGCGCAACCAGGCGCGAGGCGACGTGTGGAGCGTCGAGACGTTGCAGAGCTGGGCGTGGGATCCGCAGGTGTACAGCGGCCTGGCCGGCGGTGCGATCTACAACCTGATGGCGCGCGAGTTCGCGCCGATGCCGCAGCGCCTGAAGTCGGCGACCGCGCGCATGCAGGAGATCCCGAAGGTCTATGCGCAGATGCGCGAGAACCTGGACCCGGCGCGCGTGCCGAAGATCCACGCCGAGAAGGTGGCCAAGCAGAACGCCGGCATGCTCAGCCTGATCGACACGTTCATCGTGCCCAACGCCGACCAGTTGCAGGGAGAGGATCGCAAGCAGCTCGACGCCGCCGTCGCCAACCTGCGCAAGGCCGTGGCCGAGCAGCAGACGTGGCTGGACAAGACGCTGGTGCCCAACGCCAAGGGCGATTTCCGCATCGGCCAGACGCTGTACGACGAGAAGCTGCAGTTCTCGCTGAATTCCTCGCTGTCGCGCGCGGAGATCAAGCAGCGCGCCGAAGGCGAACTCAAGCGCGTGCGCGGCGAGATGTACGCCATCGCCCAGACCGTGCTGAAGGACAAGCCGGGCGCGCCGGAGATGCCGGCCAACCCGACGCCGGAACAGCAGCAGAAGGCCATCGAGGCAGCGCTCGAACTGGCCTACGCCGACAAGCCCGCGCGCGACCAGGTGGTGGACTTCGCCAAGAAGACGCTGGCCGACGCCACCGACTTCACGCGCAAGCACGACCTGGTCACCGTGCCGAACGACCCGGTCAAGATCATCCTGATGCCGGAGTTCCAGCGCGGCGTTGCGGTGGCCTACTGCGATTCGCCGGGCCCGCTCGACAAGGGCCTGGACACCTACTACGCGATTTCGCCGATCCCGGACGACTGGGACGACAAGCAGGTCGACTCGTTCCTGCGCGAATACAACAGCCGCATGATCCACCTGCTGTCCATCCACGAGGCGATGCCGGGCCACTACCTGGAAGGCGTGCATTCGGCGGAGTCGCACTCGACGCTGCGCTCGGTGCTGCGCTCGGGCCTGTTCGCCGAGGGCTGGGCGGTCTACACCGAGGACATGATGGCCGACGCCGGCTACCTGGATAACGACCCGCTGTTCCGCCTGGTGCAGCTGAAGTTCTACCTGCGCACGATCGCCAACGCGATCCTCGACCAGGGCGTGCACGTGGACAACTGGACCCGCGAGCAGGCGATGGAGCTGATGACCAAGCAGGCGTTCCAGCAGGAGCGCGAGGCCGCCGGCAAGTGGGAGCGCGCGCAGCTCACCAGCGCGCAGCTTCCGACGTACTTCGTCGGTGCGCAGGAGCACTTCGACATGCGCAAGGCGGTGGAAGCCAAGCTGGGCGACAAGTTCAACGCCAAGGCATACCACGACCAGGTGTTGTCCTACGGCGCCCCGCCGGTCCGCTACGTCCGCGAGATGATGCTGGACGAGCCGATCAAATAACGGCCGGTGGCTTCAAGGCAAGGGCCCTTCGGGGCCCTTGCTGTTTTTGCGCACAGCAGTCCGCGTCTCGTCAGCGCGAGCGCCCGTCGTACGGCACCACCTTCAGCGAGGCCACGTCCACGCCCTCCAGGCAACGCGCGTTGATCGCGATCATCGGCGTGCCATCGGGCATCTGGCCCTCGGAGAACGGGGAAATGCCGCAGGTCGGGCAGAAATGGTGCTGCAGGCGGTGCGTGTTGAACGTGTAGGTGGCGTAGTTCGATTCGGGTGTCTTCAGCGTGAAGGCCGTGCGCGGCACGAACCACAGCAGGCCGCCGCGCCTGGCGCACATCGAACAGTTGCAGTCGATCACCTGGTCGATCCGGCCTTCCACGTCGTACGCGATCGCGCCGCAGTGGCAGCCGCCGGTGTAAGTGGTCATGCACGCTCTCCAGGGAAGGACGCCGCCATTGTGCTCCCGCGGGGCCACATGGACTTAACCTGAAAGCGATATCCTGCGCGCCTTCCAACCCCGGAGCCGGCCAATGCCCCACCGCCAAGGCAGCACCGTGATCCCCACCCTCAGCTACCGCGACGCGCCGGCGATGATCGACTGGCTGTGCCGCGCGTTCGGTTTCCAGAAACAGGCCGTGTACATGGACGGCGACGTCGTCCTGCACGCGCAGCTGACCCACGGCAACGGCATGATCATGCTCGGCTCGTCCGGCAAGGACGGCGACTGGGCGAAGTACATGATCCATCCCGACGAAACCGGCGGGCGCGCCACGCACGGCGTGTGCGTCATCGTGACCGACGCCGACGCGCATTACGCCCAGGCGAAATCCGCCGGTGCGACGATCGAGATCGACATCGCCGACCAGGACTACGGCGGCCGCGGCTATGCCTGCCGCGATCCCGAAGGCCACCTGTGGTGGTTCGGCAGCTACGACCCCTGGAACGCCTGACGCATGGACCTTTTGAACGATCACCCGCGCCCCGTCGACGGCATCCGTGTCGGCATCGGTGGCTGGACGTTCGCGCCCTGGCGCGACAACTTCTATCCCAAGGGGCTGGTGCAGCGGCGCGAGCTGGAATACGCCAGCCGCAAGCTCACCGCCATCGAAGTCAACGGCACGTACTACGGCGCGCAGAAGCCGGCGACCTACGCCAAGTGGGCATCGGAAACGCCGGAAGGTTTCGTGTTCTCGGCCAAGGCGCCGATGCGCATCATGCAGTCGCGCGCATTGGCGAAGACGGGCCCGCAGATCGAGGACTTCGTCGGCGGCATCGCCTCGCTGGGCGATCGCCTGGGGCCGCTGGTATGGCAGTTCGACGCCAACCAGAAGATCCAGCGTGAGCCCTTCTCCGAATTCCTGCAGCTGCTGCCGCGCGAGGTCGAAGGCCGCACGCTGCGCCATGTGCTGGATGTGCGCGATGCCGCCTTCGTCGATGCCGACTACATCGCACTCGCACGCCGTCACAACATGGCGACGGTGTTCACCGATTCCGAGGAACACCCCTCCTTCGCCGATGTCACTGCCGATTTCGTCTACGCCCGGCTGATGTGCTCGCAAAGCGACGTCCCCACCGGCTACACGGCGCAGCAACTGTCGAACTGGGCCGAGCGGGCGCATCGCTGGGCCGACGGCCAGCAACCTGCGAAGCTGCCGTCGCTGTCGCCGGAACCCGCACCGCAGCGCAAGCGCGACGTGTACATCTTCTTCATCAGCGCCGCGAAGGAGCGCAACCCGGCCGCTGCGATGGGACTGATCGAACGTCTCTGACCACGGCCGGACGCGGGAAGGTCTCGCCTCGTCGCAAAACCCGGGGGCTGACCGTGCCGATTGGCACTCGCCCCCGCACGCGTTCGACACTATCAACGGCAGGACCCTGCCGTGAGGAGAACGCCCGCATGACCAGCCGTCGTGAGTTCATCTCCACTGCCACCCTGGCCGCCGCCGGCATCGCGATGATGCCGCTGACCGCGTGCAGCCAGGAAACACCCTCGAAGGCCGCGGCGGGTGCGCCCGCCAAGCCCGCGCCGTTCACGGGCAAGCTGCTGACGCGGCCGATCCCGAGCACCGGCGAACGCATCCCGGTGATCGGCATGGGCACCTCGGGCAGTTTCGAAGTCGGCACCGACGCGGCCTCGCGCGCACCGCTGCGCGAGGTGCTCGACGCCTTCGTCGCCGCCGGCGGCACGCTGATCGACACCGCGCCCACCTACTCCACCGCCGAAGACGTGCTGGGCGACCTGATCGCCGACAGCGGCACGCGCGGCAAGCTGTTCCTGGCCACCAAGCTCTCGGGCGTGACCGGCAAGGACGAAGGCCTGGCGCAGTTCAACGAATCGCTGCGGCGCTTGCGCACCGACAAGGTGGAACTGCTGCAGGTCCACAACCTTCGCGATACCCCCACGCAGATCGCGCTTGCGCGCGAGCTCAAGCAGCAGGGCAAGGTGCGCTATACCGGCATCACGCATTACCGCGAGGACGCGCAGGCGCAGCTGGCCGAACAGATGCGCCAGCACAAGCCCGATTTCATCCAGATCAACTACTCGCCCGTGTCGCGCGGCGTCGAACAGACCGTGCTGCCGCTGGCGCAGGAACTGGGCTGCGCGGTGATGATCAACCGCGCCTTCGAGGACGGCCGCCTCATCACGCAGCTGCGTGACAAGCCGCTGCCGGAATGGGCCAAGGACGTGGGCGCGGATTCCTGGGCGCAGCTGATCCTGAAGTTCGTGCTCAGCCATCCGGCGGTCACGGTGGTGATCCCTGCGACATCGAAGGTGCGCCACCAGGTGGACAACCTCAAGGCCGGTACCGGCGTGCTGCTCGATGCAGCGCAGCGCCAGTCGCTGATCGCGGCACTGGCCTGAGCGCGGAGCATCGATGAGCGTATCCCGACGCATTGCCCGCGCCTTCGGCATCGCTGAAGACGAAACCCGTCCGGTCCTGACCGGCGCCATGCTGTTCTTCGTGATGTTCGCCGGCTACTTCATGCTGCGTCCGGTACGCGAGACCATGGGCGTGGCCGGCGGCGTCGACAACCTGCAATGGCTGTTCACGGGCACGTTCCTGGCCACGCTGGCGGCCATGCCGCTGTTCGGCTGGGTCGCCACGAAGGTGCCGCGACGCCGCATCCTGCCGTGGACGTTCGGCTTCTTCGCGGCGAATCTGGCGCTGTTCGCGATCGCCTTCCAGATGGATCCGGAGAATCCGTGGATCGCGCGGACGTTCTACATCTGGATCTCGGTGTTCAACCTGATCGCGATCTCGGTGATCTGGAGCGTGTGCGTCGACCTGTTCCCGATGACGCAGGCCAAGCGGCTGTTCGCGCTGATGGCCGCCGGTGCGAGCCTGGGCGGACTGGTCGGCCCGCTGCTGGGCATCGCGCTGGTGGGCCTGATCGGCCATGCGGGGCTGTTGTGGCTGGCTTCGGCGCTGCTGGTGGTGGGCATCCTCATCGCGCGCACGCTGCAGCGCTGGCGCGATGCGCAGCCGGTGCACGCCGGACTCAGTGCGGATGCGCGCGCGCGACCACTGGGCGGGCATCCGTTCGCGGGCATCACCACCGTGCTGAAGTCACCGTACCTGCTGGGCATCTCGCTGTTCGTGCTGCTGCTGGCCAGCGTGAGCACCTTCCTGTATTTCGAACAGGCGCGCCTGGTGGAGCTGAAATTCCCGGACCGCGCCGACCAGACGCGCGTGTTCGGCACCATCGATGCGATCGTGCAGTGCCTGACCATCCTGTCGCAGTTGTTCATCACCGGCCGACTGGTGCAGCGCCTGGGCATGGCGGCGCTGCTGGTGGCCGTGCCGGTGGTGACGATGCTGGGCTTCGTGTGGCTGGCGTTCGCGCCGACCTTCGCCGTACTGGCCGTGGTGATGGTGGTGCGCCGCGCGGGCGAGTACGCGTTCGTGCGCCCGGGTCGCGAAATGCTGTTCACCGTCGTTCCCACCGAAGCCAAGTACAAGGCGAAGAACTTCATCGACAGCGTGGTCTATCGCGGTGCGGACGCGGTCAGCGGCTGGGCCAAGGCGCTGGTGGACCTGCTCGCGCAACAGCCCGCCGTCGCAGCGCTGGTGGGCGCGGGCATCGCGCTGGCGTGGGCGATCACGGGGTCGGGACTGGCGCGCGCGCAGTCGCGCATCGAGGCGAAGGAACCGATGCCGGAGGGCATCGATGTGGCGGGCGAGGGATTGCGGCGCTGAGCTGTGCGTCCTTCGACTTCGCTGCGCTTCGCTCAGGACGAACGGATCAGGCCTTCAGGACGTACGGATCAGGCCATTCGGACTGCCACTCCCGCCGTTCGTCCTGAGCGTAGGCGCAAAGCGCCGAAGTCGAAGGATGGCCGGAAGTGAAGGGGCACGGCCGCACTATCGCAACCGCGCCATCGCGCGCACCGGGAACGTGCCCGCGCCGCGGACCTTCGGCGGCATGGCGCTGAACTCGAAGCCTTCGTCCGGCAGCGCACCCAGGTTGCACAGGTGCTCGACGATCAGGATGTCCGCGCCCAGCAGCACCGAATGCACCGGGCGTTCCTTGCCGTTCGGGCCGTCATGGGAGGTGTCGTCGATGTTCATCGAATCGATGCCGACCAGCTTCACGCCGCACTCGCGCAGGTAGTGCGCCGCATCTTCGGTGAGGAACGGGTGGTCCACCGCGTACGACGCCTCTCGCCAGTGCGCGTCCCAACCGGTGTGCACCAGCACCGCGCGACCGCGGATCTCGCGATCGCGGAACCATGAGGCATCGATGGCGCGCACCTGCCGGTGATCGGCGCGGATGACGATGGCATCTAGGTCGCAGAACGCTTCCGGCGCGATCTGCGACAGATCGTTGCCGTGTGCGTAACGGTGTGACGGACAGTCGAGATAGGTCCCGGTGTTGGCCACCATCTCGATCTTCGCGATCTGGAATTCGGTGCCGGGCGCGTATACCTCGCGCGAACGCTCACGGCTGAGGTAGTCGCAGATGCGTGCGGCGGGCAGGCCGGGATACGTGACCAGGCCGTCCTCGATGACATGGCTCAACTCGACGTACGCGCGACGCGTACCCGCACCGTCCTGCCGGCGCTTGTGCGCTTCGACGATGATCTTCTTGTTGAGGATCCGTGCCGGGCCGACCATCAGCAGGCGCAAGTCGCGGACGATGTAGTCCACGAGCGCGGCATCGTCGATGTCATCGCCATCGATATCCAGGCGGAAATCCTGCCCCTGGATGCCGCCGCCGTTGGTGAAGTCGATCTGGAAGTCGAAGACGACGCGCTTGTCGGTCATGCGATGCCTCGCTGGAGATAGGGTTTTCCTTCTCCCCTCGTGGGAGAAGGGCCCATAGGGCGGATGAGGGGCGGCGTACGCCGCTTCGCGCTCCCCTCTTCCGGCGCTTCGCGCCACCTTCTCCCACAAGGGGAGAAGGAACGGCGAAGACGCCCTGTTGTCTACTTCGCAGCCCGCTGGCTCAACGCCACGCTGCCAAGGATCATCGCACCGGCGATGCCCATTTTCATCGTCAGCGGCTCGTCCAGCAGCAGCCACGCCCATGCGACGCCGAACACCGGGATGAGGTACGTCACGGTGGACGCACGGCTCGCACCGATGCGCGCGATCAGGCGGTAATACATGACGAACGCCAGGCCCGTGCAGACGACGCCCAGCATCGAGACGGAGAACCACGACGCGGCGGGAATCGCCTTCTGCGGCCAGCTCACGACGGCGAACGGCAGCACCAGCAACGCCGCCGTGCCCAGCGTCGCCGAAGCCACGGCCGCGGGCGGCAGCCCCGTGAGGTGGCGACGCACCAGGTTGATGCCCACACCGTAGAGGAACGAAGCCCCCGCGCCTGCCGCCACGGCCCAGGCCACGTTCTCGCCGCCGGCGGTCTTGTCGCTGGCCAGCACCACCACGCCGAGGAAGCCGGCGATCAACGCAACCGCCCGCCGCCCGCCGATCTTCTCGCCGAAGAACAGGAAGCCGACCAGCGCGGCGAACAGCACGGTCATCGCATTGGCGATCGCGCCGATGCCGGCCGGCGCACGCTGAGCCGCCCAGGCGAAGAGCATGAAGGGCACGGCCGAGTTGATCGCACCGATCAGCGCGATCTTCGGCCACAACTTCGCCGGGAACAGCGCGCGCGAGCGCCACAGGAACGGAAGCAGCACCAGCGAGCCCAGGGCCAGGCGCACCTCGACCAGCGGCATCGCGCCGAAGTCCTTGGCCGCCACGCGCATGAACAGGAACGAGGCACCCCAGATGGCGCCCAGCAACGCGAGCTCGAGCGGAGTCAGCCAGCCACGTTCCTGTGCCTGGGGCAGACCGGGTGCGGATGCGACGGAGTTCATCGGAAACCTCGTGGGGGAGGACGCGGGCTCAGCCCTGCGTGGGGTGGTAACAGTGGACGATCGATTCGGGGCTGCCGCCGGCCGCGAGGAACGCGGCGTCGCCCAGGTTCATGCCGATCAGGCGCACGCCGGTCTGCGTGTGCGGACGGTGGCGACTGTCGGGCGCGAAGTACACGTAGGTGCCCGCGCCGTGGCGCGCCTCGCCTTCGATCACTTCGCCGCTGATGACGTAATACGACTCGCCAGTCTCGTGGTGGTCCACGACGGGCCACTGCGCGCCCGGCGCCATTTCGACCACCCAGAACCGCACGCCCGGAGCGGCCGGAAGATCGCGGCGCGTGCAGCCCTCGCCGATTTCCAGTGCGGGTACCTCGTCGATGTCCAGCGCCTGCATGGCGGGCGTGGCGGCGTGGGAAGCTGGCTCGAAGGACGGGTCCATGGCGACTCTGGTTGGCAATCCAACAATCTGGCTCATGCCGGAACGCCTATTGTGATTACGGCTCGGCGCCTTACAAGCGCATACTTTCAAAGGCAGACTTGAATCTGGTTTGAGGCTCACATGGCGCTTCGTGCGGATTGGCTCCCGGCCCTGACGGCGTTCGAATCGGCCGCGCGGCATCAGAACTTCGCCCATGCGGCCGAAGAACTTCACCTCACCGCCAGCGCGGTCAGCCACCACGTACGCAAGCTGGAATCGCGCCTGGGCGTGGCCCTGTTCCAGCGCCACGCGCGCGGCGTCTCGCTGACCGCGGAGGGGCGCCAGCTGGCCGACGCCGCCGGCAGCGCACTGGCGGACGTGGAAGGCGTGCTGCGAAGCCTGGGCGGTGCACGCGACGAGCAGGACCGCGTGCGCATCACCACCCTGCATTCGCTTACCTATACGTGGCTGCTGCCACGCCTGCCGTCCTTCCTGCGCGCCCATCCGCACATCCGCCTGAGCGTGGACACCGAGATCGCCCTCACCCGCTTCGACGACGGCGGCCCCGACCTGGGCATCCGCCATGGACCGGGCCACTGGCCGGGGCTCACCTCGCACCTGCTGATGGACGAAGGGCTGTTTCCGGTGGCCTCTCCGGCCTATGTGGATCTGCCCAACCTGCACACGCCGGCCGACATCGCCCGCCAGCCGCTGATCGCCGACCACGCGCGCCAGGGCTGGCACGACTGGTTCCGTGCCGCGAACGTGCACGGCGCCAAGTTCGAAGAGCGCTTCACCTTCAGCGACACCACCGATGCCATGAACGCCGCCGTGCACGGGCTGGGCGTATCGCTGGCACGCTCGCGCATCGCCACGCCGTACCTCGAACGCGGACAACTGGTGCGCCTGCCCGGACCGATCCTCACCGCGCGCTGGTCGTACTACGCGGTGTATCCCTCGCACCGTCGCCTGCGGCCGGCGGCCCAGGCCCTGCTGGACTGGCTGCTGGACATCGCCCGCGGCTGACGCCCGCCGGCCAAAAAAAGATGACCGGGCGTGTCGATTCCGCCCGTCATGGTTCGTCGACCTTGCAAGAGCGCGCATCCAGGCCCGCTCCCTTCCCCACTGCAAAGGAGACGACGATGAAGTTCATGGTGATCGTGAAGGCCTCGCCCGAGTCCGAAGCCGGCCAGATGCCGAGCGAGGAACTGCTGACGCGCATGGGCCAGTACAACGAGGAGCTGGCCAAGGCCGGCGTGATGCTCGGCGGCGAAGGCCTGTACGCCAGCTCGCACGGCGCACGCGTGCGCTTCGACGGCGACCGCCGCAGCGTGATCGACGGCCCCTTCACCGAGACGAAGGAACTGATCGCCGGCTACTGGCTGTTCGAGACCGCCTCGCTGCAGGAAGCGATCGAATGGGTGAAGCGCTGCCCCAACCTCGACGGCGAAAGCAGCGAGGTGGAGATCCGTCGCGTATTCGAATCGCACGCCTGTGGCGGCGAGCTCACGCCGGAACTGCGCGCCCAGCAGGAACGCATCGCCGAGCGGATCGCCGCGCGCGCGCAGTGACTTTCTCCCCCGCGACAGGAGCCCTGCCATGAAGTTGAACGCCTACCTTGGTTTCGACGGCCAGTGCGAAGCCGCCTTCCGTTTCTACGCGCAGTGCCTGGGCGGCACGATCGAAGCACTCAACCGCTTCGGCGACACGCCAGCATGCGACCACGCCCCCGAAACGCATCGCAACCGGATCATGCACGCGCATCTGGTGGTGGGCGACCAGGCCCTCATGGGTTCGGACAGCGTCCCCGACCACCCGTGCGAGGGCATCAAGGGATGCTCCGTCGCGCTCAACGTGGATTCGGTCGCGGAAGCCGAACGCGTGTACGCCGCACTGTCGGAAGGCGGAAAAGTGATCATGCCCATGGACAAGACCTTCTGGTCGGCGCGTTTCGGCATGTTCGTCGACCGCTTCGGCGTGCCGTGGATGGTCAACTGCGAGAAGGACGCATGAGCCATGCACACCTTCAGCATCCATGGTTGCCGTCATTCCCGCGCGGGCGGGAATCCAACTTTCAGGCAAGTCACGACCTTCGAAGGACGTGATGGTATTTCGACGTAGATTCCCGCCTGCGCGGGAATGACGGCAAGAAGCAGAACCCACACGACCACAGGACCCAACCATGCCCACCCAGATCTTCGTCAATCTTCCCTGCAAGAACCTGCCGCGCTCCAAAGCGTTCTTCGAATCGCTCGGCTATTCCTTCAACCCCACCTACACCAACGAGCAGGGCGCGTGCATGGTCGTCAGCGACACCATCTACGTGATGCTGCTGGACGAACCATTCTTCGCCGGCTTCACCAGGAAGCCCGTCGCCGACGCACACCAGACCACCGAGGCCATCGTCTGCCTGTCGCTCGACAGCCGCACGGCGGTGGACGAGATCGTGGCCAAAGCCAGGGCCGGCGGCGCGCAACCGAAGGAGCCGCAGGATCACGGCTTCATGTACGAACACGGCTTCGCGGACCTGGACGGCCATCAATGGGAGTTCGTGCACATGAGCGGCGAACCCCCGCAAGCCGGCTGACCCACCTGTCGCACCGGAGAACGACCATGCGCTTCATGATGCTGATGATCCCCAAGGGATACGAAAGCGCCGAGCCCGGCGCCATGCCGCCCGCCGATCGCGTCGCCGCGATGATGAAATACAACGAGGCGTTGCAGAAGGCCGGCGTCCTGCTGGCACTGGACGGCCTGCATCCGCCGTCGATGGGCGCGCGCGTGAGCTTCGAAGGCGGCCGCGCGCATGTCAGCGACGGCCCGTTTTCCGAAGCCAAGGAAGTGCTCGGCGGCTACTGGATGATCCAGGTGAAATCGCGCGAGGAAGCCATCGCCTGGGCCTCGCGCTGCCCGGCCTCGGAGAACGAGGTCATCGAAGTGCGACAAGTGCAGGAGTTCGCCGACTTCCCAGACGACGTGCAGGAAGCCGCGGCGGGCTTCGAACGGATGCAGCAATCCACCCAACGGAACAACTGAGGAACCGCTCCATGCTCAAGATCATCGCCATGGTCGTCGTGGCCATCGTCATCGCCGTCCTCGTGACGGCCGCCCTGATGCCCAACACGTTCCGCGTCGAGCGCAGCGCGCTCATCCAGGCACCGCCGCAGCGCATCTTCGAACAGATCAACGACTTCCAGCGCTGGCGCGCGTGGTCGCCCTACGAGAAGCTCGATCCGGCGATGACGCGCCAGATCGACGGCGCCGCGCAGGGCGTCGGCGCGACGTACCGCTGGGACGGCAACGACAAGGCCGGCGCCGGTCGCATGGAGATCGTGCAGGCCACGCCGGGCTCCAACGTGACGATCCAGCTGGATTTCAGCCGCCCGATGGAAGCGCACAACATCGCCGAGTTCACGCTGGTGCCGGAAGGCGATGCCACCCGCGTCACGTGGTCGATGCACGGGCCGCAGCCCTACCTGGGCAAGCTGTTCGGACTTGTGTTCAACCTGGACCGGATGATCGGCAAGGACTTCGAGGAAGGCCTGCAGAACCTGAAGCAGCTGACCGAGGTCCGTCCCTGAGCACGTCCTCTCGCACTTGCACCGGAGCGGTCGCGGTGGTGTGATCCGTCGCCATGACGGCGACCGACATCCACCGCACCATCGATGCTGTCTGGCGCATCGAATCGGCCCGGCTCATCGCCTCGCTCGCGCGCATGCTGCGCGACGTGGGCCTGGCCGAGGAACTGGCGCAGGACGCGCTGGTCGCGGCGCTGGAGAAATGGCCGCAAAGCGGCGTACCCGACCAGCCTGGCGCGTGGCTCATGGCCACCGCCAAGCACCGCGCGATCGATCGCCTGCGGCGTGGCAAGCTGCTGCAGCGCAAGCACGAGGAGATCGCACGCGAGCTTGAGGCTGAACAGGAACATGCGGATGACGCGCACCTGGACGCGCTCGACGATCCCTTCGGCGACGACCTGCTGCGCCTGGTGTTCACCGCCTGCCATCCCGTGCTGCCCACGCAGGCGCAGGTGGCGCTGACACTGCGCCTGCTCGGCGGCCTCACCACGGACGAGATCGCGCGCGCGTTCCTCGCGCCGGAACCCACCATCGCCCAGCGCATCGTGCGTGCCAAGCGCACGCTCGCCGAGAAGCAGGTGCCGTACGAAGTGCCGCGCGGCGACGACCTGGCCGAGCGCCTGTCGTCGGTGCTCGCGGTGATCTACCTGATCTTCAACGAGGGCTACTCCGCCACCGCGGGCGACGACTGGATGCGCCCCGGCCTGTGCGAAGACGCGCTGCGCCTGGGCCGCATCCTCGCCGAGCTGATGCCGAAGGAACCCGAAGTGCACGGCCTGGTCGCGCTGATGGAAATCCAGGCCTCGCGTTCGGCCGCGCGCGTGGGACCCGATGGCGAACCGGTGCTGCTGCTCGAACAGAACCGAGCGCGCTGGGATCAGTTGTTGATCCACCGTGGACTGACCGCGCTGGAGCGCGCGGAGAAGTTGAGCACGTCGCGCGGAACGGGGCGCGGCCCCTACACGCTGCAGGCCGCCATCGCCGCCTGCCACGCACGCGCGGTGACCGCGGAGGAAACCGACTGGACCGCCATCGTCGGTCTGTACGCCGCCCTCGGGCGACTGACACCCTCGCCCATCATCGAACTCAACCGCGCGGTGGCGCTGTCGATGGTATTCGGCCCGGCCGCGGGCCTGGCGCTGGTGGACACACTGACGACCGATCCCGCACTGAAGGACTACCACCTGCTGCCCAGCGTGCGCGGCGACCTGCTGAAGAAGCTCGGCCGCCTGGACGAAGCGCGTGGCGAGTTCGAACGCGCTGCGCGGATGACCCGCAACGCGCGCGAACAGGCACTGCTGCGCCAGCGCGCCGCGGAGTGCGCGGCGGCTGGCTGACCAGGCTTATTCGGCGACCTTCGACACGATGGGTTTGAAACCGCCCCAGAACATGCGCTTGCCATCGAAGGGCAGCGACTTGGGGTCCATGCCGGCCAGGCGCGGATCCTTCATCACCTGCGCATTGATCTTGTCGCGCGACCTGCGCGACTTGTAGACGATCCACGAGAACACCACGACCTCGTCGGGCTTGAGCTTCACCGACTGCGGGAAGGACGTGACCTTGCCCGGCTGCACGTCGTCGGCGACGCACTCGTGGTATTCCAGCGCTCCGTATTCCAGCCAGATCTTGCTGGCCAGGCGTGCGAGCTTCTTGTACGCGTCCAGGTTGTCCTTCGGAACGGGCAGGACGAAACCATCCACATAGAACGCCATCGTTGTTCACTCCTTCGTTGTGTGCGGCACGTGCCGCATGGTGGGGCACGGGTCGTTAGCGCAGCGCAAAGCTCAGGGCCTGCGCGTGGCTTCGGCCTGTATGCGCAGGGTCACGTTCATGTCGAAGCCGTAGTCCTTGCCGGCGTCGATGCCGAACTCGTCGCGACGGAACGTCGCCTGCGCATCGGCGCCGCACCAGTCGCGCTTGTTCATCGGATGCGGCATGCACTTGAAGCGGTCGATGCGCAGCTCCAGCGGCCGCGTCACGCCGTGCAGCGTCAGCTCGCCGCGCACCTTCGTCGGCGCGCCGTCGCGGAAATCCACCAGCGTTCCTACGTAGGTGGCCTCCGGGAACTTCGCGGTATCGAACAGTTCCGCGCTGCGGGCCTTGTCGTTCATGGCATCCAGGCCGAAGTCGATGCTGGCGGTGTCGATGACCACCTTCACCGTGCCGGTCCCGGCGGCCTTGTCCAGGCCGATCTCGCCATGGCTGCTGTTGAACTTGCCGCGCCAGGTCGAAATCCCCATGTGGTCGGCCTCGAAGCTGGGGAAGGTGTGCGCGGGGTCGATCTCGTAGACGGCGGGCGCGGCGATGGCCGGCGCGGACACACTGGCCAGGGCGGCCAACAGGGCGTGGAACACGGTACGCGAAGCAGGCATGAGGTCTCCTCGTCGGATTCGGCCGGCGTTATTGCGGCCTTCCTGCATTCGACGAACGGACAGGCCCGGATTCGACACGGTCCTTCGATGGATCCACGCGGGACCGCTCAGCCCCCCGCCGAGCCGCCTCAGCGTTTCTTCGTCCGTCCCGAGCGCAGCGCCGCCGCGCGTGCGAGCTCGGCCCAGGGGCGCATCGCCTGGGCCGATTCCATCGCCTCGTCGGGTACGAGCCAGTAACTCATCGTGATCGGCGCTTCCTGCCCCAGGTAGACATAGGGCTGGCTGCCGGCGGCCTCGAAGTGGAGCCGCGTTTCCGCATCGACCTTCAGGTACAGCGCGTCCTCCATGATCACGCCGATCATCACGCCGTCCAGGTACACGCCGTGCCCGCCGAACATCGGGCGCGTGGTGACCGCGCCGAGGGGATCGAGCAGGTCGTGCAGATGGGCGATGAGGGCGTTGCTCATGTCAGGCGCACCTCATCGCCATACTGCATCAGGTCTTCACCGGAATCACGCGATCAGAAGCGGTGCCACAGTCGCACGTACCACGACGCGCCGTTGAGGCCGAACTGCACGCTTTCGAACACGTGGCCGTTGTCGGTCTCGTCGGGATTCTGACGGGTCGGGAAGGTGTCGAAGACGTTGGCGCCGCCGACCGTGAACTTGGTGTTCTCGGTGAAGGCGTAGGTCAGGCTGACGTCCGCCGAGGCCTTGGTGGCGTAGTGCTGGTTGGGCACGCCGGCGGCGGTGCCGGAGAAGGTGCCCAGCTCCTGCTCGCCGAAGTAGATGGCCTTGGCGTCGGCTTCCCACGGGCCGCGCTCGTAGTTCACGCCCAGCACCGCCTTGCTGCGCGGGGCGCCGTTCTCGATGAACAGCTCGTCGCGTTCGGGCAGCAGCACGTCCTCGCGGCCGACCAGCGCCGGCGGCGTGTTGACGCGGGTGACCTCGGTCTTGTTGTAGTTCGCGCCCAGGTAGGTGCTCCAGTGCGCGTCGGCCCAGTCGAAGTCGTAGGTGACGGTGAGGTCCGCGCCCTGCGTCTTGGTGTCGACGGCGTTGAAGAAGAAGCGCGCCAGGCCCACGTCCATGGCTTCCAGGATCGGACCGATGGCCGGATCGCTGGTGTCGAACTCGCCGCTGAGCACGACGCGATCGTCGATGTCGATGCGATACAGGTCCAGCGTGACCGACACGTTGTCGCGCGGCGTCCAGGTCAGGCCCAGCGTCGCGCTCTGCGAGGTTTCCTCGGTCAGGTTGGGCACGCCGGCCAGGCGGGCCAGTTCGCTGTCGTTGGAGGCGATCACCACGTCCACCGGCTCGCCGCTGATGAAGTCGGTGATGGTGGAGGAGAAGTACTTCTGCTGCAGCGACGGCGCGCGGAAGCCGGTGCTGACCGAGCCGCGCAGCAGGATGGTGTCGCTGGCGCGGAAGCCGGCGGAGATCTTGCCGTCGAGCGTGGTGCCGAAGTCGCTGTAGTCCTCGTAGCGCGCGGCGAAACCCATCATGAAGCGATCGGTGAAATCGAGTTCCACGTCCGCGTAGCCGGCCCAGCTATCGCGCTCTTTGTCGGTCACGTCACTGGGCTGGAAGCCCGGGAAGCCCTGGCTGCCGGGGTTGCCGCCCTCGCCCGCACCGTCGTAGTCCAGGTACGAGCCTTCCTCGCCGGCGCGGATGCGATAGCGCTCCTCGCGATTCTCGATGCCGAAGGCGATGTTCAGGCCGCTCAGCACGTTGTCGAAGTAGCGCGAGACGTCGGCGTTGGTGGTGTTCTGTTCGAACGAGAAGCCGCCCGCGTCGAAGCTGTCGGGGCTGATGCCGCGACCGCCGGTGAGCAGGTCCAGGTTGGCCAGCGACGCGTTGAGCGTGTGGTTGATGGTGTAGCGCAGCTCGTTGTAGCCGTAGGTGTGCGAGACATCCCAGTGCCACTGCGCCGCGTCGCCGCGCAGGCCGATGATGCCGTAGCGGTCCTGCAGGTCGCCGTCGATGAAGGGCACGAAGCCGTCGGGGTACATGGCCGCCGAGTTGCGCGACGGGATGTCCTCCGAACCGATGCCTTCACGCGCGAACGCGGCCGAGGACGCATCGCGGTCCTGCATGCCGGCGGTGAAGTACACCTCGGCCGACTCGCCCAGCGGCGAGTCGCCGTTGAGGTAGACGGTACGGTTGGTCACTTCCGAGTCGCCGATGATGCGCGGGCTGCCCTTGGGTTCGGAACGGTCCGAACGACCGCGGTCCTGCCACTCGCCGGTGATCGAGATCATGCCGCCAGTGGCCAGTTCGGCACCGCAGTACGCGCTGGCCAGCCAGTTCTCGCCGTCGCCGCGGGTGTATTCGCCGTAGCCGGCGACCGCTTCACAGCCCTTGCTGCGCTTGAGCGAGATGTTCATGACGCCGGCGATGGCATCGGAGCCGTACTGCGCGGCCGCGCCATCGCGCAGCACTTCGACCGCGTCGATCGCCATCACGGGGATCGAGTTGAGGTCGGTACCGGTGTTGCCGCGGTTGCGCGCGCCGAACAGGTTCACCAGCGAGACCGTGTGGCGACGCTTGCCGTTGACCAGCACCAGGGTCTGGTCCGAACCCAGGCCGCGCAGCGCGGCGCCGTCGACCAGGTCGGCACCGTCGGCACCGGTCTGGCGGGTCGAGGTGAACGAGGGCGAGGCGTACTGCAGCGTCTGCGCCAGGTCGAACTGGGCGCCGGTCTGGGCGACCTCGTTCATCGGCAGCACGTCCACCGGCGACATCGAGGCCGTGTCGGACGAGCGCTGCACGCGGCGCGAACCCAGCACGGAGACGGTTTCCAGCGTCTTGGCCTTGCCCGTGCCTTCGGCGCGGTTCTCGGCAGGAGTTTCCGGCTCGCCCGTCACCGGCGGCGTCTGCTGGGCGAAGGCGAAACCGCTGGCCATCAGGCCGCCGGTCAGGAACAACGAGGTGCGGACAGCACGGAACAGGCGGCTGTGTTGCGGATTCACGGGTCTCTCTCCCCAGAGCGAAGTGCGACCAGACTAAAGCGTATTGTTAAGAATTTGGCAATTCGCTGTGCTGATCCGGGTGAGTCAGGCCGTTTACGCGGGTGAGTCAGGCCGCTTACGCGGCATGCCGCGTGGCCTGACGAACGCCCGGCCATGGATGGCCGGGCCGGGCTGTCCGGAGCCGGATCGGTTCCGCCAAGGACGGCAAACGGGGCGACCCAAGCACGGCGGCAGGTCCGCGGGCGCGAAGGCACAGGCGCGCCAACGACTCCCCCGCACCGGCGACAATGTCCACCTTTCCGCCGATCCGATCCCCCCGCATGACCCCCACCAGCAAGGCGCAACTGCAAATCCACTTCTGCGTGCTGCTGTGGGGATTCACCGCGATCCTGGGCAAGCTCATCACCCTGCCCGCGCTGCCGCTGGTGTGGTGGCGGATGCTGCTGGTGGTGGCCGCGCTGGCGCTGGTGCCGCGCGTCTGGCGCGGGCTGCGTTCGATGTCGCCGAAGCTGATGCTGGCCTATGCCGGCATCGGCGCGCTGGTCGCGCTGCACTGGCTCACCTTCTACGGCGCGATCAAGCTGTCCAACGCATCCGTCGGCGCCACGTGCATGGCGCTGGGCACGGTGTTCGTGGCGATGATCGAACCGTGGCTGACGCGCACGCGCTTCTCAAAGCGCGAACTCGCGCTGGGCCTGATGGTGCTGCCGGGCGTGGTGCTGGTGGTCGGCGGCGTGCCGGCGGGCATGCGCGCGGGCATCGCGGTGGGCGCACTGTCGGCGCTGTTCGTGGCGGTGTTCGGTTCGCTCAACAAGCGCATGGTCGAACATGCCGATCCGCTCACCGTGACGGCGCTGGAACTCGGCGCGGGCGTGGTCACGCTGACATTGCTGGCGCCGGTAATGCCGGTGCTGTTCCCCGTCTTCGCCGGCCCGTTGCTGGTGACGCCCTCGGCGCACGACCTCACCCTGCTGCTGGGCCTGGCGCTGGCCTGCACGTTGCTCCCGTTCACGCTGTCGCTGGTGGCGCTGCGCCACATGAGCGCGTTCTCGCAGCAGCTGGCGGTGAATCTGGAACCGGTCTACGCCATCGTCCTGGCCGCGCTGCTGCTGGGCGAGCAGCGCGAGCTCACCGGCGTGTTCTATGCGGGCGTGGCGATCATCCTGGCCGCCGTGTTCATCCACCCGCTGCTGGGCAAGCCGCGCCCGCTGCAGCATCCGGAGGTACTGGGCACCGCGGAGGCGAAGGGCGCGGCGGAATGAACCGGCGTTCTCGTAGTAATGTCGCGGCGGAGTCCCGTCCCGTGGGAGACGCATGTACCTGGAGCACTACGGCCTGACCGAGCCTCCGTTCTCGATCACGCCGGACCCACGTTTCGTGTTCCTCAGCGAGCGCCATCGCGATGCGCTCGCCCACCTCCTGTTCGGCATCACGCAGGGCGGTGGCGGCGGATTCGTGCAGCTCACGGGCGAAGTGGGCACGGGCAAGACGACCCTGTGCCGCCTGCTGCTCGAACAGGTACCGCAGAACACACGCGTGGCGCTGGTGCTCAACCCGCGCCTGACGCCCGTCGAACTGCTGGAAACGATGTGCGAGGAACTCCACATCGACCTGGAAGGTCGTCGCGGCAGCGTCAAGGCGCTGGTCGATGCGCTCAACGCTTTCCTGCTGGAGGCCTATGCGCAGGGCCTGCGCGTGGTGCTGGTGATCGACGAAGCACAGAACCTGTCCGTCGACGCACTGGAGCAGGTGCGGCTGCTCACCAACCTGGAAACGCCGACGCAGAAGCTGCTGCAGATCGTGCTGCTGGCGCAGCCGGAACTGCGCACCATCCTGGCGCGCGAGGACATGCGTCAGCTGGCGCAGCGCATCACCGCGCGCTATCACCTCACGCCGCTCGACGCGGCCGAAACCGCCGAGTACCTGCGCCACCGCTTCCGCATCGCCGGTGGCCAGCGTTTTCCGTTCGACGCCTCCGCGCTCAAGCGCGTGCACGCGCATTCCGGCGGTGTGCCGCGCCTGATCAACGCCATCGCCGAACGCAGCCTGCTGGCGGGTTACGCGCACGACGTCGCGCGCCTGGATGCCCGCTGGGTCGATCGCGCCGCCGCGGAAGTGCTGCCGGCGCGGACCGCGCGGCGGGGTCGCGGCTGGCTCATCGCCGTTCCGGTGGTGGCACTGGCCCTGGCGCTGGTCGCCGTCGCCTCGGCCGCCGGGTGGTGGACGCGGACGCCGGTCGTCGCCAAGCCCGTCACGACGGCCGTCGTCGCACCGAAACCGGCCCCGCAGCCGCTCCCCGCCCCCGCCCCCGTGGGCCTGGACGCGGAAGCCTTCGCCGCCGCGCTGCGCGCCGAGCCGCTGCAGCCGGGCGCGAGTGGACCGGTGGTGGAATGGGTGCGCCAGCAGCTCCAGCCGGACTACGTGCCGTTGCACGCCGATGGCCCGGCACGGTTCGAAGCCGACCTGCAGGACGCGGTGCGTCGCTTCCAGCGCGACCACGGGCTTGCCGACGACGGCAGGGTCGGCCCCGCCACCCTGATGGCATTGGCGGCGAGCACGCCGACCGCATCGCGGGCAAGAGGAACGGAGTGAGCCGATGTCGCTGATCCTCGACGCCCTGCGCAAGTCCGAAGCCGAACGCCGTCGCGGTGAAGTGCCGGACCTGCGTGCGGAACTGCCTCCGTTGGTGCGTGCCAGCGCCGCGCCACGCCGCCTCTGGCCGGCCTGGTTCGCCGGAAGCGCCCTGCTGCTGGCCATCACCGTGCTGGCATGGAGCCAGTGGGCGAGCCGGACGGTCCCGGCGGCCGGATTCGCCGCCCAGCCCCCGGCGGTGAACGCCGAACCCACGCCTCCCGCGCGATCGCCGGCGCTCGTCGTCGGGGCGCCACCGCCGGAACCCGTCGTGCGCAGGCCCGCGCCTGCCGTGCCGACGCAGGTCGCGCCTGCGCCTGCACCGGTCGTCGTCGCTGCACCGGTGGCGTCGCTGCCCGCAAACGCCGTGTCGCCCCAACCCAGCCCCACAGCGGTCGAGATGCCCCCGCCCGTGGCTCCGCAGCCCACGTATCAGGCCATGACCTCACCGGCTGGCGATCCGGTCCGCCTGTCCGACCTGTCGCCCGGCGAGCGCGAACAGCTGCCGGCGCTGAAAATCAGCATGCACATGTGGGGACCCACCCCCGACCAGCGCTTCGCCATCATCGACGGTACCCGTGTCGGCCAGGGCGATCGCGTGGGCGATGCCGTGGTCCAGGAGATCGCCGCGGACGGAGTGATCCTGGACTGGCACGGCCGGCGCCTGTCCCTGCCCCTGCGCTGAGGACCGCTTGCGCCGACCGCGCGCTGGCGTGACCATCCGCCTGTCCGACCAACCCGGGGTACCGCAATGAACGGCAGCACCCAGCAAGACATCGGCAAGCTGATTCTCCGCATCTCGCTCGGCGTTCTGGTTTTCCTGCACGGCATCTCCAAGCTCGACGGCGGGCTGCCCGGCATCTTCCAACTGGTCGAAACGCAGGGGTTCCCCGCGTTCTTCGCCTATGGCGTGATCATCGGCGAGGTGGTCGCACCGCTGCTGGTCATCACCGGTTTCTTCTCGCGCATCGGCGGGATCCTGATCGCCATCAACATGGTGTTCGCGCTGTACCTGGTGCACCAGGGGGATTTCGGCCGCCTCAACGAGCAGGGCGGCTGGGCGATCGAGCTGCAGCTGATGTACCTGTGCACGGCGGTGGCGATCGCGCTGCTGGGGCCGGGCAGGTGGGCGTTCAACCAGCGCTGAGCTGGCTCGCCACATCGCTTCTGCCGTGATCCCCGCGAAAGCGGGGATCATTGTTTCGGTTGTCTCGCGCCTTTCCCTGCGCTCTGCGCAATGCACTGCTTCGGCTGTTGCTTCGGCTGTTGCTTCGGCCGTTGCTCCGGCCGTTGCTCCGGCTGTTGCTTCGGCCGTTGCTTCGGCCGTTGCTTCGGCCGTTGCTCCGGCCGTTGCTCCGGCCGTTGCTCTGGTTGTTGCTCCGGCCGTTGCTCTTGCGACTTCGGAGCGAGCCGAGCACCGGAGCCGGAAAAGGGCGAAGAGTCGCCCACTGTTTGAGTGCCGCGTAGCGGCGCGAGTTTGGGCGACGCCCCTTTTCCGGCGAGGAGCGCAGGGGACCGCCGCGCAGCGGCGGATCGCGTAGGGAGCCCACGGTTTTGGTTACTTTTGCCAAGACAAAAGTAACCCGCCCGTTTTCGGGCGGAAGCTTTTGCTTCTGCTGGGTGCCGTTGCCTTTGCAGCAGGTGCCGTCGTTCCCGCGAAGGCGGGGTCTTCTGGGCCGCCGCATGGCGGCACTATCCACGCGCCCGGCGTATCGCGGCCTTCGAAAAGAGTGCGATGACTGAAGGTTGGATTCCCGCCTTCGCGGGAATGACGAGCTTCAACAACGTCGACATCAACAGCAACAGCTTGCGCTCGCAAGCGAGCGGGTTACTTTTGTTTCGGCAAAAGTAACCAAAACCATCCGCTCCCTACGCGATCCGCCGCTACGCGGCGGTTCCCTGTGCTCCTCGCCGCACGAGGGCACGCCGCCCAAACTCGCTACGCTGCGCTCCGCTCAAACATGGGCGGCTCTTCGGCCCTCGTGCGGCTGCGGTGCTCGGCTCGCCCCGAAGTCGCAAGAGCGAAAGGAAAAAGCAAAGGCAATGGCAACGGCGACACCTGCACCTGCAACTGCAACTGCAACTGCAACTGCAACTGCAAACGGCAACAGCAAACGGCAACAGCAACGGCAAACGGCAAACCAAACTCCAAGCCCAAGGCCGAAGCCTAAACCTCGCTCAAAGCCTGCTGACGCGGAACTTCCGCCCCTTGATCTTCCCCTCGCGCAAACGCGCCAGCGCCTGCGCCGCCTGGCCACGCGCGATCGCCACGTAGGAACGCGTGGGAAACACGTCGATCTTGCCGATCGCATCCGCCTTCAGTCCCGCATCGCCGGTAAGCGCCCCCAGGATGTCGCCCGGGCGCAGCTTGTCGGTGCGACCGGCGTCGATGCGCAACGTGGTCATCGCCGCGGCGGGAACGCCATTGGGTTTGCCGGCCAGCGGTGCCGTGCGGTACCACGACAACGGTGCGCCCTGGCGCGCTTCGATGGCGTCGGCACGCCCCTTCTCGCGCGGGCCGCACAGCGTCACCGCCACGCCTTCGCGGCCGGCGCGACCGGTGCGACCGATGCGGTGCACGTAGGTGTCCGGGTCGCTGGGCACGTCGTAGTTCACCACCATGGCCAGTTCCTTCACGTCGAGGCCGCGCGCGGCGACGTCGCTGGCCACCAGCACGCTGCAGCTGCGGTTGGCGAAACGCACCAGCACCTCGTCGCGGTCGCGCTGCTCCATGTCGCCGTGCAGTGCCAGGGCGCCGAATCCGTAGTGCGCCAGCGAGGCCGCCACTTCGTCCACGTCGCGGCGCATGTTGCAGAACACCACGCACGATTCCGGTTTCTCCTGCAGCAGCAGCGCAGCCAGCAGCGGCGTCTTCTTCGCCGGGTCTATTTCGTGGAAACGCTGTTCGATGGCCGCATGGCGTTCGCCGCCTTCCACGGTCACTTCCACCGGGTCGCGCAGCATCGTGCGGCTGATCGCTCGCACGCCTTCCGGGAACGTCGCGGAGAACAGCAAGCCCTGGCGGCTCTTCGGCGTTCGGCCGACGATGTCGCGGATGGGTTCCTCGAAGCCCATGTCGAGCATGCGGTCGGCTTCGTCGAACACCAGCGTGCGCAGCTGCGAGACATCCAGCGCGCGCTTGCCCAGCAGTTCCTGGAGGCGTCCGGGCGTGCCGACCACCACGTGCGGGGCATGCTCCAGCGAGGCCAGCTGCGGGCCCAGCGGCATGCCGCCGCAGAGGATCGACAGCTTCAGGTTCGGTATCGCGAAGGCGAGCTTGCGCAACTGCTTGCCCACCTGATCGGCCAGTTCACGCGTGGGACACAGCACCATCGCCTGCGTGCCGCCCTGCGTGGCATCGAGGCGCTGCAACAGGCCCAGCCCGAAAGCGGCCGTCTTGCCGCTGCCGGTGGGCGCCTGGGCGATGAGGTCACGGCCATCGAGGATCGCGGGCAGGCTGTGTGCCTGCACCGGCGTCATGTGGGTGTAGCCCAGCGCCTGCACGCCCTGCAGCAGGGCAGGCGCGAGCGCGAGGTCGGCGAAATCGTGGGGGAGTGCGTCGGACATGCGCCATGATCGCAGCTAATGCCCGTGCGCGCCGCATTGCGGGCCCATGCCCTATCCTGCCGCCACCGGCCGTTCTGCCGCATCGGACGTTCGCATGGACCTCCCGACCGCCACCGACCCGCAATTCACGCACATCCGCATCGTGCTGGGCATCGTGCTGGGCCTGTCGTTGACGACGCTGCTCAAGGGCATGGCCAAGTTCGTCCAGCACCCCGGCCGCGACCGCATCTACGGCGTGCACCTGGGGTGGGCGCTTTCGATGTTCATCCTGATCGTGCATTTCTGGTGGTGGGAGTTCGGCCTGGTGCGCGTTCACCCGTGGACGTTCACCTCCTACGCGTTCCTGATCCTGTACGTGGTGGTGCTGTTCCTGCTGTGCACGCTGCTGTTCCCGGACGACCTGGCCGACTACAGCGGCTGGCGCGATTACTTCCAGTCACGGCGCCCCTGGTTCTTCGGGATCATGGCCGCGCTGTACGTGATCGACTTCATCGACACGCTCATCAAGGGCAAGCCGTACTACCACCACTTCGGCATCGAGTACCCCATCCGCAACGCGGTGCTCGTCGTGCTGTGCCTGGTGGCCATGCGCGTACGCTCGGAAGTCTTCCACCGCGCCTTCGTCGCATTCGCCATCATCTACGAAGTCTCGTGGATCTACCGCCTGTACGATTACCTCCCGTGAACGCATCCCTCGACAACGGCTGGTTCGTGTACCTGCTGGAATGCGGCGACGGCAGCCTGTACACCGGCATCACCACCGACGTCGCGCGCCGCTACGCGCAGCATGCAGCCGGCAAAGGCGCGCGCTATACGCGTTCGCGGCCGCCGGTGCGGTTGCTGGCACAGTTCCCGTATCCGGACCGCTCCGCCGCCAGCCGCGCGGAGCACGCGATCAAGCAACTGACGGCTGCGCAGAAGCGCGCCCTGTGCGATTCCGCCCTGCCCGCCCATTGCGAATCCATCGCCGCGCTGCGACCCTGAGTTCCCCCGCGCCATCGACCCGTCCCATGCAGCACATCGAATTCGAACTCGACCGCGACCACGTGGAGCTGAACCAGCTGCTGAAGCTGGTCGGTCTGTGCGACAGCGGCGGCGCCGGCAAGGCCATCGTCGCCAGTGGCGCCGTGTCCGTGGATGGAGAGGTCGAACTGCGCAAGACCTGCAAGATCCGCGCGGGCCAACGCGTGGTAGTGGACGAGGTGGAAATCCTCGTCGTCGACGCGTTCGCCTGAGGCCCGCCTCAGACCATCGACGACAGCAGTTTGTCGAGGATCTCGTCGACCGGCATCACCAGCAGCGCCAGCGGCAGCAGCGGTGCGACCGAAGCGACGATGAACGAGATCAGCACGTAGCGCTGGATCGGTAGCACCACCATCGTGCTGACCGTCGTGTAGACCGCGGTGTAGTCCGCCAGCGCCGAGGAATCGCCCGCCTGCAGGATCGGCCGCGCCTCGCCGCGCTCACGGCTGATCCAGTTCTTGTCGAACTGCTCGGCGCAATCGGTGCCGACCACCCCGTAGGTCATCATGCTCGCGCGTTTGAGCGCCGACAGCCCCGGCACGAACAACGCCAGCGGCGCGATCATCACCAGCAGCGAAAGCACCACATAGCCCAGCAGCACATAGCGCAGGCTGTGCAGGGTCACGTGGAGATAGGTTATTTCCATTGCCAGGCTGCCGCACAGCAGCAGCGATCCCACCGTCGGCATCACGATGAAGGCGGCCTGCGCGAAACCGAGGAAACCCAGGCCGCCATGGCCGTCGGGATGCGAGGCGTACAGCGTCAGCCGCAGCCGCGAGAAACGCCACAGCAGGCACACCCACAGCACGAACCGCCACGTCCAGACCAGGAAGAGGAAGCGGAACACCGGCATGCCGACCCAATGCAGCCACAGACCAGCCGGACTCAGCGCCTGCCCGCCACCATCGCGCCAGTCGGTCACGGCCTTGAACACGTCCAGCGGCGCCAACGTCAGCGAACCACCGATGGCGAGCACGAACAGGATCAGTTCGGGCACCACCGAATCGCGCCAGCGTCGGACGCGTTCCAGCACCTGTTCGAAACGGGCCCGGTCGTCGGGTGTGACCAGGCCATGCAGGTGGTGCATGGCACGCCACAGGCGCTCGTCGGCGACGGGCACGGCCAGCACCAGCAGCGGCATCGCCAGGACGAAGCGCGCCCAGACCGTGTAGTCGCGCACCAGCGGAATCTGCACGCCGCCGCCAAGCAGGGTGCCGTCCATGGCCGACAGCACCACCGTGGGCAGCAGCACGATGAGCAGCAATGCGATCGCCACCGGCGGCGCCATCCAGCCCTGCTTGTGCAGGCGCCCCAGATGCGTGGCCCGATACAGCATTCCGCCGCGCAGCAACGAATAGCGTTCGTCGAACATGCGCCGCCTCCGGAGGGACTGCGGCGGACACTAGCATGGGCCTCGCAGGCGCACGGTGGAGGACGCGACGACCTCCACGATGTGGCGCCGTGGGCGGCGAAGTGTTACTTCAGCTGTCCCCGCCGCGCTTCTTCCCGGCGACCTTGCTCACGGTCTGCGGAGCATCCGCCGCCGGCGGCTGCAGCCCGGCCGTGTCGCGGTCGAACTCCGACAACGGGCTTTCCGCCGGGCAGGTGTTGTCCGGGAAACCGTAGTCGGTGCGCAATGCCAGGCCGCAGGCGTTGAGCGCGTCCAGGTCGGTGTCGGGCTGCTTGCAGCGCTTGTCGAAGGCGCGCACGAACGAATCGCGGCGGCTGACGAAATCCTCGCCGCATTTGCGCATCAGGCGCAGCCGGTCCAGGTCGTCCTGCGCCGGATTGACGCCGTCCAGCCCATACAGCTGCAGCTCTTCGGTGGTGAGCAGGCGCAGGCCGCGGTTGGGCACGGCCATCATCTGGTCGGCCACGGCCACGGCGGCGCCGTTGCGCTCCAGGTAATCGCGCACGCGTTCGTACACCACGCGCAGCTCTGCGTTGAGTTCGGCGCGCGTGGTGGCGGTGGAACTCATGCGGATGATGCGATGGATGCCCACCTGTCCGGCGATCATCCGCGTGTCCCCCGCGCTGAGGATGAACACGCACGCGCTGTGGCAGATCGCGCCTTCGCGCACCCAGATCGTCCAGCGCGACTCGGCGATGAAGTCGCCAGCCTGGATCGCATCTTCGACCTGGCCACCGGCCGAGTCGATGTCGAGCACGCGCTTGCCGATGCCCAGTTCGTCGGCGACCTTCGTGGCCCGCTCCACCAGCGTCCCGAACTCGGCCGTGATCTTGCCCTTGTAGCGCAGGCGCGCCACGCCGCCCTGTTCGCAGGGCTGCAACGCCTTCTGCAGCGTCTCGTGGTCCAGCTTCGTCAACGGATCGCCGTCGCCCAGCGCGGAGTAGTCCAGCTCGCAACTGATCGAGGCGGCACCGGTGGTCAGTTCCTTGTCCGACCAGTCGATCTCCCTGCGCTCGTGCGATGGCTTGCTGTTCTCGCGCACGGTGGTCTTGGCCTGGCGCGGCGTTTCCGGACGCGGCGGCGTGACCCTGACCGGCGCGGTGCTGATCGCGCCGCCTTCCTGCGGGGCGCTGGCCTCCTCGATCACCATGCCGTGGGTCACCGGCTCCGGGCGCTGGCAGGCGACCAGCGCGAGGCACATCCACAACAGTCCGGTACGCCTGGGCATCTTTTCGGTGGTCTCTCGGTGCTGAACGGAACGCCGTTGCCAGAAAGCGCATGCGCAGGCAGAGCGCCCGTACGGATTTCCATGGGGTTCATCAAAGAATACGACGACGCGCCTGACTCTCAACCCTGTCCGGTGGCGACTGGCGCGCTGGCCCGTATTCACATTCCACCGGCACGCCGATGAGCGGCAGCGTCATCCACGGGAACCCGGTGTTCGGGACAGAGTGCCCGGCAGTGGGCATCGTGCCCTGAACTGCGTTGCGGACCGTTCAACGTGGCCGATATCGTCACGTCATGTGGCGTTCGCAGGATGCGCCGGCTGGATGCCGGCGCATCGGATCATCGGATCAGAGCCCCTGCCGCACGACCCACTCGCGCAGCGTCTCCCAGAACGACACACGACGCGGTTGCGCGGCCTGCGCATCGATGCGTTGCGGCGCCAGCGACGCGGCCGTCGGCCCCGCACCCGGCACCGGCTCGATGACGAACACCTCGCCGTCGAAGTCGACGATGTAGAGGTTGTTCGCCACGTCCACGCCGAAACTGACCACGTTGTTGATGGCGCCTGCGTTGGGCGTGAAGTCTGCGTTGCGCAGACGGAAGGTCGAAGAAGCCACGGTGGACCCGGGCAACAGGCGCGAGCTGGTGATCGACCACACGTTGGGCACCACGAAATCGCCGAAGATGTACTCGCCGCGCAGCGATTCCAGCGTACCGCGATACACGAAGCCACCGGTCACCGATCCGCCCTCGCGCGGACCGGTACCGTGCGCGTATTCGGCCACCGGCGCCGTGAGGCCCGGCGTGGTGGCGGGACCCAGGTACACGCGCGTGCCTTCCATGATCGGCCAGCCGAAATTGGCGCCGCCGTCGCTGGGACGCATCAGGTCGATTTCCTCGACGTTGTCCTGGCCCACGTCGCCGATGTACAGGTTGCCCGTGATCGGGTCGAAGCTGTTGCGGAACGGATTGCGCAGGCCGTAGGCCCACACTTCCGGAGCGCCACCGCTGACGGCGAAGGGATTGCTGGCGGGGATGGCGTAGTCGCGATTCGCATCAGCCGGGAAGTCATCGCTGGTCGGATCGATGCGCAGCATCTTGCCGAGCAGGCGATTGCGGTTCTGCGCGTTCTCGTCCGGATCGCCGGCACCGCCGCCGTCGCCCACGCCGACATACAGGTAACCGTCGTTGCCGAAGCCCAGCCAACCACCGTTGTGGTTGTTGCGCGGATGCGCGATGCGCAGGATCGCATCGCCGCTGGCCGGATCGGCCTGGTCGCGATTGTTGTTGACCGTCTGGTAGCGGCGCACTTCGATCGTGCCGTCGGTGACCGTCAGGTACACGTAGAAGCGCCCGCTGGTCGCGAAATCCGGCGCCGTCGCGAAGCCGAGCAGCCCGCGTTCGCCATCGAGGGCGAGCTGGCCGGTGACATCCAGGAACGGGGTCGCGGCGATCGCGCCGGTGGCGGGATCGACGATGCGGATACGCCCCCCGCGCTCGACGACGAACACGCGCCCGGTGGTGTCCGGAACGGGCGCAAGGAACAAGGGGAAGTTCATCCCGCTGACCACACGACGCACGCGCAGCGGTGCGCCGGTCACGTCGGTCACCGTGACCGTCAGCGCCAGCGTGCTGGTCTGGGTGCCGTCGGTGGCGGCGATGGTCACCAGGTAGATGTTGTCGTTGTTGACGTCGGTCGGATTCTCGAAATCCGGCGGCGAGAAGAACGACAGCGCGCCCTGTGGCGTGATCCGGAAGCGCGCCTGGTCGGCGCCACCGGACAGCGAGTAGGTCACCGTGGCGCGTTCCGGGTCGGTCGCCACCGCGGTGTAGAACACGCCCGACGTGTCCTCGGCGACGGTGGCCGACGCGCTGGAGGTGAAGGTCGGTGGCAGGTTCGTCGGCGTACCCGGCACCGGGTCGTCGCTACCGCCACCACCGCCGCCGCAGGCCGCCAGCAGCAGCATCGACAACAGCACACAACTCCGAACGGCCTCTCGCCCCATCCGCACCATGGCATCGCTCCTGCGCCCCCAATCGGCGGGCGCAGCGTGACAGATCTGGCGTGAAACCGGATGTGAAGGCGTCCCGGATTCGCGTACCGGCCGTCGCATGGACCGGTACGCGGGTCGGATGGGGCTAGGCCTCGCCCCACAGGCGCCTGGCTTCCTCGGCGATGAGGTCGGGGAATTCCTCGGGGAAGAACAGCCGCGCGCCCTCGATACGGCGCACGCCGCGCGAGTGGCCGAAGCTGCCGTCCAGGTGCCGCGCGCCGGCATCGGAGAAGATCGTGTCCCCGGTGCCCCAGACGATGCGCGCGGGCGCGGCACTGGCCTTCAGCCTGGCACCGATGCCCTCCAGCCAGTTGCGGTCCAGCGCGATGGCGAAGGCGTTGGTGCGTTCGGCGTTGCGCACCAGCGGCCCCAGGTACATCTCGATGGCCGCGTCGTCCAGTTCGGCCGGACGCGTGAACGTCTGCCCGCCCAGCCCGTCGGCCGAACGCGCCAGCGCCTTGTCCGCCAGCCACGGCGCCAGCCATTGCGCGACGAACTGTCCTTCGCGTGCGAGCTTGATCACCGGTGCCAGTGCAGGCGGTGGGCATTCGATTTCCGAATCGCAGTTGGTCAGCAGGATCGAACGCACGCGTTCGGGATACGTCGCCAGGAACAACTGCGCCGCCTGTCCGCCGCTGTCGTTGGCGATCAGGTCCACGCGGTCTACCGACAGGCGGTCCAGCAGTTCGGCCAGCATCGCCACCTGCGCATCCGGCGCCATGCTCTGGCCCGGTGCGACTTCGGTGTAGCCCAGACCGAGGAAGTCCGGCGCGATGCAGCGCCGGTACGGGGCCAGGCGCTCCAGCGCGCCGCGCCACTGGTAACCGTTGAGCGGGAAACCGTGCAGGAACAGGGCTGCCTCGCCGCGACCGCGTTCGACCACCGCGATGTTGCCGAAGCGGGTGCGCACGAAACGGCGCGCGGAGGTGAATGCAGCGGCATCGAGCGTTCCCTGCGCCGATGCCGCCGATGCGGTCGCATTCAACAGGGGAACGTGTGCGGCGAATCCGGCCGCCAGTGCGCCCGCGGTCATGCCGAGGAATTGCCTGCGTTGCATGTGACGTCTCCGTGTCGGGGACACGCTCCCCGATTCCGGTGAGGATCATTGAGCTGCGCCGGCACCGACTCAACGAAGCGGCGGGTCATGCCACCATGACCTGCGAGGTCATGGTTCCCGGACAGCGCCGCGCTTATCCTCGCGGCATGGACCGTGCCGTCTCCACCCTCGCCGCCCCGAGCCGACTCGGCGCCCTGCTGCGCGAATGGCGCGCGGTGCGCCGGCTCAGCCAGCTCGACCTCGCGCTGGAAGCCAACGTGTCGCCGCGCCACCTCAGCTGCGTGGAGACGGGCAAGTCGCAGCCCAGCCGCGAGATGATCGCGCGCCTGGCCGACGCGCTGGACATGCCGCTGCGCGAGCGCAACGCGCTGCTGGTAGCCGCCGGCTTCGCGCCCCGATATCCCGAAACCGCACTGGCCACGCCCGAGCTGGCGCAGGTGCGGCGCGCGATCGAGTTCATCCTCGCCCAGCAGGAGCCCTACCCCGCCTTCGTGCTCAACCGGCACTGGGACGTGTTGATGGCCAACGCCGCCGCGGCCCGCGTGAATGCGTTCGTGATGCGGGGGCGCCCCAGCGCGCACGGCAACATGATCCGGCAGATCTTCGACCCCGACGACCTGCGCGGCGCGGTGGAAAACTGGGAGGAAGTGGCGGGCGATCTCATCCGCCACCTGCACGGCGAAGTGGCCGCCGCGCCGTCGGACGAGGTCGCGCGCGGATTGCTGGACGAAGTGCTCGCCTACCCCGGCGTGCCGGCGCGCTGGCGACTGCGCGATGTCGAAGCCGCCCCCACGCCGCTGCTGACCACGGTGCTGCGGCGCGATGCACAGCGCCTGCGTTTCTTTTCCACCATCACCACCTTCGGCACGCCACGCGACGTCACCCTCGATGAACTGCGCATCGAGTGCTGTTTCCCCGTCGACGAGGACACCGCGCGCCTGTGCCGCCGTCTGGCCGACGACGCGCAGCCTGAATAACCGCTGCCCGCGGGCTGTCCTGTGGCGCCCGTCCTTGCCGTATCCGGTGGTCACATCCTCAGGGCGTGACGGACATGCGGCGTTTGGCGAAGTGGATCGGGCTGGGCCTGGTCGTGGTGCTGGTGGCGGTGGCGGGACTGTTCGTGGCGGGTTACGTCGCCAGCGAACGCGCCATGGCGAAGACCTGGATCGTGCAGGATCCGCCGCTGCGCGAAGCCATCGCGACCGCATCGCTGGAACACGGCCGGCATCTGTACGCCACGCGCGGCTGCGCCGACTGCCACGGCGCCGACGGCGCGGGTCGCCTGCTGGTCGACGCACCGAACGTGGTGCGCGTGGTGCCGGCCAACCTGACGCGCGCGGTGCGCGATCCGGCCTATGACGACGACGCGCTGGCCGCGGCCATCCGCCACGGCGTACGCCCCGACGGCACCGCGCTGGTGATCATGCCGACCGGCGACTACGCCGGTTTCGACGACCACGATGTGGCTTCGATCATCGCCTACCTGCGCACGCTGCCGGCGGTGGAAAGCGACCCTGGCCGCACGCAGGTGCGACCGCTGGGCCGCGTCCTGTACCTGCTGGGCAAGCTGCCGCTGTTCCCGGCCGAGAATGTGGACCACACGCCGCGACCGCGCAGGTCGCCGCCCGCGGTCGCGAACGCCGCGTACGGCCGTTACGTCGCGCAGGTGTGCACCGGTTGCCACGGATCGGACTTCGCCGGCGGTTACGTGCTGGAACCCGGCACGCCGCCGTCGGCCAACCTCACGCCGCACGCCATGGGCCTTGCGCAATGGACGGAAACCGACTTCCTGCACCTGATGCGCACCGGCCAGCGGCCGGACGGGCGCCACCTGCACCGCATGATGCCGTGGAAGGCCTACAGCCAGATGCAGGACGTCGAGCTGCGCGCGATCTGGGCGTACCTGGACACGCTGCCGCCACTGCCCAACCCCAAACGCTGATGGTTCAGTCGATGCGGTAGACGCGTGCCTTCGGCATGCTCTCGTCGACCTGCAGGAACCAGCGCCCCGCGATGCCCGGCACGACGACGATCTCCGGCGCATCCAGCGTTTTCGGCAGCTTCAGATGGCCCTTCAGCACCTTCCACTGCTGACCGTTCTCCAGCTCGAACACGGTGCCCGGCGACCATTCGCTCACCGATCCCTTGAGACGGCTGCGGATGGGTTCGTCGTTGAAACCGATGAGCGAGGAACGGTCGGCTTCGCGACCGGCATCGTCACGTTCCGGCGTGGCGACCGATGCATGCGTCGCGTCGGCCCGCGGTGCGGCGACGCTCGCTGCGGTAGCCGTGGCGGGCGCGACGGTGGGCGCCCGCTCCTGCGATTCACGCAGCAGCTGGTTGAGCCGCTCCAGTTGCGCCGGCGTCAATCCCACCGACTGCAACTGCTCCGGCGTGAGGCGGTCCTCGATGCGCACGTAGGACGCCTGCGCCAACGCCAGCGACGGCAACGCGCAGCACAGCGCCAGCACGGCGGAAACCAGGAAACGCTTCATCGGGCCGGACCTCGTGACATCGGTCGGGCCACGATGCTGCAGTTTCATGTCCGTGATGTGACAGCGGGCCTGTTCACCCGTGGCGGCGCAGGGACCAGAACGGGATCTCGCGCCGCAGCGTGAAACCGCCGCGCAGGTAGACGTCCACCGCGCGCTGGTTTTCCTGTGCGACATGCAGGTACGGCGTTTGCCCTCGCGCGAGGATGTCGTTGCCCAGCATCGCCAACAGACGGCGCGCATAACTGCGGCCGAGGAAATCCGGATGCGTGCAGACCGCGCTGATCTCGCGCCAGTCGTCCGTGCCCATGCGCTCGCCGATGATCGCGGCCAGCCGCCCGTCCTGGTAGATGCCGAAATAGCGGCCCAGTTGCATCGTGTACGGGCGGAAGTAATGCGGGTACACCAGCGCGGTGAGTTCCAGCACGTCCGCGCGGTGCGCCTCGCCCAGCTCGATGATGTGCGGCCCGTCCACCTCCGGCACGGGCTGCAGGCACACCATCTGCGCCAGCATCGCCAGCTGCTTCGCTTCGAACCCTTCCGGCACGGCCGGGACCTCCTTGCCAAGCAGCAGCGTGGTCTCGCCTGGCTCCATCAGCTCCGGCAGCGATTCGCGCACATCCACGCCGGCGTGCGGCACGCCCAGGAACGGCGCGATCTGCGCCGGATAGCGCGCCACCTCGCCGTGCATGCGCGCGATCCCGCGATGGCGGGTGCGCAGCGATTCCCAGATGGGGTTGTCCAGAACGTGATCGACCATCGCGGAGATGCCTGCCGGGGGAGTTCCAAAGCAAACGCAACCGCGGCGCATCCGTCAAGCACCGCTACACCTGGACGGTCTTCCACTTGCCGCGCGAGAACAGCCACAGCGTGAACAGGCCCACCGACGTCTCGGAGACGAACACCCCCCAGAACACGCCCGTATGCCGCCAGCCCAGGCTGATGGCCAGCACGTACGACAGCGGGATCTGGATCAGCCAGAAGAACACGACGTTGATCTTCGTCGGCGTCATCGTGTCGCCGGCGCCGTTGAACGCCTGCACCGACACCATCCACCAGCCGTACACGAAGTACGAGTACGACAGGATCCGCAGCCACTGTCCGCCCACCTCGACCACTTCCGGGTCGCTGGTGAAGATGGCGATGAGGTCGTGGTGGAACAGGAAGAACACCACCGACATCGCCATGGTGAAGGCCATGTTGTACCAGCCGATGCGCCACACGGCCGCCTGCGCGCGCTCGGGTTGCTGCGCGCCCAGGTTCTGTCCGACCAGCGTGGCGGCGGCATTCGACATGCCCCAGGCTGGCATCAGCGTGAACATCATGATGCGGATGGCGATGGTGGCACCGGCGACCGCATCGCTGCCCAGGCTGGACAGGATGCGCATCAGGAATATCCACGAGGTCATCGCCACGATCATCTGGCCGATGCCGCCCAGCGAAGTGCGCACGATGTTGAATGCGACCGCGCCGTGCCAGGCCAGCTGCGAAAGCGCCACGCGGATGTGCTTGCCCCCGTGGAACAGCACCCACAGCTGGAACAGCACGCCCACGCCACGACCGATGTTGGTGGCCACGGCCGCGCCTTCGATGCCCATGGCGGGAATGGGCCCAAGCCCGAAGATCAGCAGCGGGCACAGCACGATGTTCAGTCCGTTGGCCAGCCACAGCACGCGCATCGCGATGGCCGCGTCGCCCGCACCGCGGAAGATGGCGTTGATGACGAACAACAGCATGATCACCGCGTTGCCGCCGAGCATCCACTGCGTGTAGCGGTAGCCGTGCTCGATGCTCCAGGCGTCGGCGCCCATCAGCCGCAACAGGTCCTGCGCGAAGACGATGCCGATCACCGCGAACGGCAACGACACCAGCAGCGCGATCAGCATCGCCTGCACCGCGGTCACCGCGGCCTCCTCGCGCTTGTTCTCGCCGATGCGCCGCGCGACCACGGCCGTCACCGCCATCGCAAGCCCCATGGCGATGGAGTACAGCAGGAACAGATAGGTTTCCGTCAGCCCCACCGTGGCCACCGCAGACGGGCCGAGCTTGGCAACGAAGAAGATGTCGACCACTGCGAAGGTGGATTCCAGCACCAGCTCCAGCACCATCGGCACCGCGAGCAGGAACACCGCGCGGCGCAACGGGATCTTCGTGTAGTCGGCATTCGTGCCGCGGATGGCTTCGCGCAGTTCGGACCAGAGGGAGCGCGGGGCCTGCGCTATCGCAGCTGCACCGTCTGCCAGCGCGCGGTTGGGGTCTGCATTCATCGAAGGCTTCCGTCCGTTCGTGGGTCGATGGTAAAGCGAGTGAAGGCGGTTGCGCCCTTCACCTACCCGACGAACCGGAGGGTGCCAATTCGACATCCGGAGTGGCGACCGCAGCGATCATGCGGCGCCGGGGGCCGGCGCTAAGGCGTGTCCGCTATCGGCGTGTAGTGACCGGTGGTGAACACCCAACGGCGATCCGGCACTTCCGCCGGTGCATCGCATTCGTCTTCATGGATCGTCAGCTCACCGCTCGCGGTGACGTCGTCCGCGACGTCGACCCTGAGCCTTTCGTACACATCGTCGGGCGATCGCGTGGTCAGCTCCACGCCGGCCGCCAGTCCGTCCAATGCCCCCCGATTGAGGGTGATCCGGTAGCGCTTCTCACAGAACTCCCCATGGCGGGCTGCCGAGACGCGCTCGACCCTGAGCACACCAGCCTCCAGCGGTTCGCTGCGAATCGCGGCCAGGTAGCGCTCGGGCAACCCGGGCAGCCCTTGCACCGGCTTGCCCTCGTCACCCTTGGCCAGCAGGAACCTGCCGTACGCGGTGATGCGGGGCTCGGACCCGCCGTGCATCGCATTCACGAAGTCCTGCATCGACGAGGGTGCAATCAGGTAGCGCCGTGCTCCCCACCGCACGAGCTGGAGCTCCTCGGGAAAACCCAATGTCCCGGCATCGCGCGGCACATCGAAGCGAAAACGCAGAAGGCCCTGGGAGGCCGACTCGATGGAGCCCAGATTGGCTCTGTACAGGCCCAGGCAGCCCCTCAACGTTGCGGCCACGCCAGATCGCGGCGCCAACGACAGCGTGGTGTTGCTTCCAAGGCCGTCACCTTCGTAGTACTCGCCAGCCCAGGCATGCGGTCCAAGTTGCTTCAGTTCGGCGTCCACCGCTTGCTGCCGCGCTTCGACCAGGGCCTGGACATCGTCCAGTTTCCGCCCGGATTCCGAGCCGGCACGAACACTTGGGCATGTCAGCGTGGCAGCAGCCACCGCCACGACCAGTACGAATGCGCACGTTGCCCGTCGACCGTCCATGGCGTCCCCTTCGCTGGCTTTCCGTCGTTTTGCCAGACGTGCCGCGGGTTCGCAAGCGCAATCGTGCCGAGCCTTCTCAGGCGGTCGGCAATCCACCCCACCAGCGCGCGAATTCCTGCCACGCCGCCGTGCGCGGCACCACGTTGATCAGCACGAAGTTGAGTGCGAACACCGCCGTCAGCACGACGAACGCACGCTGCCCGTGGCGGCCACGATCACGCCAGATCAGCACGCCCAGGATCAGGAACAGCACACCGTAGCTGACCCAGGTGATCAGCGGGCCCAGGCTGGGCACCGTCGCGATCAGCAGGCGCGCGAGCGCCGGGTCGATCAGCGTCAACGCGGTGCCTGCCATGTAGCGTGCGTGCAAGGCGGTGTCGCGACGGTGGACGATGGCCAGCGCCCACGACAGCAACAGGATCGCCGACGCGGCGACACCCAGGTAGAGGATGAAGCTCTGCATGCCGATGCTCTGCGGTGTCGCAGCGCCCATGCGGATGCGCGACAACCACAGGCAGGTGAACACGATCATCGGCACCAGCACGTAGGAGACTTTGCCCAGCGAGCGGTGCAGTGCCATGCGGCGTGTGCGTACCAGCCACGGCTGCGCGAACAGCATGCCGAACCATGACAGCATCAACGCCGCATGCAGGTGGGTGACCGCGTCGACCTCGCCGAAGCGGCGCACGTAACTCGGCCAGAACCCGACCACCGCCAGCGCCAGCAGGGCCGCTGTCCATATCGCACTGCCCGTGCCCCACAGGCCGGGACGGCGCATCGCGCCTGCATTCGAGGAAACCGCCATCGCCTGACCTCCGGAACCGTCGCCATGAGAACGACGGACCGGAGCCGAAGCGGACACATCGCCCGCTGCGACGTCAGGACGCCGCGCGCCCCCTCACCCGCACCGCGAAGGCGCGCGCCGGGTTGTCGGTGAAGAGCGTACGGATTTCCTCCTCGCCCAGGCCGTGCCTGCGCAGGGCCGGCAACAGCGTGGTGAAGATCGGTGCGTAGGGTTTGATCTCACCGCCGCGCGGCTGCCCCGCGTTGTACCAGCCGGCGTCCTGCGAGACGAGCACGCGGTCGAGCAGCTTCGCCTGGCGCATGCGGTCGATCATGGCGATGTAGGCGTCTTCCTGTCCGGGCCGATACCCGTCGAACGACACCCAGCCACCACGCCGCGCGGCGAGCACGTGCTGACTGCCCTGCGTTTCGTTCTGCGCGTGCACCCAGATCCATGCCGATGCGTCCACGCCCGCAGCTTCCAGCAACTGAAGCTGCGCCAGGGCGCATCGCGCGTTGCGTCCGGGTTCCACGTCGGACCAGGGGCCTGTGTGGACGGCGATGACCAGGCCCGAAGCCAGGTGCGTCCGCGCGGCCGCGTGCAGCACCTTGCGCTCCAGGTCGGTGAGCGGATCGCCCTCGATGCCGAGCTTGATCAGCCCCGGCCGTACGCCGGTACCGTCGATGCCGTCGTTCCACTCGCCGATCCAGCGCGCGGCCAGTTGTTCGTCCGTTTCATCGCGCACGTACGACGGAATGAAGCGGCCGCCCGCGGCCAGGTACGCGCCCGTCACGGTGAGCATGTGCAGGTCGCTGGCTTCGGACAGGCGACGGATCAGCGCGGGATGTCGTCCCAGCGTCGTGGCCGTGCAGTCGACGAGCGAACGGCATCCCAACCGGCGGATGGCCTGCAGATACGGCAGCACCACCTCGACCACCGCATCGATGTCGGGCGGCAGTGGCGTCTTCTCCTGCTCCGCGAACGGACGCAGGTCGGCGAACAGATGCTCATGGGTGAGCGTGATGCCGAGTTGGCGCGCATCGACGGGGCCACGCACGGTCATCACCTGCCCGGGTTTGGCCCGGGACCTACTTGCGGTACGAGCCCAGGCTGGCAGCGTCAGCGCAAAAGACGAGGCAGCCAGCGCATGGATGAATTCCCTGCGACGCATCGACGAAGACTCCCGGTCCGGGGCGACGGGGAAGATCCTAGCGCCCCGGTTTGGTTGCCGCCGAAACGGATTCTGATGCTGTGCCCCCTTCTCCCCTTGCGGGAGAAGGTGCCCGAAGGGCGGATGAGGGACCGCGCGCAGCACGTGAACGCTGAAATGCACTGGGCGCCCCTCTTCCGGCGCTTCGCGCCACCTTCTCCCGCAAGGGGAGAAGGAAGCGCACTCGGATCGGCCGAGGTCTACAGCATCGGCAGCTTCAGCCGCCCGTGCCCAGGTCCAGCACCTGTGCCGCATCGGTCACCCACAGATGCGTCTGGTAGTAGTAGCGCCCAGTTGGTCGCCCCTCGCGCAGGAGGTCGATGCGCTCTCTGCGCACGAAGCCGGCCACAACCAACCGCTTGTCCATGAGCAGTTCACGAGCCATGCCTCCACGCGGCTTGGCCAGCGCCTGTGCGGCTTCATTGGTGAAACGGATCGTCAGGCTCGCCGGGTCACGGTAGTCGGCCATGGTGTTGGCGTACACGAACTTCTCGTCGCTGCCCGTGCCGCGCACCAGCACTTCGAACACGCCGGGGACACCGTCGCGGCGGGTCGCGGCCAGCGCGATGGCATTGATCGCTGGTTGCGGTTCCAACTGACCGCTCCGGTACAAGGCGCGAAGAACCGCCACCACCTTCTTTCCGCCGCACGAGGCAGCAACGACCTGCGCGGGCGGGGCATCGACCAGCCCACGCGCTTCGTCCAACAACGGTTGGGCCTGCTCCTGATGGCCCGCCTCCCACTGCGTCGCCCAGCTGCGGTACAAGGCCGACGCCAGACGGAACCGGGCATTGCCGTAGTCCATGATGGACAAGGCAGCGCGGGCTTCCCTCACTGCCCCGGACTCATCGTTTTTCGCACACAGCAGATAGCCGGAGTAGTTGCCGCGCATCCAAGCGTTGTCGGATGCATACGTCAGCATGTGCCGGTAGGTATCGTCCATGCGTTGGAACTGGCCAGTCGCCTCGTAGAAATCGACCAGGCACTCGTCCGCAGAGAGCCGTATCCGGCGCACCTGGCTGCGGCCGGACACGTCGCGACAAAGTTCGGACGCTTCGATCAACTTGCCCTGGCGCATGCGCAGGCGCGCCCGATTGAGCGCCAGCCAAGGGTCGCCGGTACCGATGGCATCGGCCTTGGCGAGCGCAGCGTCGGCCTGATCGAGCTGCCCCATCAACGTCAGCACATGGCCGCGTAGTACATAGGCTCTGGCGAATCCAGGGGCCAGTTCGATCGCACGATCGACCGACATCAGTGCCGCATCCAGCGACCCGAGCACAGGCTGTCCGCTGATATCAGGTTCACTAACGAGGTAATAGCGTGCGTACTCGCGGTATGCGGTCGCCGACTTCGGATTGCGCTTCAGCGCCGCATCGAGTTCGGCACGCGCGCTTTCCAGATGGCCGCCGTCCCCTTCCCAGCCATCAATCAACGCGGCCGCGCGGATGACTTCAGGTTCTGGTTGGGGCTCCGATGGGGGCGTGGACGCATGGCCGGCCACGGCCTGCCACGTCATCGACATCCCCAGCAAGCACACGACCGCACGCCACGGCCATCCTTTTCGATCTCGCATCCTTTCCCCCCGAAAAGTGGACAGGTCGTACGGGCGCACGACCTGTCGAAAATAACAAAAGAAATCAAACCATGGGCAGCTTCAGCCCCTGCTCCTTCGCGCATTGCCTGGCAATGTCGTAACCCGCATCGGCATGGCGCATGACGCCGGTGCCCGGGTCGTTCCAAAGCACACGCGCCAAGCGCTTGTCGGCTTCCTCGCTGCCGTCGCAGACAATGACCACGCCGGAATGCTGCGAATAACCCATGCCGACGCCACCACCGTGGTGCAGCGACACCCACGTCGCGCCGCCGGCAACGTTGAGCATGGCGTTGAGCAGCGGCCAGTCGCTGACGGCGTCGCTGCCGTCCTTCATCGCTTCGGTCTCGCGGTTGGGCGAAGCCACGCTGCCGCTGTCCAGATGGTCGCGGCCGATCACGACCGGCGCCTTCAGCTCGCCGTTGCGCACCATCTCGTTGAACGCCAGGCCCAGCTTGTGGCGCAGGCCCAGGCCCACCCAGCAGATGCGCGCCGGAAGGCCCTGGAAGCTGATGCGCTCCTTCGCCATGTCGAGCCAGCGGTGCAGGTGCTCATCGTCCGGAATGAGTTCCTTCACCTTCGCGTCGGTCTTGTAGATGTCCTCCGGATCGCCGCTCAGCGCGACCCAGCGGAACGGACCGACGCCGCGGCAGAACAGCGGACGCACGTAGGCCGGCACGAAGCCCGGGAAGTCGAAGGCGTTCTCGCAGCCTTCGTCCCTCGCCATCTGACGGATGTTGTTGCCGTAGTCGAACACGGGGATGCCCATGTCCTCGAAGGCGAGCATCGCTTCCACGTGCACGCGCATCGACTTCTTGGCGGCATCGCGCACGCGGCCGGGGTCCTCGGTCTGCATGCGCTGCCACTGCTCCACCGTCCAGCCGATCGGCAGGTAGCCATGCACCGGGTCGTGCGCGGAGGTCTGGTCGGTCACCGCATCCGGACGCACGCCACGTCGCACCAGTTCCGGCAGGACGTCCGCGGCGTTGCCGAGCAGCGCGATCGACTTCGCCTCGCCAGCGGCGGTGTACTTCTCGATGCGGGCGAGCGCGTCGTCGAGATCCTTCGCCTGTTCGTCCACGTAGCGCGTGCGCAGGCGCATGTCGATGCGGCTCTGCTGGCATTCGATGTTGAGCGAGCACGCCCCGGCCAGCGACGCAGCCAGCGGCTGCGCGCCGCCCATGCCACCCAGGCCGGCGGTGAGGATCCACTTGCCCTTCAGATCGCCACCGTAGTGCTGGCGGCCCATCTCGACGAAGGTCTCGTACGTGCCCTGCACGATGCCCTGCGAACCGATGTAGATCCACGAGCCGGCCGTCATCTGGCCGTACATCATCAGACCCTTTTTATCGAGTTCGTTGAAGTGTTCCCACGTCGCCCAGTGCGGGACGAGGTTGGAATTGGCCAGCAGCACGCGCGGCGCATCCGGATGCGTGGGGAAGATGCCGACCGGTTTGCCGGACTGCACCAGCAGCGTTTCGTTGTCGTCCAGTTCGCGCAGCGACTTGAGGATGGCGTCGAAGCTTTCCCAGTCGCGCGCGGCGCGGCCGATGCCGCCGTAGACGACCAGCTCGGTCGGGTTCTCCGCGACCTCGGCGTCCAGGTTGTTCTGGATCATCCGGTACGCGGCTTCGGTCAGCCACGACTTGCAGGTCTTTTCGCTTCCGCGCGGGGCACGGATGACGCGGGACGGGTCTTTGCGGGTGGACATCGGCAACTCCATCGACAGGGTCGGCGCGAAGGCGCGCACGGGAGAACGTTCACCGGAATTATCGCGCCGCGAAACGTCGGTGGCGGCGCCGGAGGTCGTGCAAGCAGGGTCTGGAGGGCTGTTTGCGGCGCGCGGCGACGCTTTTGTTTACGCTGTACACATGAGCCCGCGTTCCGCCACCGCCGATCGCATCCTGCGCGCCGCGCGCAGCCTGTTCGAACGCGAGGGCGCGTCTGGCGTGACCATGCGGCGCGTCGCCGCGACGGTGGGCCTGTCGCCGATGGCGATCTATCGCCACTTCCCCAACCGCGAGGCGCTGCTCAAGCGCATCGGCGACGACAGTTTCGATGCGATCGTGCGTCACTGGGACGCGCGCGGCCGTGGCGGCGACGTGCTCGAACGGCTGATCGCGGTGCAGCGCATCTACCTGGACTACGCCTTGGCGCATCCGCATCTGTTCGATCACGCGTTCTCGACGCCGCGCAGCGATGCGCGCCGGTTTCCCGACGATTTCCACGCACGCCGCTCGCCCACGCTCAACGTGGTGGCCGATGCGGTGCAGGACGCGATGCACGCCGGCGTGCTGCGCCAGGACGACGTGTGGGACGTGGCGATGACGCTGTGGGCGCACACGCACGGGTTGATCGCGCTGTACCGCGCGGGTCGGTTCAATCTCGACGAAGCCGCGTTCCGCCGCCATTACGAGGCGTCGCTGCAGCGGTTGCTGACCGGGCTGTGCGCGCCGGCCTGAGTGCGGTCAGGGCCGCGGTTCGATCTGCGGCGTCCTGACTTCGTTCGGCGGCGGAGGCGGCGGCAGCGTCGGTGTTTCCAGGCGTTGCTGCTGCTGTTCCTTTCCCGAACGCCAGGCGTCGTGCTCGGCGCGGCGCAGGTCGTACTGCTGTCGCAGGCGCGCCTGTTCTGCAGGTGTGGCGCCGGCGCGCTGACGCTCGATGCGTGCGCGGTCGGCATCCATCTGGTCGTCGCCGCGCTGGATCTGCCCGCCCAGGGTGTCGCTCTGCACGCGACGACTGGCCGCGTCGAGGTCGCGGTTCAGTTTTTCCAGAGAACCGGCGTCACGCGACTGGTCCACCTTAGCGGGCGATGCGGGCACGGGCGCCGCGCGCGGCGGCTGCAGCGTGTTGGCTTGCTGCGCCCACGCCACCGGCGCGAACGCGACCAGCGCGCCGGCCAGCAGGGCGAGGCGAACATTCATCGCCTAATGGATCGACGGATCGACGCTGCGCAGCGCGTCGGCCAGGTTGACGCGGCCGGTGCGGTCGAGCTGGTCGCGGTCGTACGCGCGCCCGACGTTCCTGCAATCGGCCTTGCCGGTGCGGTCGGTCGTACGGATGCGGCTGCCGGTCTGCCGGAGGCAGTGCGAATCGTCCACGCGCGCCTGCTTCTGGTCGGAGGCGGGCTGCGCCTGCGCATCGGCCGGCGTGTCGACCGGCGCCTGCGCGGGCGCGGCGGCCTGCTGGGCGGATGCGCCGAACGCCATCGCGCCGAGCAGGATGGTCAGGCACAGCGCGATCGGGGTGCGGTTGCGGGTCATGCGGTTCATGGCATCACCAGGAAAAGGACGGCATCGGTGCCGTATCTGCACCATACGCCGACGACCGACAACCGGCCGTGACGCGACTGGCCGCATTTAGGCCATCGTCAGGCTTGTGGACAGCGTTCCTGGCGCCCGGCGCGGAACGCTGCCGCTTCGGCCTCGGTGACGGGCTTCGGATCGACGCCGTCATCGAACAGCACGCGCCACACGCCATCGCTGCCGCGGTGCCAGACGGAATGGAACGCGCCGATGCGGTAACGCTGCGTGGTGTTCGGATCCAGGTCCTCGAACAGCGACGGCCCGCTCGACCAGGCCACGTCGCCGACCCCGCCGATCGTGGTGCGCGTGGGGTACCACTCCAGGTTGAAGCGCTTGCCTTCGATGATGCCGGTCCAGCGTTTGGCGATGGTGTCGCGCCCGCGCGTCGGCTGGGGCTGGCTGGCGCCGAATGCGGCATCGGCCTCGACGTGCGAGGCGAAGGCCGCCGCATCGTGCTGCGCCACGGAACGGGCGAAGCTGAGCTCGCGCGCCCACACCTCGCATTCGACCGCGCTCATCCGCGCGGGCTCGGGTGCCGCCGGCTTCTGCTGCGCGCCAGCCGTGCCGGCGAAGGAAACGAGCAGCAGGGCAAGGCTCGATGGCACGGTCCACTTCATGGCGCGCTCCGGATGGCGGTTGGGCTGCGGCCACTATTGGCAAGGTCGCAACGGCGCACCAGCGACTAAAGTCATGGCGAAACATTTCCCTCGTTATCATCGCGCGATGCCCTTCCCACGCGCTGCGGCCCTCGCCGCCTGTCTCGCTGTCGCCGCCTGTTCCGCCTCCGCCCCGCCGCGTGCCGCCACGCCCGCGGTCGCAAGGATGCGGGCCGACGCCGTCGTGCTGGTCTCCATCGATGCCTTCCGCGCCGACTATCTTTCGCAGGAGCGCACGCCACGGCTGTACCGCATCGCCCGTGAGGGCGTGCGTGCCGACGGCATGGTGCCCTCGTACCCGTCGCTGACCTTTCCGAACCACTACACGCTGGTCACCGGCCTGCGGCCCGACCACCACGGCGTGATCCACAACCGCATGACCGACGCCGACATCGGTGGCTTCGCGGTGGCCGACCGCAAAGCCGTCGACGATGGCCGATGGTGGGGCGGCGAACCGATCTGGGTCACCGCCGAGAAGCACGGCATCCGCAGCGCGAGCTGGGCCTGGCCGGGAAGTTCGGCGGCGATCGGCGGTGTGCGCCCCAGCCAGTGGGAGCCCTACCAGGAGACCGTGCCACCGTCGCAGCGCGTGGACGACGTGCTGCGCTGGCTGGACGCCCCGCCCTCGCAGCGCCCGGCGATGCTGTCGCTGTACTTCGAACAGCTCGACAAGGCCGGCCACGACCATGGCCCCGAATCGGTGCAGGTCACGCGCACGCTGGCCGACATGGACGCGGCGATCGGGCGCCTCTACGACGGGCTGGCCGCACGAGGATTGCTCGACCGTGTCGATCTGATCGTCGTGTCGGACCACGGCATGGCCACCGTCGGCCCCGGTCATGCGATCGGCGTGGAAGCGATGGTCGATCCTTCGATCGCCGTGGCGGTGTCGGACGGCCAATCGGTCGGTTTCCTGCCCCGCCCCGGGCGCGAGGTCGATGCCGAACAGCGCCTGCTCGGTCGCCATGCGCACCACGAATGCTGGCGGCGCGGCGAATTGCCGTCGCGATGGCACTACGGCCGCAACCCGCGCGTGCCGCCCATCGTCTGCCAGATGGACGAAGGCTGGGACGCGCTGTATCCGGAGAAGCTGGCGCGCCGCCCGGCCGATGACACGCGCGGCTCGCACGGTTTCGATCCCGCGCTGCCGTCGATGCGAGCACTGTTCGTCGCGCGCGGCCCGTCGTTCGAACCGGGCACGCATCTGCCGGCATTCGACAACGTCGATGTCTACCCGCTGCTGGCGCGACTGCTGGGCGTGCGCCCCGCACCGAACGATGGCGACGTGACACCGCTGCTGCCGGCGTTGCGCGACCCGCGCTGACCCTGCGGCGGCCGCGCCGCGCGGTGTCCATGACGATGTCCGGATCCGGCGAGTCCGCGCGATTGGCCGGTGCTAGCCTGCCCCCATGAACACCCCCGCTTCCACGCACAGCGACGCGTTGCCCGCCTGGCAGGTGTGCGAGCAGGCACGCCTCACGCGCGATCCGCGCTTCGACGGCCTGTTCTTCACCGCCGTGTTCAGCACGCGCATCTACTGCCGACCCGTCTGCCCGGCACCGGCCGCCAAGCGCGTGGAGTATTTCCGCCACGCCGCGGCCGCCGAAGCCGCCGGCTATCGCCCGTGCCTGCGCTGTCGGCCCGAACTGTCGCCGGACGATGGCAGCTGGCGTCGCGGCGACGCAGCGGTGGCGCGAGCGCTCAAGTTGATCGACGACGGCGCGCTGGCCGACCAGCCGCTGTCCGTACTGGCCGCGCGGGTCGGCCTGGGCGAGCGCCAGTTGCGACGATTGTTCGTGCAGCGCGTCGGTGTCGCACCCATCGGCGTGCACGGCACCCGCCGTCTGCTGTTCGCCAAGCAACTGCTGACCGAAACCGCGTTGCCCATCACCGAGGTCGCGCTGGCGTCGGGATTCGGCAGCCTGCGTCGTTTCAACGATGCCTTCCGCAACGCGTACCGCATGGCGCCGCGCGACCTGCGCCGCAACCGCGAGCTGCCGCCGTCGACCTCCAGCGAAGGTCTTACGCTGCGTCTGGGGTATCGTCCGCCGTACGACTTCGCCGCGATGCTCGACTTCCTGCGCGGTCGCGCGCTTCCCGGTGTGGAAGTGGTCGACGAGCACAGCTACGCGCGCGTGACCGGACCGATCGAGCGACCCGGTTGGCTGCGCGTGAGCGCCTGGCCGAACGGTGAGCACGCGCTGAAGCTGGAGGTGCACGGTGCCGCGCCGACGAGGTTGCTGGAGATCGTGCAGCGCCTGCGCCGCATGTTCGATCTGGATGCCGATCCGCAGGCCATCGCCGACGCATTATCGGTAGACCCACGCCTGGCGCCGCTCGTCGCGCAACGCCCGGGCCTGCGGCTTCCCAGTGGTTGGGACGGGTTCGAGATCGCGGTGCGCGCCATCATCGGCCAGCAGGTCAGCGTGGCCGCGGCACGCACGCTGGCATCGCGTCTGGCGCAGCGGTTCGGACGAAAGTTGCCGCAACCGTTCGCGCCGGGACTGGAGCATCTGTTCCCCACGCCCGAGGACCTGGTGGAGGCGGACCTGGTCACGGTGGGCCTGATCCGTTCGCGTGCGGAGACGGTGCGCGGCGTCGCGCGTGCGCTGCTGGAGGGACGCGTGGATTTCCATGCCGATCGCACGCTGGACGACATGGTGGCGCGCTGGGTCGCGCTGCCCGGCATCGGCCCGTGGACGGCGCAGTACATCGCGCTTCGCGCGCTCGGGCATCCCGATGCGTTTCCTGCCGAAGACCTGGTGCTGCAGAAATCCCTGCCTGCGGACGGTTCTCGCCTCACCGCGAAGGCGCTGGGCGCGCGCGCCGAGGCGTGGCGGCCGTGGCGCGGCTATGCGGTGATCCACCTGTGGCGTGATGCCGCCGCATTGCCCGCGGCGGTGGCGAAACCGGCCTTGCAACGCACCCGTTCCACGCGCACAGCCCGAGTCCGCACGAACGCGGCCGCCACACCATGATCGTCTACACGCACGTGCCCAGTCCGGTCGGCCCGCTGTTGCTGGCGGCAAGCGAGGATGGCCTGCACCTGATCGAGTTCCACACGCCACGCCATCCCATGCGGCGAGGCGAGGACTGGCGCAAAGGCGAGCACGACACGCTGCACCGCACCGCACGGCAACTGGACGAGTATTTCGCCGGCACGCGCCGCGATTTCGACCTGCCGCTGGCGCCGCGCGGCACGCCGTTCCAGCAGCACGTCTGGCGCACGCTGGCGGACATTCCGTACGGCGAGACGATCAGTTATTCGCAGCTCGCGCACCGCGTGGGGCGTCCGACGGCGGTGCGCGCAGTGGGCGCGGCGAACGGGCGCAACCCGTTGCCGCTGGTGTTGCCGTGCCACCGCGTGATCGGCAGCGACGGCAGCCTCACCGGTTTCGGCGGCGGCCTGCCGACCAAGGAATTCCTGCTGACGATGGAAGGCGCACTGCCGCGCGCGGTCGACCTGTTCGGCTGAACCTCACTCGGCCATCAGTTTCGCGATGGCCGCCCGGTAGCGCGCGGCGATCGCGGCGCGTTGCACGTGATGTCCGCCTTCGACGACGCGCCGTCCTCCCACGTACACATCGCGCACCAGGTTGCGGTTGCCGCTGAAGATCCAGCGGTCGATGGCGTCGTGTGGCGCCAGGCCGAACAGCTGCGGTGCATCGGTGTCGAGCACGACGGCGTCGGCGAACTCGCCCGGCGCGAACGTGCCCATCGCATGCCCGCTGGACTGCCGGGCGCTGCGTGCGACATCGCGCAGCAGCGTCTCGCCAACGCTGGGCGAATCCGCGCGCACGGCGATGTTGCGATGACGCGTGGACAGTCGCTGGCCGTATTCCAGCCAGCGCAGTTCCTCCACCGGCGACACCGAGATGTGCGAGTCCGAACCCACGCCCCAGCGGCCGCCTGCATCCAGGTAATCGCGCAACGGGAACAGCCCATCGCCGAGGTTGGCTTCCGTGGTCGGGCAGATGGCCACGGTCGCCTCGCTTCGCGCGATGCCGCGCGTTTCGGCCGGTGTGAGATGCGTGGCATGCACCAGCGTCCAGCGCGAATCGACCGCCGCATTGCCCAGCAACCACTCGACCGGACGCGCGTTGCGGATCGCCACGCAGTCCTGCACTTCGCCCACCTGCTCGGCGATATGGATGTGCACCGGCATCGCCGGCGGCAGCGCATTGAGCACGGCACGCATCGCATCCGGCGGCACGGCGCGCAGGCTGTGCAACGCGCAGCCCACATGCAGCGTGGGGCTGACGTCCTCGCAGAGCATGTCGATCAGGGCCAGGTACGAATCCACGTCATGGCCGAAGCGACGCTGGCGTTCACCCAACGGACGACCGTCGAAACCGCCGGTCATGTAGAGCACGGGCAGCAGCGTGAGGCGGATGCCCGCCTCATGGGCGGCGGCAATCAGCGCGCGCGACATGGCGGCGGGGTCGTCGTACGGGCGGCCGTCGGGCGCGTGGTGCAGGTAATGGAACTCGCAGACCGTGGTGTAGCCGGCTTCGAGCATTTCGGCATACAGCTGCGTGGCCACTGCGTGCAGGATCTCGGGCGTGAAGCGCGCGGCGAAGCGGTACATCGTTTCGCGCCAGGTCCAGAAGGAGTCTTCCGGGTTGGTCTGTCGCTCGGCCATACCGGCCATCGCGCGCTGGAAGGCATGCGAGTGCAGGTTGGCGATGCCGGGCACCACCCAGCTCGCGCTCGCCGTGGGCTCGGCAGCCTGCAGGGCCTGGATGCGGCCCTGGTCGTCGATATCGAATCCGGCGTCGGCACGCCAGCCGTCCGGGGTCCACAGCATTGCGGCATCGAGGGTCTTCATGGCGGCATTGTCTCGCGACGACGTGATCGTGGCGAAGAGACCGACCGTCGGGCAGGAACTCACTCCGGCCACACCCTTCGCACGGCTAGAATCCCCGCCCATGACCGCCAGCACGCATACGGCCTGGGATGGACTGATCCTCGGCGCTTCACTCGCCACCCTCGATGCTCCCCGGGGTTATGCGGACATCTCCGACGGCGCGCTGGCCTGGCGGGACGACCGCCTGACCTTCGTCGGTCCCCGCTCCGAGCTGCCCGACGCCCCGCATCGGCTGGCGCGCGAGGTCATCGAGACGCGCGGCTGGATCACGCCGGGCCTGGTGGACTGCCACACGCACCTGGTCTTCGCCGGCGACCGCGCGCGCGAATTCGAACAACGACTGCAGGGCGCCAGCTATGAAGAGATCGCCCGTGCGGGCGGCGGCATCCTGTCCACCGTGCGCGCCACCCGCGCCGCGGACGAAGGCGAGCTGCTGCGCCAGTCCCTGCCGCGCGCCCACGCCCTGATCGCCGACGGCGCCACCACGGTGGAAATCAAGTCCGGCTACGGGCTGGACTTCGACAACGAACGCAAGATGCTGCGCGTGGCGCGCAGGCTGGAACAGCTGGGCATTAGCGTGCGCACCACCTATCTGGCCGCGCATGCGCTGCCGCCGGAATTCGCCGGGCGTGGCGACGAGTACATCGATGCGGCGATCGAATGGCTCGGGCGCCTGCACGTGGAAGGTCTGGTCGATGCGGTCGATGCGTTCTGCGAGGGCATCGGCTTCACTCCGGCGCAGACCACGCGCATGTTCCAGGCCGCGCGCGCGCTCGACCTTCCGGTGAAACTGCATGCCGACCAGCTCAGCGACCTGGGCGGGGCCGCGCTGGCCGCGGCGTTCAACGGGCTGTCGGCCGACCACGTCGAACACACCAGCCTGGCCAGCGTGCGCGCGATGGCACTGCACGGCACCGTCGCGGTGCTGCTGCCGGGCGCGTTCCACGTGCTGCGCGAAACGAAGCTGCCGCCGCTGGACGCGTTCCGCGAGCACGGCGTGCCGATGGCCGTGGCGACCGACTGCAACCCCGGAACCTCGCCGCTGCTGTCGCTGCGCCATGCCATGCAGCTGGCCTGCACCCATTTCCGCCTGACGCCCGAGGAAGCGCTGCGTGGCGCGACCGTCCACGCGGCCAAGGCGCTGGGGCTCCACGACCGCGGCGTGCTGCGCGCCGGCGCGCGCGCGGACTTCGTGCAATGGAACATCGGGCACCCGTCGGAGCTGTGCTACTGGCTCGGCGGCCCACTGGCCACCGCCGTGCACGCCGGCGGCCATCGCGTCCGTTGAGTTTCCGGCCCGTCCGACCGGGCCGATCTTGCGTGTCCTGTTCGGATGGAGCCGGCACGTGGCGCCCGCCACGCGCTGCGGTACGCTGCGGCATTCATTCCGCTGTCCCATCCACCGTCGGAGGTGCCGTGCGTATCGTGATTGCCGTTGGCCTGGGCCTGCTGCTGCCGTTGACCGTGCAAGCGCAGAGCCGCAACCCGCGTGACCTGGCGCAGGACGCCATCATCGTCGACACCCACATCGACGCGCCCAGCGAACTGCTCTCGCACTGGAACGACCTGGGCGAGGCGACACCCAGCCGGGAATTCGACTATCCGCGTGCGCGCGAAGGCGGACTCGACGTGGCCTTCATGTCGATCTACACCTCGCCCGACGAAGACGCCGCCGGCACCGCGTGGCAGACGGCGAACACGCAGATCGACGCGGTCGAGGCGATGGTCGCTCGGCATCCGGACAAGTTCGCGATCCTGCGTTCTCCGGCCGACGTGGAAAAGCTGCGCAAGGGCGGCCGCGTGCTGCTGACGCCGGGCATGGAGAACGGCGCGCCCATCGGCGACGACCTCTCCAAGCTGGCGGCATTCCACGCGCGAGGCGTGCGTTACATCACGCTGGCGCACAGCGCCGCCAACCGCATCAGCGATTCGTCTTACCAGCTGGAAAAGAAGTGGGGCGGCCTGAGCCCGTTCGGCGAACAGGTGGTGGCCGAGATGAACCGCGTGGGCATCATGGTCGACGTATCGCACCTGTCCGACGATGCGATCCGCGACGTGCTGCGCGTGACCGACGTACCGGTGATCGCCAGCCATTCGGGCATGCGCCATTTCACCCCGGGCTTCGAGCGCAACATCAGTGACGAGCTGGCCAAGGCCGTGGCCGCCGAAGGCGGCGTGGTGCAGCTGGTGTTCGGCACGGCCTTCGTCAATCCGAAGGCCGCCAGCGACCTGACCGCGTACTTCAAGGCCGAGTCGGATTTCGAGCGCGAGAACGCGGCGCTGGCCAAGGCCGGCAAGCCGGTGCGTTCGAAGGACGAGTTCGAGAAGGCATGGAAGGATGCGCATCCGGTGCCGGTGACGCACATCGACGCGGTGCTGGACCAGATCGACTACGCCGTGAAGCTGATCGGCGTGGACCATGTGGGCATCGGTTCGGACTTCGACGGCGTGAGCGGCAACCTGCCGGTGGAACTGCGTTCGGTGGCCGACTACCCGAACCTGGTCGCCGGTCTGCAGAAGCGTGGGCACTCCGATGCCGATATCCGCAAGATCCTGGGCGGCAACCTGCTGCGCGTGTGGTCGCAGGTGGAAAAGGCGGCGCAGCACTGACCGCGCCCGTCGCGGATCGCGCAAAACAAAAGCCCCGCCAAGGCGGGGCTTTTTGCTGGACGGCCGTCCGGGAACGTGCGCTGGGCGCTTATTCCTTGGTGGCAGCCTTCTTGGTGACCTTCTTGGCGGCCGGGGCCTTGGCCACGGTCTTGGTCGCCTTCTTGGCGACCGGCGCGGCGGCGGTGCCGGCGGCCTTGGTCACGGCCTTGCTGCGGGCGTTGCCGTAGCTGGAGTTGTAACGCTTGCCCTTGGCGGTCTTGCGGTCGCCCTTACCCATGATCTGCTCCTGGAACTGTCCGAATCCGCACCGGGGTGCGGGGGTTACGAGAATACGCGGTCGCTTCGCGCGAGGCCGCGCAGTCTAGCACCGGGTCGGACGCCGCGCACCCGAGCCTTCCTCGCGGACCCCGGCAGTGCCTCAGTGGACGCAGGTCGCGTCGTGCACGTGCAGGTGGTTGAGCCGCAGGTTCGCCAGATGCGCCAGCCCGACCAGCGTGCCGCCGAAGGTCATCGCGATGGCATGAGGCACCAGGCTCTCGTGCAGCGGCGTGTACAGCACGCCCACCCAGAGGATCGTCAGGCCCGGGACCAGCAGCGAAAGCGCCTGCACCGCGCGGTGTCGGCGATAACCCCAGACCAGGCTGAACAGCCCCAGCCCGGTGGCGAAGATCACGAAGGCCTCCTCGAAGCCCGACCCCAGCCATGCCGCCACGCCCAGCGACGGCAGCACCGCGATCACCAGCGGCAGCAGCGCGCAATGGATCGCGCACAGCAGCGACCCGAACGCACCGATGCGATCGAGCACTTTGCGGGGCACTTTGCGCAATGGGGTGGGAGGCATGGGGGTGACTTCCGGGAGGGTGCGGGACCCGTCGAGTTATAATATAACATTCCACAGATCCCGCCACCCCACTTTACCCGACCCGATGCCCAAGCGCGCCCTGTTCAGACGCCTTCCCCTCTCCCTGGCCCTGGCGGCAGCCCTTCCCCTTGCGGCGCATGCCGACGATCAGGGATCCCACGAACACCAGCCGAAAGACCTCGCCGGCGTCGAGGTGCAGGCCACGCCGCTGGTCGGCACCGCCGAAGACCTCGTGCGTCCGGTGGACATACTCGCGGGTCAGCGCCTGGACGAAGCCAAGGCCAATTCGCTGGGCGAAACCGTCGGCAAGCTGCCCGGCGTGCAGTCGTCCTTCTTCGGAGCGGGCGTCGGCCGTCCGATCGTGCGCGGCTTCGACGGCGCGCGCGTGCAGGTGTTGAGCGACGGACTGGGCTCGGGCGACGTGTCCACGGTGAGCGTGGACCACGCCGTCAGCATCGAGCCCTTCCTGGCCAACCAGATCGAAGTGCTGAAGGGTCCGGCCACCCTGCTCTACGGCAGCGGCGCCATCGGCGGCGCCGTGAACGTGGTCGACGGTCGCATCCCCGAGGCCGTCACCGACGAGCCCCTGGAGGGCCGCGCCGAACTGCGCGGCAACACCGTCAACGACGAAACCACCGGCATGTTCCGCCTCGATGCCACTTCGGCGTCGGGCCACACGGTGTTCCACATCGACGGCCTGCACCGCGAAACCGGCGATTACGACATCCCCGGCTATCCCGAAAGCGCGCAGCGCATGGCAGAGGAAGGCGAAACACCCGATCCGGCGACCAAGGGCACTCTACCCAACAGTTTCGTGCGCACCGACAGCGGCGCGCTGGGCGTGAGCTGGATTGGCGAACGCGGATTCCTCGGCGTCGGTGCGAGCCTGTTCGACACGCGCTACGGCGTGCCCGGTGATGCGCACGAGCACGGCGCGGAGCCAGGCGGCGAAGAGGAAGGCCCCGTGTCCATCGCCATGACCCAGCACCGCTATGAGATGCGTGGCGGGCTGGACGACCTGGGCGTGTTCAAGTCGCTGCGTGCCAAGGTCGCGCGCACCGAGTACACGCACACCGAATACGAAGGCGAACAGACCGGCACCGTGTTCGACAACACCAGCACCGAGGCGCGCGTGGAGCTCGTGCACCAGCCGCTGCTGGGCTGGGATGGCGCCGTCGGAGTGCAATGGGGTCAGCGCGATTTCGAAGCGATCGGCGAAGAGGCCTTCGTGCCGCCGTCCAAGGGCAACGACGCGGGTGTGTTCTGGCTGGGCCAGCGTTCGTTCGGCGCGGTGAAAACTGAAGTGGGCGCGCGCTTCGACCGCAACGAAGTGGACGTGGACGACGCGGTGGCCATCGGCCCGGATCGCGACTTCCACACCACCAGCTTGTCGGCCGCGCTGAAGAGGGACATCAACGATGCATTCCACCTGTCGTTCGGACTGGACCGTGCGCAGCGCGCGCCGACGGCGGAAGAGCTGTATTCCAATGGCCTGCACGTGGCCACGGCGAGCGTGGAACTGGGTTCGCCGGAACTGGACGTGGAAACTGCCAACCGTGCGGAGGTCGGCCTGCACTGGCACGGCGGTCCGTTCAAGCTGAGCGCATCGCTGTACCACGTGCGTTACGACGACTTCATCTACCTGGCCGACACCGGCATCGAAGACCAGGACGGCCCGGTTCGCGTGTGGACGCAGGACGATGCGCGCTTCAACGGCGCCGAGGCCGAGTTCGGATGGAATTTCGCCGACAACGCCAGCGGCAGCTGGGATCTGCGCGTGTTCGGCGACATCGTTCGCGCCGAGCTCACCGGCACCGGTACGCGCGAGGTGAGTTTCTCCGTGCCGCAAGACGACCACAGCGACGCCTACACCGTCGACCTGGCACGCGGCGGCAACCTGCCGCGCATCGCTCCGAAGCGACTGGGCGGTGAAGTGCGCTGGGAACAGGGCGCGTGGCGCGCCTCACTGGGCGCGGTGCGCTACGCGCGCCAGGACGATGTCGCCGCGTTCGAAAACGAAACGCCCGGCTACACGCTCGTCGATGCCCACGTGGCGTGGCACGCCGACACCGCGAAGGGCAATGCGTGGGAACTGTTCGTCGACGGCAGCAACCTGCTCGACGAGGAAGCGCGCGTGCACACTTCGTTCCTGAAGGACGTCGCACCGCTGCCCGGTCGCGGCGTGGCGTTCGGCGTGCGGGCATTCTTCTGACGAGTCCCGTGGTCATTCGGAAACTGGCTGTCATCCCGGCGAAGGTCGGGATGATGGCTTGAGGACCTGCGGGACATCGCCCTGCACAGGCGCTTGTTCGAGCTGAAGCCGGGACGGCACGGGTTGCGCGGAATGCCCCTTGCGTGAACCAGCGCGCTTCTAGCACATTCTAAAATCGCATTGAAATGCGATTTTTTCTCGTTCGTTCTTAACCCGGAGCGAGGAGACTTTTTCGCAGAATGATTCCGCGGCGATGTGCCGTGTCCCGTGGAAAGCGAACATGAAGACAGCTTCCTTCCGTCACCCTGCGGCCCCGACGCGCGCAGTGGGCGAACCGCCCTGCCTGCACGGCACCCAGACGAAGCAGGGAAAAGTTCGCGTGCGGCCGGGGGGTTGTGCTTCCGACTCGGGAAGCCGTGTCATGGCGACGCCCCGCTGGCTGTGCGCAATCGCGCTGTTCCTCGCCGTCGCGCAAGCGTCGGCCCAGTCCGCAACGATCAGCTTCCGCGGCGCAATCGTCGAAGGCACCACCTCCAGCCATGACGCCGGAGACCACGCCCAGGGATCCGCCGGCGATGCACCGCGTCGCAGCACGACGCAGGCACTGAACGCCATCGCGGCGCCACGGGGGGAGATCCTCGATTACTTCGCCAGGCGTTCGCAGGAAGCAGGCATCGCAACCGGACGCCTGTATCTGGTGACGGTGGACTACCTCTAGGCGGCGGACACGCTGGCCGCGCACGCGGCGCAGACGCCATGCACTTCCAGCGTCTGCGCCTGCGGGGTGAAGCCCAGCTCGCGCGCGCGGCGATCCAGCGTTTCGACGATGCGTTCGTCTTCCAGCTCTGTCGCGGACTGGCAGCGATCGCAGATGAGGAACGGCACCGCATGCTGCGCCGAGCCGGGATGATGGCAGCCGACGAACGCGTTGATCGAGGCGAGCTTGTGGATGAAGCCGTTCTCGAGCAGGAAATCCAGCGCACGGTAGACCGTCGGCGGCGCGGCGGCGTCGTGCGTGGCCTTCATCTGGTCGAGCAGCTCGTACGCCTTCACCGGCCGGCCGGCATCGGCGATCAGCCGCAGCGCATGCGCGCGGATCGGCGTGAGCCGCAGGCCGCGCTGCTCGCACGCACGCTCGACCTCGTGCACGAAGGCATCGCCGTCGTGGACGTGGTGCGAGGGGTCGGTGCAGGCGTGGCCGTGGCTCATGAGGTCCGGATTCCCGTGATCGGGTAGTCCCGATTTAGGCATCCGCCGGCAGTTTTGCAAGGGCGGCGTCGATGCGCGCCAGCGCTTCGGCCTGCCCGGCCAGGTAGACCGTGTGCGAAATGTCCGGGCTCACCTGGGTGCCGGTGATGGCCACGCGCATCGGCTGTGCGACCTTGCCCATGCCGATACCCAGCGCCTCGGCGGTGGCGTGCAGCGCCGCGGACACCGAATCGGCGCTCCATTCCGGCAGGGCCGCCAGGCGCTCGCGCGCGTCGGCCAGCGGCGCACGGGCCGCGGCATTCAGGTGCTTGGCCACGGCCGCCTCGTCGTACTGGGTCAGCGGACCGAACCACACGGCGGCGCGCTCGGCCATTTCCTTCAACGTCTGCACGCGGTCGCGCAGTGCGATCACGATGTCGGCCGCCTTCGGCCCCTTGGCCGGGTCGAGACCCTGCGCCCGCAGATGCCATTCCAGGTGATGCGCGACGTCCGCCGGATCATCACTCTTGAGGTACTGCTGGTTGAGCCAGCCCAGCTTCGCCGGATCCATGCGCGACGCCTTGGCATTGACGTCCTTCAGGTCGAACAACTGCTTCATCTCCGCGACGGAGAAGATCTCCTGGTCCCCGTGCGACCAGCCCAGGCGCGCCAGGTAGTTCAGCAGCGCATGCGGCAGGTAGCCCATCTCGCGGTACTGCATGACGTCGGCCGCACCCCTGCGCTTGGACAGCTTGGCGCCTTCCGGGTCCAGGATCATCGGCAGGTGCGCGAAGTGCGGCACCTCCGAGGCCACGCCCATCTGGATCAGCGCGCGGTAGATGTTGATCTGCCGTGGCGTGTTGTTGACGTGGTCGTCGCCGCGCACGACATCGGTCATGCCCATGTCCACGTCATCCACGACGACCGCGAAGTTGTAGGTCGGGTAACCGTCGGAGCGGAAGATGACCAGGTCGTCCAGTTCGCTGTTGGCGAATTCGATGCGGCCCTTCACCTTGTCTTCCCAAACCACCGTGCCGTCGACCGGATTCTTGAACCGGATGACCCGGTTGGGATCGTCGCGGAAGGGTTCGTTGCGGTCGCGGTAGGCGCCGTTGTAGCGCGGCTTGTCGCCGGCGGCCATCGCCTTCTCGCGCATGGCTTCCAGCTCGTCCTTGGTCTCGTAGGCGTAGTACGCGGTGCCCGCGGCGACCATCTGCTCGGCGACCTCGCGATAGCGGTCCAGGCGCTGCGTCTGGAAGATCGGGCCCTCGTCGTAGTCCAGGCCCAGCCAGACCATGGCATCCAGGATGGCGTCGATGGCGCCCTGGGTACTGCGCTCGCGGTCGGTGTCCTCGATGCGCAGGACGAACGTCCCGCCACGACGGCGCGCTTCCAGCCAGCTGTACAGCGCGGTGCGCGCGCCGCCGATATGCAGGTAGCCGGTGGGACTGGGGGCGAAGCGGGTTCGGCAGCTCATGGCAGGCTCGGGACGGCGGAAACCGGTCATTTTACCGAACCCGGACGTTAGGCCGCGTCGTCATGGGCGTCACGTCCTAGAATCCCCGGCATGACGACCCTTTTCATCTCCGACCTCCACCTCGACGCCGAGCGCCCCCGGATCACCGAGCTGTTCGGTCAGTTCGTGCGCTCGGAAGCCCGTGGAGCCGACGCGCTGTACATCCTGGGTGATCTGTTCGAGGCATGGGTCGGCGATGACGACCCCTCCGATGCCGGCGCCTACGTCGCACGCGAGCTGCAGGCGCTGCAGGCCTCCGGAACACCGGTGCATTTCATCCGCGGCAATCGCGACTTCCTGCTGGGCGAAGTCTTCGCGCAGCGTGCGGGCATGACGATCCTGCCCGACCCCGCCGTCGTGGTGCTGTACGGCCAGCCGACGCTGATCATGCATGGCGACCTGCTGTGCACGGACGACGTGGCCTATCAGCAGTTCCGCGCACAGACGCGCAACCCGCAGTGGCAGGCGCAGTTCCTCGCGCAGCCGCTGGTGGCGCGCGTGGCGTTCGCGCAACAGGCGCGCGCGGCCAGCAAGGCGCACCAGAGCGGGCTGAAGCAGCAGGGCACGATGGACACCATCACCGACGTCTCGCCCGCCACCGTCGAAAGCACGTTCAGCCGCTACGGCCTGGACCGCATCATCCACGGCCACACGCACCGCCCGGCCGTGCACGAGCTCACCGTCGACGGCCGCCCGCGCGAACGCATCGTGCTGGGCGACTGGTACGACCAGGGCTCGGTATTGCGGGTGGATCGCAAGGGGTTCGAACTGCGCGGGTTGCCGTTGTAGCCGGCAAACGCGCGCGGTCAACCCGCCAGCTTCTCCAACGCGTCCAGTTCGTCCGGCCCGAAACCCGCCGCGCTGCGCGCCTCATGGTTGAACGGGCCGTACAGCACGGCGCGTGCGTACTGCGCGAGCAGCTCACGGAAGCGCGGTGCGGGATCGACGCCGGCGCGTTCGCAGTACCAGCGGAACCAGCGCGACCCCGCGGCGACGTGCGCCACTTCCTCGCGCAGGATGATTTCCAGGATGTCCGCCGTCGCGTCGTCGCCCAGCGAGCGCAGCTTCACGATCATTCCCGGCGTCACATCCAGGCCGCGCGCTTCCAGCACGCGCGGCACCAGCGCCATGCGCGCCAGGCCGTCGTGCGCGGTCTTCTCGGCCATTTCCCACAGGCCGTTGTGCGCGTCGAAATCGCCGTAGTCGTGGCCATGCTCGCGCAGGCGTTCGCGCAGCATGGCGAAGTGGCGCGCTTCGTCGTGGGCGACATTCACCCAATCCACGTAGAACTCGCGCGGCAGTCCGCGGAAGCGGTAGACCGCGTCCCACGCCAGGTCGATCGCGTTGAACTCGATGTGCGCGATGGCGTGGATGAATGCCGCACGGCCTTCGATGCTGCCGAAACCGCGGCGCGGCAGGTCGCGCGGATGCACGAGCAGTGGCCGCTCCGGGCGGCCGGGCATGCGGATGGGTTCGGGTTCCGGCGCGTCGTCCGGAATCGTCAGCTCGCCGCGTGCGAAGGCCTCGGCGGCGGCGAACGTGGCGGCGACCTTCGCCTCGGGCGTGGCCGCATCGAGGCAGGCGCGCGCAGCGTCGAACAGCGAAGCGCTCACGTCAGTGCGTGTCGGTGGCCGGATCGCAGCCCCAGCCATCGGGGTAGCCGCGGTATCGCGTCGCCAGCTCCGCCAGTTCGGTCTCCAGCGCGGTGATCGCCGCGTGGCGGGCCGCCATCACGCGCGTTGCGCTGACTTCCCAGATGCCGTCGTCATCGTCGAAGTCCGGCCCTTCCACCACCAGATCCGACTGCGCGGAAGCGGCGGCGGCGAAATCCTGCGCATCGGACTCTTCGGCGAACACGTGGTAGAAATCGATCGGGCGCGGCCGTTCCAGGTCGTCGCCGTCCTCGATCATGCGCTTGAGCACCTGACCGTTCTCGTCGTCCGGGATCATCGCCAGCTGCAGCGCGCGCATGTCACGCCCTCCGCGTCTTCTTCGCCTCGTCCGATCGCAGCTGCTTGATGCGCTCGAAGTAACCCGGCTCGATTCCGGTCACGTATTGACCGTTGAAGCACGACGAATCGAACTGGTCGATGCGGTGCTTGGGCCCGGACACGGCTTCTTCCAGGTCCGAAAGGTCCTGGTAGATCAGCCAGTCCACGCCGAGCAGCTTCTCGACTTCGTCGTCCGTGCGGTCGTGCGCGACCAGCTCCTCGGCGGAGGGCATGTCGATGCCGTACACATTGGGAAAGCGCACCGGCGGCGCCGCGGATGCCAGGTAGACCTTGCGGGCACCGGCATCGCGCGCCATCTGCACGATCTGCTTCGACGTGGTGCCGCGCACGATGGAGTCGTCCACCAGCAGCACGACGCGGTTGCGGAATTCCAGCGGGATCGGGTTGAGCTTGCGGCGCACCGATTTCGCGCGCTCGCCCTGCCCCGGCATGATGAACGTGCGGCCGACGTAGCGGTTCTTGATGAAGCCCTCGCGGTACTTCACGCCAAGCACGTTGGAGATTTCCAGCGCCGCGTCGCGCGACGTGTCGGGAATCGGGATGACGGTGTCGATGTCGTGGTCCGGACGCAGGCGCAGGATCTTCTCGCCCAGTTTCTGGCCCATGCGCATGCGCGCCTTGTGCACCGAGACCTCGTCCATCATCGAGTCCGGACGCGCGAAGTACACGTACTCGAAGATGCACGGCGTGTGCTCGCGCGGTTCGGCGCACTGGCGCGTGAACAGCTCACCACGCGGCGTCACCACGATGCCTTCGCCCGGTCGCACGTCACGCAGGCGCTCGAAGCCGAGCAGATCCAGTGCGACGGACTCCGACGCCACCGCATACTCGTCCTGGCCGCCCGAGGTGCGCTTGCCCAGCACCAGCGGACGGATGCCGTTGGGATCGCGGAACGCCACCAGGCCCAGACCCAGCACCGTCGCCACCACGGCGAAACCGCCCACGCAACGGCGGTGCACGCCCTCGATCGCGCGGAACGCCGCCTCGGGGTTCAGCGCCTTCTGCGTGTCCAGCTCGTGCGCGAACACGTTGAGCAGCACTTCCGAGTCCGACTCGGTATTGACGTTGCGACGGTCCTGTTCGAACACCTCGCGACGCAGCGCGTCGGTGTTGATGAGGTTGCCGTTGTGCGCCAGCGCGATGCCGAAGGGCGAATTCACGTAGAACGGCTGCGCCTCGTCGTAGCCCTCGCTGCCCGCGGTCGGGTAGCGGCAATGGGCGATGCCGACGCGGCCTTCCAGCAGAAGCATCGAGTCCTCGTCGAAGACATCGCTCACCAGGCCGTTGCCCTTGTGCACGCGCAGCTTGCTGCCGTTGGCGGTGGCGATACCGGCCGCGTCCTGGCCGCGATGCTGCAGCACCGTCAGGCCGTCGTAGAGCTGCGCCGCGACGTCGTTGTGGCCGACGATACCGAGAATGCCGCACATGGTGATGAGTCCTGCTGTGAAGTTGTGTATTGCGTGCGAGGCCGTCAGGCCTCGCTGACCGGAGTCGGCAAGGCCGATTCCGTGGCCGGCGCCTGCGACGGCGCCGGGAGGGATTCTTCGCGACCGTCCAGGTCGACGTGCGCGGCCACCCAGTCGGGCAGCCATGCGCGCAAAAATTGCGCGCCCGGCACGAACACCGGGACGACCTGCGAGCGCTGCCATTCCGGCTCGCGCGGCATCGAGGTCAGGCCCAGCAGCAGCACCAGCGCGCAGGCGACCAGTGCGCCACGCGCCAGGCCCAGGGCCAGGCCCAGCGTGCGGTCCAGTCCCGACAGACCGGCCGACTGCACCAGCTTGCGCACCGCCCAGCCGACCAGTCCCACCACCACCAGCACGCCGATGAAGCACAGGGCGTAACCGGCGAACAGCTCACCGGCACCCGTTTCGGCGTCGGAGGACATCAACAGCGCCAGCGGGCCGCCGAAGTGGAAGGCCGCCCAGCCGGCGAGGATCCAGGCCGCCAGCGACGCCAGCACGCCGACGAAGCCGCGCATCAGCCCGAACAGCGCCGATACCGCGACCACCGCCAACAGCACCCAGTCGATCGCGCCCATTGTCTGCCCGGCCTAGATGGGGTCAGGGATGGGGTCGGACAATGCCGCTGACGCCCAGCTTCGCGGCGACCTGGCCCTTGAGCTGGTCGGCCTCGCCACGACTGGCCACCGGCCCGACGCGGACACGGTTGAGCATGCCCTTGTCGGTGCGCACCTGTTCGACGAAGGCGCTGAAGCCGGCCGAGCGCGCGCGGTCGCGCAGCTTGTCGGCCTCGGCGGCGCTGCCGAAGGCGCCCAGCTGGACGGCGAAACCGACGCCTGCCGCCGCCGGCGCGGCCCGTGCAGCGACCTGTGTCGGCGCCGGGGCGACCGGCTTGGCTGCCGGCTTCTCGGCGGGCGGCGGGGCGACCGGCTTCGGCGCGGGCTTCGCGGGTTCGGGCGGGAGCGGTGTGGCGGTCGTGGTCGCGGTGCGCGATTCGGACAGCGGCACGGCAGCCGACACGGCCGGCGCCGGCGTTGCAGGCTGCGAAACGGTCGCGGTGGCTGGGGTTGCCGTCGGCGCGGCGGCCTCGGCGTCCAGCGCGACCACCTTGGCGCCCACGTCGCTGCGCACCTTGCCGGACTGCAGTCGCGCGGCCTCGGCTTCGGCCTGCGTCGCGAACGGACCGATGCGCACGCGATGGACGGATCGACCACCGCTGGCGCTGGCCGGTTCCTGATAGGCGGGCAGCTGTGCGGCGCCGAGCGCCCTGATCACGCGGTCGGCATCCGCGACGCTGGCGTAGCTGCCGAAGCTCACCACGAAATTGCCACCGGCGGTGGCGGCCGGGAAGGCCGCGTCGGTCGCCGGCGCGGGACTTTCCGCCGTGGTGTCGACGGTGGGAAGCGCGTCGCCTTCCGCGGCCGTGTTCATGCCCACGGCCCCGCCCTGCGGCGTCTGGCCGGGGCTGACCAGCGGCAGCTCACGTGTTTCGAAATCCCCCTCGGGCGCCTTTGGCAGCTCCAGCGGGACATTGGACGCCCCGCTTTCCGGCGCGGGGCCCTTGATCAGCATCGGGAGGAAGATCACTGCCAGTGCGATCAATACGACCGCACCGATGACGCGCTGTTTCAGGGCAGGTTCCATCGGGTCTCGCATACCGCAGGCGGATGGGCGCGCGAATTATACCCTTGCCTTCCGTCCTCACCGGCACATTGCCGGCGGCGTTCAGTCGCGGGCGAGCCAGTCCAGCGCCGCAGCGGCGGTGTGGAACGAGCCCAGCACCAGCACGCGATCGCCCGGAACCGCCTGTTCGCATGCGGCCTGCAGCGCGTCCAGGACCTGCGCATGGCGCGTGCCTCCGGCGGCCGCGGTGCCGCTGAGGCGCTCCATCAGCGTGTCCACGGGGCCGCCTCGAGGGCCCGCATCGTCCAGCCCGGCCAGATGCCAATGCGCGACCAACGGTGCGAGCGCGTCCACCACACCCGCGACATCCTTGTCGGACAACGCGGCATAGACGGCGTGCAACCGCCCCTGCGACGGCGCAGCGCGCAACCACGCGGCCAGCGCGCGCGCCGCCTGCGGGTTGTGGGCCACGTCGACCACGACCTCCACGCCCTTGCGATCGAAACGCTGCAGGCGTCCGCGCACGTCCGCATCGGCGACGCCCTGCGCGATGGCCGCCCGCAACAACCTTCCGGGCGCCTTCGGGAGCGCACGCAGCGCGGCAATGGCCACCGCGGCGTTGCGCAACTGCACCGGCGCGGCCAGCTTCGGCATCGGCAGCTCCATGCGTCGGCCGACCTCGCGCCAGCGCCAGGTCGGCGGCACGGGCGTGCCACTGGCGCCCAGCTTCTGCGGCAGTGCCTCGAAGAAGAAATCGTTGGCGATGCGCCACGTCGGCGCACCGATGCGGTATGCATGACCCAGCACGCTCGATGGCGGATCGTCGTCGCCCAGCACCAGCGGCTTCCATGCGCGTGCGATGCCGGCCTTCTCGGCGCCGATCGCCTCGCGGTCCTCGCCCAGGTAATCCTGGTGGTCCAGGTCTACGGTGGTGATCACCGCGACATCGGCATCGACCAGGTTGGTCGCATCCAGGCGTCCGCCCAGGCCGACTTCGAGGATTGCCAGGTCCAGATCCGCGCGCTCGAACAACCACAGCGCCGCGAGCGTGCCGTATTCGAAATAGGTCAGCAGCGTCTGTCCCCGCGCGGACTCGATGGCTTCGAACGCGGCGATGAGGTCCGCGTCGCTGGCGTCCGCTCCATCGATGCGCACGCGCTCGTTGTACGCCAGCAGATGCGGCGAGGTGTACGCGCCCACCTTCCAGCCCGCGGCCCGCGCGATGGACTCGATGAACGCCACCGTCGAACCCTTGCCGTTGGTGCCGCCCACGGTGATGACGGCCTTTCCGGGACGCCGCAGACCCAGCCGCTGCGACACCTCGCGGATACGCTCCAGCCCCATGTCGATGGACTTGGGGTGGATGCGTTCAATGGTCTGGAGCCAGTCGGCAAGCGTGCGGGTCATCCGCGCATTATCGCCTGCCGCGGCGCGGTGCCTCCAGATTCAGTGGCGGCCGGAAGGGGGCCGGAATCGCCGCCGGGATGTTCCAGCCCATTCCCGCCACGGGTCGAAGCCGACATCGGCACCGCGGTCCGCCCCGTTTCGCTTCCACGCACGTCCGAACAACCAAGAGGCGCCCGGAAGGATCGCTAGCCCGCAGTCGGCCGCCTTCTGTATGCCGCGCGAAGGATCAGAGCCAGCCCAAGCGCGAATGGAATGCTTGCGGCCACTTCGCGGCCAAAACGTTCGCAGAGCACATTGACGATTTCGCCAATGAGCCTTCTGCCCGCGGGGCATTCTTCCGCCTGCGCAACGATGTCGTATGCCCACCAAAGGCAAACGGCACCGATGGCTGCCGTGACAGGGCGCGACTTTCGAAGACCTTCCCACACGCCAGGCTTCTCTGAAGCGTCGTGGACCGCGCTAAAGGCATCGGGATGGGAAGCGGGCGCGCGGCTGGCGGCAAGGCGCTCATGCGCGGCACGCAGGTTGTGATAGTTCCTCGGGTACATGTCCCGGTTGATGCCAGCGAGGGCTTCCTCAAGCTCGTCGATCGTGTACCTGGAGTAATCGATGTCACCGTCTTGCATGCGGGCACCAGTGAGCCGGAAGCGGACACTCGGGAAGGCTTGAAACAGCATCGAGCCGCGAAGCAGCATCGGCTCGATCGACATCACCCACCGCTGCCGTAACCCTTCTTGACGAGTTCGCCCGCCTGCTCCTTGACGAACAGATCGCACCGCAGGATTTCCGACTTGAGAAACTCGGCCGCCTGCGCGTCATCCTTCTGGACGGTGTCCATGAAGCGCGTCTTGTAGGCACCGCCAATTTCCTCGAATCGGGCAACCGGCAGGTTCCTGTCCATCATCAGCGCGATCATGAATTTCTGATTGCGCACATTGAGGCTCCGCCCCTCGTCCGTTTGCGCATTCACTTCGCGGATCTTGTATTGAACCCCGCATTCCGCGGCTTGAAAGGCGATGGGATCTTCCGTGGCGGCGGCGCCGACCGACTGCGCCAACGCGAAAACCAGAGTTGCCGTGAGCATCAAGCCACCCCCTGTGGCGAATGAGTACTTGTTGTGTCCGGTCGTACGGTTTCAGGCCTCGGGCCTGCCATTCTCAGCACTTGGCAGCCCCCGTTTGCATGCCCGCTCCGGGTCGAAAGCGGACATTAACACCGCAGCGGCACTGCCCTGGAACGACCGCTACCGGCCAGAAGCAGACACTCCCTGGGCCGCCCGCAACGACCGGAATGACGCGCCGAACACGCGCAGTGCCGAGCGCAGGAACAGGATCAACAGAACGACCGCGATCAGGAGGTCCGGCCAGCCGGCACCGAACAGTCCGACGAGCACCGCGGCAGCCAACACTGCGAATCCCTCGAAGATGTCGTTGCGTGCGCACTCCCAGGCCGAGGCAAGGTTCACATCGCCGCTGCGGTAGGGCGTAAGCAGCTTGAGGCACACCAGGTTGGCGCCCAGGTTCAACAGCGCCGCGATCCCCATGCCCTCGAACAGCGGAAGCGTGGGGTTTCCGATGCGCCACACGATCTGCACACCAACGGCGCATGCCGCCGCCAGGATCAAACCGCCCTTGAGGAGCGACACGCGTGCCTTTGCACGCATGCTCGATCCGATGACTGCGAGGCTCAGGGCATACGTGAGTGCGTCGCCAAGGTTGTCCAGGCCTCCCGACAGCAGCGAGGACGAGTGGCTGTACCACGCCGCGCCGACCATCATGACGAAGGTGGCCAGGTTGATGACGAGCACGATCGTCAGCGTGCGACGTTGCCTGGCCTGCATCGCAGCCACGTCAATCGTGCTTCCGCATCCGCAACAGTCGCTCATCCCGGACACCTGTTCTCCTATCCAACACAAAGCATAGCGTGGTGCGTCGTCGCGCTCGCCTGAACAGGCCGTCGTCCCGATGGCCTGATCCAGGAGAAGCGGAATACACTCACGGGCATGACCTGGCGCCGGCTCCAACGCGTTGCAATGCATCTGCTGCTGGTGGCATTAATTGCCATCCCCGCGGTGGCGGCGCCGGCACGGTCGGTCACGCAGGCCATGCAGGCGGCCGCAGCCGCCGCAGACACGAGCGGCCACGCCGATGGCCCATGCGACCAGATGCGTCCATCACCCGGAAGTCAGCAGCCCTGCGATTGCTGCGCTTCTCGCACCTGCGACATCTCGGCGTGCCTGGGAACGGGCTGCCTGCCCGGGTTGCCCCAACTGATCGCCAGCGTTCCCAACGTCACCGCAGCCCAAGCGTGGCGTCAGCCACCCGTTCCGACGGGTGCGATCGAGACGCCATTCAGGCCACCCATCGTCTGACCATTCCGTAGCAAGACCGGGCGCATCCGCGCCTCGCGCCGCCCTGTGCGGCGATCACGGAGACTCAGAGTGGACACTCATAAACAGTGGGCAGCGTTCGTGCTGCTCGGGCTGCTGCCTGCATTGGCAGCGGCCAAACCGATCGCGTTCGCCAAGGGCACGACGGTGATGGTCGAACACGGCGCCGGCACCATGAACGAGGCACAGGTGTTCTATGCGCCGCGCTATTGGTACTCGGCGGGCGGCGGCTGGCTTGAACTCGACAGCGAGGACGGCCGCAAGCAGCGGCACATCACCTACCTGCGCGGGAACCTGCTCGCCAAGCGCTGGAACATGCCGGCGGCCCAAGCGAACGTGTTCGTCTGGGGCGGCCTGGGCCGCGCAACGGGCAACGACTTCGAAGGCAGCGACCTGGCCCGCAACATCGGCTTCCAGGCCGACTACGAAACACGTCGCGTCTACGGCGCGTTCCGCTCCGACCTGCAGGAGAGCGATCACTTCTCGCATCGCATCGACACGCTTCAGCTCGGCTGGGCGCCGTACAAGCACGACTACAACACGCTGGCGACCTGGTTCGTCGTCCAGGGGCGACGCTACACCGGCGACCTCTTCGACGGCACCGAAACCGCGTTCCTCGTCCGGTTCTTCAAGGGCGGCACCTGGGTCGAGATCGGTGCCACGACGGACGGCAAGGTCCAGGCCATGGCCATGTTCAATTTCTGACGGATCACACTTCCATGAACCTCTTCCAATCCAACCGCTTCAAGCTGCTGGTCGCAACTGCACTGCTTTCCATTTCGTCTCTCGTGTCCGCGCGGACCATCGAGATGGATGTGAACGGACTGGTATGCGCGTTCTGTGCGCAGGGCATCGAGAAGTCGCTCAAGGCATTCCCGGCGACGGAGGCGGTGTTCGTCAGTCTGGAGCACCGGATCGTCGCCGTGCACCTCAAGGACGGAAGCGACATCGACGACGCCACCTTGCGCAAGGCGATCACGGACGCCGGCTACACGGTGGTCGCGATACGCCGCACCGACGAGTCCCTCGATGCCATTCGCCAGCGGGTCAAGACCGATGACTGATTTTCCTGCGCAGGTCCCGCTCAGGCGCAATCTGGGCGTCGCGTTGCTGACGCTGCTGGCCAGCAGCGGGACGCTGGTGTGCTGCGTCCTGCCTGCGGTGATGGTCGCGCTGGGTGCGGGCGCGGCACTGGCGGGATTGGTCACCGCGGTGCCACAGCTGGTCTGGCTGTCCGAGCACAAGGCAGGCGTGTTCGGTATCGCGTCGGCGATGCTCGCGATATCCGGAGTGCTGCTGTGGCGGGCGAGGCGCCTTCCCTGCCCGGCCGATGCGGCATTGGCCCGCGCCTGCGCGCGCCTTCGGACGGCCAGCGCCGTGCTGTGGTGGGCGGCGACGGTCTGCACGGTGGTTGGCGCGATGTTCGCGTTCGTCCTGCCCGCACTGGCGTAACGCATCAAAGAGAGGCGGCTTTACCATCCGGCAAGGATGCCGGGTGGTGGTCGCTGCCCCTCGTGCTCGCCTTGCGCGTCTTGAACGGTCGACGCCCGGCCGGCAAACTCGGTCGCGAGGCTGCACGGGGCGCAGCCGAAAGATGCCGTCGTCACCACGATGGCCGTTCACTTCGTCGGGGAGAGCGACGTTGAAGAAAGTTCTTCTGATCGGCGCAGGCGTTGCCTGCCTGGCCGCCGCGCAATCAGCGATACCAGTGCACGCGCAGCCGCAGACCCAGGCGCCTGCCGCCGACACGCAGGAGTGTCCCGCGCGGCAACTCCGCCCACCCAGATATCCCATGGCGCAGGCGAAGGCAGGCCGGGGCGGACACGGCGTCGTCAGCATTGCATTCGATGCCTGTGGCCGCGTCACCGATGTCAGGATGGCGAAGAAGACCGGAAACCGGGCACTGGACGAGGCATCCCTTGCGACCGCCAGGACCTGGACGCTCGGCAAGCCCCAACCGGACTGGAAGTTGGTGGACGGACGCTACGAGGCGCCGGTCGACTTCTTCCCGCCTTCCGAAGTGGGTGCCATGTCCTCGCCGGAGCAGCTTGGCTGGCCGGCGACGCACGCTCGTCCACGCTATGAGTTGGAGTCCGCGTCCGAGGCGTTGCCCTCCTTCGCCGAAGCCCACTCGCTGATATCCGGGGCCTTCCTGCAGGGTCGCATCGGCGCACCGCTGTACCTGCCTGGCTTGCCGATGTACGAGCGCGGCTTGTTTGTCGCCACAGGGAATGCGGCCGCACCCGAGTTCTGGTACCGGAACGGAAACCTCGCCGCGCGTTACCGGCCGGTCGTGGAGAACGACGAACCCGTGGTGAAGGTCGCCCTGGTCTGCGCCACCGCGCAGGACGGGTGTGCCCAGTACCAGGCCGACGTGCTCAAGGGCCTGCCGTTCGCCAAGGCGAAGAACTGAGCCGAACCGCGATCGCCCGGGTCGGTTCCCTGCGTGTCACGCTAACGGCCAGAAGGCGACGTTCGCGCATCGTCGACGAACCTCAGGACGAGGTCGTCGACGCAACGGCGTACTTCGCCCCAGTCTTCGAGGCGGGCTTCCTTGAACACCGTCATCGTCATCAACCCTTCGACCGGGCTCGTGTGCAACCAGCACCTGCCAACGATGCCATCGGGTTTGCGGCCCGCGGCAGGATGCGTGCACTCCATCGAGACGAAGCCCACCGACTGCGGAGCTTCGTTGAGATAGCGACGCCGCACATGCCAGTTCGGATATGACTCCAACTGCTGGTATCGCAGCTTCGATCGAGGGTCGGTCAGTATCGGAAATTGCGCGGGGTAGTCATCCGCCGCCCGGCGTCTGCCTTCCATCATCATCCGGGACCAGTCGGTTGAAACCTCGGTCAACCCGACCGCCACGCCCTTCGTATCCAACAGCCCGGCGTCCAGGCCACAGGCAGACGCCGGCACGGTGAGGACCACCGAGGGAAGCACGACGGATTCCGCGCCACTTATCCGATCGCGAAATTCTTCCGCAATGTAGGCGTCTGGAATCCTGAGCGTCGGCGGATGAGCGGCAGCCAGGGAAGGGTCAGCCACGCCCCCGCGAAACACGATGGTCGTGCAGTTGGCGCTGTCCTTCGCGCACCACCCGACCGCACTCTGGGAATCCCCTGCCCGCTCCGATGCGCCGCAACCCGCCATCGTCGAGGCAAGCAGGAGCAAACCAGTCCTCATGGCTCGTTTCACACTCACTCCTTCATTCCCTGATCGTTCGCATGGCTTTCGCGCATTGGTTCCATGGCACATCAGCATCGCGGGCCGTAGCCTTGTCTGCCCGAATGTCCGCTATCTGTCAGAAGCGGTCTCTTAACGACACGTCGATGCGTGGCTATCTCGTCCAGGACGTGTACTCGCAGACGCCCACCTCCGCGAGGCAGAAGAACGCCCATTGCGAATCGCCCTCCTCGTAACTCCACAAGCTGAAGCCTCGCATCTCGTAGCTGGCGACCCTGATCGACCAGTCTGAAAAAGGCGCTTCGGGCACGCCGCGAGCGAGTCTCCCGAACAGCTGCGGACCTTCGGATCGCGGAAAACGGAAGCTCCCTGTCGAGGTGTCGACGTCCAGATTGTTGACGGTGTGTATGTCGGTGGCCGTTGGCGGGAGCAGGTCGGGAAGCCAGCCACGCTCAAAGAGATGATCCACCCGGGCATCTGCCAGCGTTGCATACCGACTCTGCGCGACGTCCGTTTCGCAACCCGCAACCGCAACCGCAATGCAGAACACGAAGATTGGCCCCACGGCCCGGCATTTCATGGCGGCAGTCCGTTTGTCCGCTATGGGTCGAAAGCGGACATTAGCACCAGCTCGCGCCGCGGCCCTACCCCAATGTCCGCTATCGCTAAGACGGACATCGCCAAACGCACCGTTTTGACCTAAGCCACGAAGCCACTTCTGGGCCTGAGTGTGGTCAGGGAGTCATTGCCATAAGCACGGCAGCACCGACGAGCATTCGTTCCGGCGCTTGGCTGTCCTATGCCCCCGCCATCTGCAACGAACCTCGGACCTCTCACATCCGCTGCGACGTCCGCACCCGGCCACTCGTTCCACGACTTCACACTCTCCCAACCCGGTTTCGTCGGCCGGCAGTTCGTTTCGTCGCTACCCTCTGGAACTTCCCCTCGACTCGACGCTAACGTCGCCGCGCCTTCTCCCAGGCGCCGTCGGCACCTGGCCTTCCGCCCATAATCACAAGGAAGAACCATGCTGCTGTCGCTGATCCTGGCGCCCGTCATGCGGGCAACCGAGTTGATGCTGCATCGTCCTACGCGGCAGGCCACATTTGTGTCAGCGGCGTTTGATCGCCCCACTCTGAAAGCACGCAGGATCATCGTCGTCGTTGCAGTGTCCACCGTCTGTGGCTTCTCGGCGTCCGCGCTGGCGCAGTCCGATGCAGGAGGCACGGCCGCGGTCACAGTGGCATCCACGCTCACCCCACAGTCGCTGGATGTCCAGATCGGTGAAGGAAGGGCGGTCCTGGCGGGCACGCTTGTGTTGCCTTCGAAGGCCACGCGCTCGCCGGCCGTCGTCATGGTTTCAGGCTCGGGCCCGAATGATCGGTATGGGCACATCAGGGGCTTTCCGGCCTACGGCGTTATCGCGGAGCACCTGGCCCGTTCCGGCACCGCAGTGCTTCTCCTCGATCGACGCGGTGTTGGCGGATCGGCCGGCAACTGGAAGCACGAACGCATCGAGGATCGCGCCCGGGACGTGCTGAACGCATTGCAATGGCTCCGTGCGCGGCCGGAGATCGATGCCGGACACGTTGGCATTCTGGGTCACAGTCAAGGCGGGTGGGTCGCCGAATTGGCCGCAGCCAACTCGCCAGACGTGGCCTTCGTCGTGCTCATGGCGGGGCCAGGCGAGACCGTCCGTGAGCAGGTGCTGACGGACGAGCGCAACGAACTGCTGCGCAGTGGCCATCCGCTTGTTGAGGTGGAGAAGCGCGTCAGGGTCGTCGACCGCTGGCTTGGTGTCATGGATGCCATCGCCCCGGCCTGTCGCCTGACCCGACTGCACCCGCTGTGCTACACGGTGGAGTTCGATCCGGCTCCGGCGCTACGCCGTATACACGTGCCCGTGCTTGCGCTTTTCGGGGAGCTGGACACGATGGTTCCCCCGGCACGCAATGTGGACAGGATCGAAACGGCCCTGCGAGAAGGCGGCAACAAGCAGCTCAAGATCACCGTATTCGATGGCGCGAATCACCAGTTCTGGGCTGCAAAGTCCGGAGCGCGCGCGGAGTACGCACAGCTTCGCCCGGAATACGTACCGGGCTTCCTCGATGCCATCAGCGGATGGATTGCCACGGTGTCGGCACCGGCAGTTGAAGGGGCTTCGTCGAAGCTAGGGCCTGCGCACGCAACTCGTCTGGTGCATTAGACCTGCTTGCCAGTAGCGGGACCTCAGCCCGCCACTGTCCGCTGTCGTCCAGAAGCGGACGTTCTACTGCCTGTGCAGCGGGACACGGAAGTCATAGACCGTCATGTACGTAACAGTGGTGTCAGTACTGTCGCTCTGCTGCTCTGGGTTCGCGACACAGAACGTCTTGCCATCCTTACAAGCAGCGTCGCCCCCCACCATCTCGCCTCTTGCGCGGATTCGTTTGACTGCCCGCCGCGCCCGAATGTCCGCTATCGGCCAGGAGCGGACGCTTGCCGCCCGGTCTGATCTTGGCAACGGCTTAGGAGGTGGGAAGACAAGTAAATCCCACCCGTCCGCCCACTAACCGCATGGGGATTGATGCCGGTGGGCGTGTAGTTCCAGGCGACGAAAGTGGGCTCAGCAGCAACTGATTGCTGGAAATCTTCGTTATCCAAAGGGACAGAGCCTGCAACCACCCCGCCAGCAGGCAGCACTACAAAGCCGCGCTCGACCGTTCCTTTGAGCGTTTCGAACAGCGGCCTGGAGTCCTCATTCACTCGATTGAATCCAAGCTCCATCACACCACTACTCGTACTTTGCGGAAGTTGGTCAACGTGCATGATCAGGTCTTGATTACCCTGGTTTCGCAGTGAAATCCGCAACTGCGGAAAACCAGATTCTGCGCATGAGAAGCGGACGTCGAGTACGAGATTCTCGTCCGACGCCTCCGCACATTGCGCGGGCAAGTGCGCGAGAAGTGCCGCACAGGTCAGCCACGTCAGCCACTTGGCATGCACTTGCTTCCTGTCGCTTGTCTGTCGCAGTGGAGAGCTGCACGTCATTCGGTTCATGAAGGTCGTCCCTGATTTGAATGACCGCTTTGGGTCGAAAGCGGACATTAGCACCAGCTCCCATCGTCCGCCCTACCCCAATGACCGCTATCGGCCATAAGCGGACGTCACCCTCGGTCATCTCCTGCTGGTGTACCGGGCCCAGGCACGCAAGCCGGTGGAGATCAGGAGTAGGCAACAGATGCAGGAAGCGACCACGACGGTCACCGCCGCGAACTGGGACGCGACACCGATGCCAGTGGCGTTCCCAACCATCCACGTGACCAGCGGAACAGCCAGAGCGCCAACGCCGGCGCCGGAGGAGACGAGGCCTGCGATCCGCCGGCGGCTGAGGGGACGTTCGTGATCCTGCACGTTAGGGACGGACAGACCCGCAACCAGATGCATGCCCTTCCAGCCATGCCCATACACTGCGACCCCAACTGCAAACCCGATAAGCGCACACCAGACAAAAACGTTGCCAGATATCGGACCGACGCCACGCAGCGCTTGCGCGCCGAAGATCGCCAACGTGGCTGGCCAGATTGTTGCAGTTATGAGCAAGGCAACGTTACGGGACATGCGGAATGCCTTCCCTGTGTCCGCTATGGGCCGAAAGCGGACATTAGCATCCGATCCGGTCTCCGCCCTGCCCCGATGTCCGCTATCGGCCGAAAGCGGCCGTCCTCAACCGCTTCTATTCAACGGCCCTGGCTGATCGCTGCGTGCAAATGATGAAGGGTTCAGCGGACCATCGTCGCGAACAATCGGTCGGCTATCGCACCGTCCATCGGCCATCTTTGATCTGAGGGCGGCGCAACATCCAGCGTCTCGGAACGGCCGCACCCACGGTAAGTCCAGACTTCCACCCCATCAGACGCTGCTGCAACGTCGATGCCATCCAGGCGAGCGCATTTGAGCGCAGAAAGGACGAGGGGTGCGAAGTTGTCCAGGTGCCATTTCACCTTGTCTGCGGGTATCGAAGTGCCAACAGGTGTTGGATAGGAAACTCGGTAAAACTTGAGCAGGCCGATGCAGGTTTCGGCGGCCGCCATCACACTCTCGTTGAATCCTCTGGAAAGTCCGTTTTCAAGCGCTTTTGCGAACCTCTTCCCGTCCTTGCTTTGCTCGTATGCTTCGGCAGCCTGCAGTTGGTCGGCGCTGAGCATCGACGTCCAAGTGGTGCGAGCGTCCTGCAACTGTGGCTTCAGGCCCGGCAACGACTTTTGGCAGCGTGCCGACATGGTCTGCGTCTGCACAACAGCCTGCGCCACTTCGGTCAGGGGATCAGTGCCGGTAGCCGACGCTTGGACGGATGCAATCGCTACGGCGATACCCAGTGCGGATCCAATCAACCTGCGCATCCTGCGTCCCCTTGGCGACTTGGCAAGGCGGAAATTAGCACGGTCAGGTGGTGCGAGGGGCCGGCAGAGGTCCTCTTCGGGTCGGGGCGAAAGCCGACATTTGCGCCAGTCCCCGCTGCTGCCCCGCCTAATGTCCGCTAACGGCCAGAAGCGGACGTTCAGCGGGCAGGCGAAAGGCTGTAATAGATGACGGGTTCCATCAAGTCGCCATCGCACGCCGAATTGCTGATGCTCCCCTTCGAGCGTTTGACTACGTAGAAGTTGTCCACACTGTCAGGGACGGGCGTCAGTTTGGCCAATGAGGGCGCCAGGACCCTGGCGGCCGGCTCTTGTTTGTAAGCTGCCAGGAAGGACGCCCCGAGCCACCCGGGGGAATTGCAGCCACGGCCCCACGCGCGCGACATGGCGGCGACCTGGTCGGCACCGGCAGGCATCATCAAGGACAACCACGTCAGATCCCGAGGTAACGGACGCGGAAGGCGGCCCTCCACGACGCGCCAGAACTCCTCGAGGCTGGCTTTGCAGCTCGATCCATTTATGCCGATACCTGTCCCATGGGTTGTAGCGTGGACGCGCACTTCGACCGGACAGCGATCATCTGCCCTTGCTGCCGCCGAAAGGGTCAGCATCAGCACGGCGAGCAAAAAACGTTCCATGTCCAATGTCCGCTTTGGGTCGAAAGCGGACATTAGCACCAGCTCCGCCGTCCGCCCTACCCCAATGTCCGCTATCGGCCAGAAGCGGACATTGGTCAAATTCCTTGGGACAGCCAATTACACCAACTGCGATTTCACGCCCTTGAACGCGCGGTAGTTCACCACGAAGAGCACGGCCGCATAAGTCAGGAACCCAGCGCCCATGAGGGCGGAGAACACACCCCCCCTTCCGTGGGTGAAGAGACTGGAGCCGAGGAAGACGGCGCCAAGGAACGCGGTGAATGTCGGCACCACGAACCATGCTTTAGGCGCGACGCTGGTGAGCTGCCGGTTTCGCATAACCAAACTGTTGATGCCTTGCACGTCATCTTCGTGCAGGTCCTTGCATGCAAGCCCGTGCCCCAGATCGGTCAGGCACAACGGACAAAGTCCCTTGCCACATTGCTTGCAGGCACCGACCGCGTCGGCGCCATGACGATTGAAGCAGCGCATGTTTCCTCGCCCCCTGCGAGAAGGATGGGACAAACAACTGTGTTGACGACCGCCATTCGAGTCCGAAAGCGGACATTAGCACCAGCTTCCGGAAGCCGTCAGATCGGCGCCTCGATCGATCGGGCCAGCTCGGTGAAAAGCTTCGGTCCCGTCTCGGTCATGTACCAGCAGTCTTCCATCCGGATTCCGAATTCTCCGGGGATGTAGAGGCCCGGCTCGTCGGAAAAGCACATGCCCGGTGCAAGCGGTGTGGTGTCGCCATGCACGAGGTAAGGCGGCTCGTGACCGTCCAGCCCGATGCCGTGGCCGGTGCGGTGGGACAGGCCGGGCAAGCGATAGCCGGGGCCCCAGCCTTCCTTTTCGTAGTAGGCGCGCACGGCGTCGTCTATCGCACCCACCGGCGTGCCCGGTTTTGCGGTCGCCAATGCGAGCTCCTGTCCGCGCTTGACGGTCTCCCACACTTTTCGTTGTTTCGCCGTTGGCTGGCCCATCACCCACGTGCGTGAGATGTCCGACTGATAGCCATGCACGGTGCAGCCCACGTCCATCAGGATGACCGAACCTTCGCGCACGATCTGCGGCTGCTTTGAACCGTGCGGATAGGCGCTGGCCTCGTTGAGCAGCACGAGCGCGAATCCCGGCTCGCCGCCCAGGGCCACGGTGGCGGCGTTTGTCATGGCAGCGATCTCGTCGGGCCGCATGCCCTGTCGGACGTTGCCATGGACATGGCGCAGCGCTGCCAGCGTGACGTTGTTGGCCGCTTGCATCAGCGCGAGTTCGGCCGGGGACTTGATCAGCCGGACGGCCTTCACCAGCGCATCGCCGGATACCACGCGATAGCCCCCCGCACCTGCCTCGCGCACGCCGTCGACGATGAACACACGCGTGGTGGGTTCGAAGGCGATCGCGCCGGAACTCACACCGCGATCGCGCAATACGCCAACGAGGCGCTCGAACGGGCTTTCATGTTCGTTCCATGGGCGCACGTCGCCGCTCACGGCCAGCGTCTCGCGAACGGAGGGTTCTTCGAACGCCGGCGTCACGACGACGACATCGCCGCGGGCCGGAATCACGGCGGCCGTCGTCCGCTCCGAGCGATGCCACTGGATGCCGGTGAAGTAATCCAGACTCGAGCCCGACTCCAGGATCAGGGCATCGATCTTCCGATCGACCATCAACCGTTGCAGCTTGGCGATCCGCGCCAATCGCTCCTCGGCCGGGATGGGTTTTGCGCCGACGGTCAACGAGGTCAGGCCGGCCACACCGGTGGGGGCGGCCAGGGCCGACCCGCCGGGCAGCATGAAGGCACCGGTGGCAGCTACCGCTGCACTGAGAAAGTCGCGACGACGCATGTAGGCTCCGGACGCTCGCTGAAGATGCTGCGCAGTATGAGGCCGGAGCCGGGCGCCACGATGGCCGCCCCCTTCTTCGAGGGAGAAGTGGAGAATGGATTTCCTGATCGGGATCGGGTCGCCCTAGAACGTGAAGGCGTACCCCACCAGCGGACCGTACAGCTTGAGGTCCAGCGAGGAATCACGCATCGGCAGGTCCACTTCCAGGTAACGGTAACCAAATGCCAGGAAGCCGGGGCCCACGTGGTATTGCACGTTCGCGCTCGCGCTCCAGCTGCCATCGGTGTCGCCTGTCGAGCCATCGCCGCGAAGGGTGAGGCCCCAGCGTTCGGAGAACTTCGTCGTGTAGCGCGCGCCGAACAGGAAGTCGGAAAAACTTTCGTCGCGATCGCGCGAAACCGTCGGCAGCAGATCGTTCACGGGGTCGAAGCGGGCCTTGGTGCTCACATCGAAGTAGCGAAGGCCCGCGAACAGGTCCAGTCCCTCGAAGCGTTCCTCACCCAACGGAAGTACCGCTGCCAGTTCGACGATGCCCGCATCGAGGTCGCCATCGGTACGCACGCGTGGATACTCCTGGCTGTCGCCGAGCGCGAGGTACACCACATCGCCGAACATGCCGAAGCGGTCGCCCTGCCCTTCGACGTGGCCCAGGAAGGCGAACTCGATCTTGTCCATCCAGTCGACGAAGGACTCCTGGTCCTCGGCAGGCGGCTGGTCCTCGCGCAGGTCCGCTCCAACCGACGGTGCCCACAGGTAGGGAGCAACGGACCAGTCCCAGCCGTCGCCCGCGTGTACCGTCGTCGGGACGGCGAGCGCCAGCGACAGCAGTCCGATGGAAGCATGCAAACGCGTTGGGATCACGGCGGTTTCTCCAGCGTGGAAGGGAGTCCTGTCCAGCCGCGCAACCGCCCTTGGACGGCCCTCACGCCAGCCCCCTGGACGTTACGTTGCGGATGCTCGACCCGGGCCCGTGTCGGGCTGGTGAAGAGCCCAGGCACCCGGGATGAACGCAGCGCGTTGAGGAGTTGCGCGGAACCCGGTCGAAAGCGGACGTCAGCCCCCGCGCGGATGTCCGCTATCGACCACGAGCGGACATTGGCCAGTGCCTGATCCAGTAGCTCAGGGTTCCTGGCCGGATCGCCGGATCAGCACGAAGAGCTCCGTCAGCAGCAGGGTCACGATGCTGGCCGGTATCGCGATCAAGAAGAGCCAGGGAGCGACGTTCCAGTACTCGGCGGACTTGCTGGTCACGCCGCCTGCAAGCATGAGCGTGAGGGCGATCCAGAAGGGAAGGAGGCCGAACAGCAGCCTTGCCTTCAGGCTGGCGCCCTTGCCGCCGTCCGGCTTTGGACCTGTGAGCAACACCGCGAGAAGTCCCAGCGGCGGCGCAATTGCGGTCAGGAACAAGGCTCCCATCCAGGACCGCTGCTTTCGATGCGCCATGTAGGCCGCGATCAGGGGAAGGCAAATCCAGATCGCTAGATAGGTGATGTCCATGTCTGCCTGACTCCTGGTTGAGCTGGCTTTTGCTGATCGTGTGATCCGGTTTCGCTTGCACCAACGGTGCTTCAACTCAATTGAACGGGTGAATACATCACTGTCACGGGCATGGTCTAGTGTGTGCCTGCACCAGTCGCTGCGGAAAAAGGGCGACTCGTTCCTGGAGCCTCGTGCACTTCTGCACGAAGGTCGATTCGATGAATCTCCTCATCTACCGCACGGCAACAGGGTACCTGTTGCTGGACGACTGCATGATGGCCCCGCAACTACTGGAGCCGGCAGAGCTGGTTCTCAGTGTATCCACCTCCCGTGTCCCGCCCGCGGTGACCGCGATGCTGGGCCACGCACTCCAGGAGAACGGACCGCTGGAGTTGAAGGAAAGCTGGGCAGACTACTTCTTCGGCGATTGCTCGGGCTGGCAAAGTCACAAGCAATGTCTCGCCGGGCTGCTGGCCGGATAGCCGGGCGTTCGCATGGCGAGGGGAGAGCCAGGCCGCAGCAAATGCAAGGCGGAGCACCTGGCCTGCATCGGCAACCGCGCCTCATGAAGACACGCAGCGAACTGCAGGGACTGGTCGGGACCATCGACGAAACGATGGCGCGAGCCGCCAACGACGCATTGGACCACACCGCGTTGTGGCGGGCATGGAGGGCTGCATGCGAAAGCATGCCCTCGCCGCACGAAGTTCCGGAGGATCTCCACCACTGGTGGGAGAATCAGCTGATCGAGGCCGGCCGTCGTGCGTTCGACAGCAAGCGCCTGCGCACCCGATATCACCGTGGCGACTACAACGATGGCGTGCCGCCAGGGGATGGCGTGGTATGGAGCAGCGCAGTGTGCTCCTACCGGGGGCGTGAAATCCTGGTCGAGCTTTCCCGCGTCCTGCAGGACGGGCCCTGGTTCGCAAGCGCGGCAATCTACTGTGAGCGCACCTTCTCGCTTGAAGGAAGGCTCTTCTTCCCCGACATCGCAGCGACGCCAGCGGGCGCAGCGGGTGCGTACGCGCTGATCATCGGACAGATCAAGGACGAGATCGACTGCATCGATGCGCCGCTGGGAGTTTGAGGCCCGTCGTCAAGGCACGCCCCAACTGTCCGCTGACGCCTTCACCATCCATAGAACGCCAACGTCATGAGCGCAGCCGAGCCAGTTGCTGCCGTAAACCAGTACGCGAGCAACATCACGGCCCGATAGCGATCGCAGTAGCGGATGCCGTCTCTATCCAGGCTGTCCGCATACTCGCGATGATGCAGATAGAGCATGGTGCTGCGCGCACTCATCACGGTCCTGTCCTGCCAGATGATGGGTTGCTCGGCATGCAGCCATTGCTGTGGATGCCGCACCCTGAGTCGATTCAGGAACGCCAGCCACACCGCGGTTTCCACCGCGATCGCGGCAGCGAACAACGTACCGGCGATTGCGGTGAACGGGTTCATGAGGATCCGATCCGGGGAGTGACCTTCGTGTCGCCACGCGCAGGAACGGATGCAGCGTGCCTTGGTGCGCGTGCCGGCGGAATTCTTGCCGGCCAACCCTCATTCTCCGCAGCCTCAATGGCCGCGCTGGCAGCCAGGCGTCCGGATGCTTGCAGGGGAACGATTTGGGACCGAGCCGACGCATGTCGCACGATCCTGTGATGCTTGACGGGAAGCATGGGGCGACCTCATCGCGCGAGAACCGATACGTTGCAAACGGTCCGTCAGACTCAATGCGCACGCGTTCGCGGTTCGAGTTCAATCTAGCACGTTCGATGCTGTCGCACCGCGCTTCTGAATGAATCGATCGGCGCGACTCGCGATTTTCATCCGGAAGGCGGCACACGTCGCTTCATGAACGCAAGCGCGAATCACGAACGTCAGATCACAACTAAGTAACAACCGATAGCGCACTCTCCACCGGCACTACGACGCAATGTCGTAACGGCCACTCAGCCGCGCAGCACGTCCAATCCCTTACCCGCACTGAGTCCTATAGCCCCTGCCGTCGGCAGGAGCCTGGCTTCGGCCATCCTCGATTCCGTGCACTTCGGATCGCATACAAAGGCAATCATCTTCATGAGCACCATGACCAATACCAGCACCAACACCAAGAACCTCGTCGACACGGCTGCCGCTGACGGGTCGTTCAAGACCTTCGGCAAGGCCATCGAACGTGCAGGCATGAGCGACACCCTGCGCGGCGTGGGTCCGTTCACCGTGTTTGCACCCACCGATGCGGCGTTCGAAAAGCTTCCTGACGGCAAGCTGGAAGCCCTGTTCAAGCCCGAGAACAAGGAAGAACTCGTGTCGCTGCTGAACTACCACCTTGTCAGCGGTCGCAAGACCGTGGCGGACATCGGAAAGTGGGACGCCGCCAGGACGGTCAACGGTCAGCCCGCTCCGATCACCTTGACCAACGACAAGGTCAGCATCGACGGCGCGGAAGTCACGTCGGCCGACATCAGCTCCAGCAACGGTGTCATCCACGGCATCAACAAGGTCAACATTCCGACCAGGCAGTAACGTCATCGGATTGAACCAGTGCAACGGCGGGGCTTGCCCCGCCGTTCTTCTTTCAGACGATCCGATGATTTCGGTCTGTACGGGCCTGATGCCCGCGCACCGAATCCGCGTCGACTTCGACGGCCTGTCTTGCGTCCTCTATCGGCCAGGCACGGACGTTGGGCGATGTTCCCCGAGCCAGGCTTCAAAGTAGCGCTCAGCATCAGCCAGCGTGGCGACGAGGACCGGGATATCCGCTTCGCTCCAGAAGGGCAATCGCCATTGAGGGTCGTGCCCCCTGCTCAGAACGGAGGCGCACAGATTGCCGTCCGCCCTATTTACGACGAGGGTGATCAGATCGTGCTCCGGCAAGAAGCGCTCCGATAGCACACGTTCGCCATCGCGAAGGGCGAGGCACCAGATCCCACCGTACTTCTCTTCCCAGGCCATCAGACCGACTCCCTACATCCACCGGCCCATCCGGCTTGCGACCGCGTCTTCCCGCAGGAAGTCGCGCAAGCGTTCCACCCATTGGTCGCGGATGGTGCGCGTGGGCGACAGGACCAGCGCCGGACGACCGAGGCGTCGAAACACCTCCAGCCCAAGTACGGTCTTTCCGATCCGGGCGCCGCGACAATGTGGAGACGACGGTCCACCAGATGCCCGTCGAGCGCTTTCAATACGCGCGCCTGGTAGTCGCGCCACGGCCGGCGGAAGGGCAGCGCGGAAGCAATGGACATACGACGACGAGTTCCTCCTGGTCCCCACGCGCACTTTGCCAGAACGCGCGACGCCCTGCCCCTCATGGAATTTCCGCTATCGGCCAGATAGCGGACATTAGGCAGACCGGCTCAACAACACCCCATCCGGCCTTCTGACGCCCGCGAGCAACAGTGAGTCGAGGTAGTTGGGATCCTGCCAGTCATCCCATGGCGTGAGGCGATGGTAAGCCGCCAAAAGCGCGCGGACGATTCCGGACCCGGTGACCTTGACTCCGACCCAGTGCGATGCGCGATACGGCTCGTATGGCCACTCCTCGCGCGGCAGAAGAACAGGCGCGCTTGCCTTGACTGGCCATACGCCGCTCATCAGCAGATCGGGAGTGATCAGCAGCGCAGCTATAGGCCTTGGTTCACCCGATAGTCCCAGAGGACCGACGATCGCCGACAGGAAGACGCACCCTACAGAATTGAGTGCGTCAGGCTCCAGGCTCAGCACCTGGCCGACGCCCATTGAACCGTCAGGGAGCGGTACTCCAAAGATGTCACCAGGTGCAAACCGCTGGGCCATCCTGTTAGACCTCGCCTTGAAGGAATGGGGTCGGACACCGCGCCGGGTCCCCATCCTCGGCACAACGACCGCCTGGTCGAAAGCGGACATTAGCACCGCCCAGCCGCAGCGCAGAGCACCTGTCTTCGATATACACCAGTGCTCCAGCGCGCCCACCAGGCGAAGTTGAGCGCGCCCAGCACGAGGCTCACTTCCGGGAGCCCCAGCTTCGCGGCGACAAAAAGGAGCAGGGAGTTCACGCCCAAAGCGCTGAAGAACGTTGCCGACATATAGCCGCGCTGGGGCCGACCTTTGTGCCGCGTGCTACCACCGGTCTTACCCAGCTTCCTCCAGAACAGGAAGATCGGAACGCCAAGCCCCATCGAAAGGATCGGCCCCAGCGACAATGGGTTCCTGAAGTTCTGGGACTTCACTGGCCAGACGTCATGCAGGAAACCCCTCAGGTCGAAGAGATGCTTGTCGACGATGCCAAACAGGAAGAGCAGGAGCATCAGGCAGTGCACTGTCAGATAGTAGTTCGCGGTCGACTCCTGCTCGCCCAGGGGGTCATCCATCAGAGTCGACACGCTCCTGTGCAGGAAGCACAGCCGCTGAAGAAGGCCGTTGGGCATGCTGTCGTCGTGCGCATCCATTTGGATCGCTTCCCCTATCCCCTGAACCCGATTCACGCGCTGCGTGGAGGCGTATGCCGTCTCGGCCTGCACTCCGCCCGGAACGAACTAAATCCGCTCCGGGTCGAAAGCGGGCATTAGCACTTCTGGTCGCCGTTCCCATCCGAATGCCCGCTATCGGCCAGAAGCGGACATCTACATCACCTCAACCGAGCTGCACGACGTAATGAGGTGGCCGGTGGAGTCTTGGAAAATGACCATCCAAGCCGGCGTCTCTCCTGATTCCGGGATGAGGTTCCGCAAATGGGGAACAACCTGCCCAAAGTAGGTCTCAACGACGGCAGCTTCCGATTGGTCTGGAACGCTCACAACAAACAATGCTGATGTGGCCGCGTCTTGATATTCCCAATAGAGCGCGAGGGGCGGCGGCTGGAGACGCGAGAGAAGCTCTAGGGCCTTTCGTGTTTGCTCTTCCGAAATCGGCAGTGCTGCCATGGCCGGACACTCCTGAGTTCTTTCGAGCTTATCGGCACGCGCTTCGAATGTCCGCTTTGGGTCGAAAGCGGACATTAGCACCAGCTCCCGCCTTCCGCCCTGCCCCAAATGCCGCTATCGGCCAGGAGCGGACACTCGCTCTGGCTGATGCAGCGTCGCGCGCCCCAAAGGCGTGGCTTAGTGCTGTAAGGAGGCCCGATGCAGAGCCCAGGATAGACAGCCCACAAACAGCACCAACGTGCAAAAAAGGTAAGCGTAGACCAGTGGGAACTCGCGTCCACGTGGCACAGGGTCTGTGAGCGCTGCGTAACGCGATGGCATGGGGTTAGCGCGATAGATGTTACTGACATGCACGTACACCAGAGCGCCGATCCCGAAAAGTGCGCTGACAAAGAGCCAGACTGGAATGACGTTTGGCGGGACGAGCATCGTAATGCTGAAGATGTTGAGCCATTGAAGCGCCGTGAACGCCGCTGCGGGCCCACCGGGCTGCTCGAACCGCGCCAGCGTTGTGCGGTAGTGCCATTGGCGGTATGCCAGCGCAAGCAAGGAGTAGCTAGCGCGCATGCCTACGATCCATGTCAATCAAGATGATCCATTCCCGAGTTCTGCCGACGAACCAAGCCGAGCCACGAAGCGGCTTCGGCTTGGATGAATTGTTAGCGCCCTTCCTGGCTGCGTGGAAGTGGATAAACGCGGATGTTGGAGATTACGTTGGTGTTGCCTGGTGCAAAGGACTCATCAAATGTAAGGATCGGGCCATGGGCGGTGCCATTGAGAGATCCAAAACTGGAAAGGCTGTTGAGTACAGTCAGCCTGTACTTGCGGCCAACGTAAAACAGTGTGCCTCCATCGGAAGGCAGGGCGGCCGTGTCATCGAACTTGGCGTGACGCGGCTCCTTGCCTGAGACGACGGCACAGAAGTCCTCTGAGGCCTCGCGGAGTACCTGCTGGTCCTCTGTGCTGGCGCCAGAGTTTGCGAGATCCGCAAAAGGCGCTTGGCAAGAAGCCCCTTTCGCTGCTGGGAACTCCGAACTGTTGCAGCCAACCAAGGTTAAAGCGGTCAGGATGGCGAGAACTCTGGTCATGGGCGCAAACTACCTAATAGACGGACCCGTGGGTCCGGTTATACGTCTGAAGCCACATCCCAGCGAACTGGTCGCCCCGTTCCCTTCCCCAATGTCCGTTTTCGGCCAGAAGCGGACATCGCGCACTCATCGCGAGAACGCCTTCCCAACGACCAGGCCCGTCTTGATGTCCAACTGGCAATCGAACCCTGCGAAGTTGCCAACAACTAGCGGCGATTCACTTACTACGTTGACGTAGGCGTCGGTGGAGCAGGCGCCACCATCCTCGGCACGCCAAAGTACTTCGCCCGTTTGCGCCGAGTATGCGTAGAGATTTCTGGCGGGTTCGCCTTGCCGGAAACACATATAGTCATAAATGACGATGACAACATCACCTACCTCGCGGCACTCAAGCACTGGATGAAGCGCCAGAATCGAACCGCGCGAATGAACGATCTGATTGGGTTCCATAGGCACCATGAACGATCGAACGATCGAACGATTGGGCGGAGGCTGGCGCTTCAAACGTTCGACGAGCGACCGCTTTGGGTCGAAAGCGGACATTAGCATCAGCCCCCACCGTCCGCCCTACCCAATGTCCGCTATCGGCCAGAAGCGGTCATTGGCCGTCCCTGCGCCCTTGGTCGAGGTTCCGGGCAATCCGGCTCAGTTCTGCGCGCACGTGTCTCAGCTCCCCAACGATTGCCCAAATGCCGAGCGAAAGGGCAATCGCCGATACCGCAACAATAATCATCATGGATCCACTCCCCCGTTACCGTGTCCGCAATGGATGTGCGACGCAGTTTTCCCCGTGCCGTTCGGAATGTCCGCTATCGGCCAGAGGTAAACATCACGAACTGTTGGCTGCTCGCTTGGCGCGGTGTATCAGAATGCCGCCAACTACGCTGAAGGGCATCCCGACAAAGAACAACGCCGCGACTGAGGTTCCCTGCACCATTCCACGCGCGTCCGGCATCGCGCCGGCGCCAGACCCGAACAACGCGCTCAGGATGGCGAGGACGCAGAACACGACTACGAGAATCCCGACGCCCAGAACCAGCCAGCCTATCCCTTCAAGCAGCTTGTTCATCCTGTTCCCCTGCTGCACAAAATGCCCGCTTTGGGTCGGAAGCGGACATTAGCATCCAGTTGCCGCCTGACCGGAATCCTAGGTCCACTATCGGCCCGCTAGTGGACCTCGCCGGTCCCGCGGCCTAGGTCGACCGTGTAGGCCTGCCTGCCGTTGGCCCCATCCGTCCTGACCTGCACTGGCAAGCGACGTTTGCCGTCGATCACCAGGCTGAAGTTGTAAGTGCATTTGCCTGCGCCGCACGACACGTGGGTCCGGCATAGGGCACAAAGACGGATCGTGTGGTTACGTGAGCGATCCTGCGCTCGAACCGCCCTTTCGGCAGCGGCGAAAACGTCCGAGTTCGCCAAGTACACGTGGAACACAACGCTTGCCACGCAGAGTGCAACAACGATGGCAACGGTCATCTTTCGGACTGGTGTCATGCTTTCCCCTGCGTCTGCCCGAACAGCCCCGATGATGGATGTCCACTTTGCGTCCGGAAGCGGACATTAGCACCGCTCTGACCGCTCCGACCGCCTCAATGTCCCCTATCGGGCAGAAGCGGGTCGCCAGGATCGGTGTCTTCCCGCTGGACAAATGAATCCAACCCCCTTTTTGCACGGCGCATTCGGCTGCACCGTGGCAACGTGTGCCAAAGTACCGCCCCCATCGAGCCTTCTCATGACCGATCCCATCCGACTTTCCAAACGCGTGGCCGAGCTGGCCGGGTGTTCGCGCGCCGATGCCGAGTGCTACATCGAGAACGGCTGGGTGCGGGTGGACGGCCAGGTCGTCGAGGCGCCGCAGCATTCGGTGACGAACGAGCGCGTCGAGCTGGACCCGGCGGCCGTGCTGGATGCGCCGGAGCCCGCCACGGTGTTGCTCCACAAGCCCGCCGGCTTCGATGCGATCGCCGGGCTCCAGCCGGCAGCCGCGCTGGTCGCGCCCGCCACTCGCTGGGAAGGTGACGCAAGCGGCGTTCGCCTGCTGCAACGCCATTTCGTCCGACTGACCCCATTGGTGCCGCTGGACGCGCAGGCCAGCGGCCTGATGGTGCTGACCCAGGATGGTCGCGTATGGCGCCGACTCACCGAGGACGCCGCGCAGATCGAGCAGGAGTTCGTCGTCGAGGTGTCCGGCGAGATCGCGCCCTATGGTCTGCGTCGCCTCAACCACGGCTTGCGCTACAAGGGGCGCGAGCTGGCGCCGTGCAAGGTCAGCTGGCAGAACGAGATCCGCCTGCGCTTCGCGCTGAAGGACGTGCAGCCCGGCCAGATCCAGGACATGTGTGCGCAGGTGGGCCTGCAGGTTGTGGCGATGCGCCGCCTGCGAATTGGCAAGGTGTCGCTGGCGAAGATGCCGGCCGGGCAATGGCGCTATCTGCCGGTGGGTGAGCGGTTCTAGCGCGACGCTGCGTCAGTCGCCGCGCACGCGCATCGTCAGGCCCTTCAGGAAGTTGCGCAGCAGCTGGTCCCCGCACGGGCGGTAATTGGCATGGCCCGGCTGTCGGAACAGCGCCGTCAGCTCCGGCTTGGACACTGGCCATCCCGCGGATTCGAACACCGCGTGCATGTCGATATCCTTCAGCTCGAATGCCACCCGCAGCTTCTTCAGCACCACGTTGTTGGTGACGCGCTTCTCTGGCGGCCGCGCCGGCAGGCGCTCGTCGCGGCCACGGCAGTACACCACCAACCCGTCGAGGAAACGCGCGAGCACGGCATCGCTGCAATCGGCGTACTCGGGGTCGTCTTCCCGGCGCAGGAACGCCTGCACGTCGGCCTTGTCGAGCGCGAACGCCGGATCGGCCAACTGGGTGATTTCCACGACGCGCTGGTCGCTGAGATCGAGCATGTAGCGGATGCTGCGCAGCACGTCGTTGGCGATCATTGATTTCGAGCTGCCTGCTGCATGGACTGCCCTAGTTTAAGCCACTGCATCGTGACGGGCGCGGCGCCCCGCGGATACGCCTGACGCGTATCCACACGTGACCCCGATGTCCGCCAAGGCCGGGAGCAGGCGCGGGGCGCTATGGCTTCTCGCCGCCGTCTTCCCGGCCATGTCGGCCACCTACGCCGTCCGCGGTTTGCGCGCAGTGTGTATCGCGACGATTCCGAGCGACTGCCGTTCGAATGCTACGTCCACGAAGCCGTGCGCACTCAGCTCTTCTGCAAGACCCTCTGCGGTAGGGAACTCACGTATGCCGTGCAACAGATATCGGTAGGCGGACGCATCACCTCCCGTGGCGATCCATCCCAGCAACGGCATGCACGCCGACATGTAGGCAAGGTACGTTGCCTGCAGGGGCTTCCAGGGAATATTGGACGCTTCGAGCACGATCAGCCGGCCACCCGGCGCGAGAACGCGGAACGCCTCGTTGAGCACCTGCGTGCGATTGCAGATCTTCAGTGCCAGGGAAATGGAGTACGCGTCCACGCTTCCATCTGCCACCGAAGGCATGCGCTCCGCATCGAGGCATTCGAGCCTGACCCGGTCGGCGTTGGAACCCAGCCGGCGCTGCGCGATTCCCAGCATCCCCGCGCTCACGTCGGACGCTACGATCTGGCGATCCGCTGTGGATTCGTGCGCCACAAGACGCAGGATGATGTCTCCGGTACCGGTCGCGCCGTCGAGCAGCCGGGTCCAGCGCTCCTCAGCGATGCGCCGTGCTACGCGCCGCTTCCAGAGTCGGTGAATACCCAGACTGAACAGATCGCACAGCAGGTCGTAACGAGAGGCGATGCGCCCGAACACGTCGTCGTGCGCCCAATCGAAGGCGGCCGCATTTTCCGTGCTGCGCTGAGCGTGGCGGTCCATCTCGTCCCCTGTCGGCATGCCCGGAACGTCCGTTTCGGGTCGAAAGCGGACATTAGCACCGGCCGCTGCGACTCCACCGCCACAATGCCCGCTCTCGCCCCCAAAACGAACATCACCCTGCCGCCGCCCGACGCTCACGTCCCACCGTAGCCCCCAAAGGTACGCTTCGCTTGCCGGCTACCGGACCCGGTTGGCCGGATTGGAACGTCCCGTTGCGTTGGGCTGAATACGGCGGGTAGCGGCTGCTTGCAGGCAGGGCACGCCGGTGGTGCAACCACGCCAGGCGATCGAATGGGAGAGAAGCGATGAGCAAGCGGATCACTCTGGGCTGTGCCGCATTCGTGCTCTGCGGCCATGCCGCATGGGCGCACGCGCAAACCACGACGGCCGCGACGCCGACGCCGGCACGCGCGGCGGACACCGCCGCCCAGGGCAATCGCCTGGTGATGGCGGAGAACGAGTCGTTCCTGTTGCCGCTGGACGACCGGAAGAATGTCCATCCGACCTATCCGCAGAACCTGCTCGGCCAACACCTACCCCCGCGCACGGTGTGCCTGAGAGTGGGCATCGACGAGAAGGGCGCCGTGATCGCGGTTGCCAAGGCGCCGGCCTCGGAGTTCTGTGTCCCGGATGCGGAACCCGAGTTCCTGGCGGCATCGGAAATGGCGGCGAGGACCTGGAAGTTCGACCCCGCACTGCGCTGTGTCTTCCGCAACGTGCAGGACAAGGAGCGGGCGCACGCCAGCTGCGACGGCGGCAAGAGCATCCCGCAGGCGGTGACGCTGGTGTATCGAATCCGGTTCGACCAGGTCGACGGACAGCCCACGGTGCACGTGATCGGGGGGTAGTGGGAACCCGCGCTTGCTACCGGTCCGGATCACCATCGAAGATCGGTGCGAAATAGATCTTCGGCACGATCACATCGCCAATGATCGACTCGTACGTCTGGAGGTAGACGAGCGACCCGCTGCCGAGCACAAAGCCATACCGAGTGTGGAGACACAGGTTCACGGGGATCTTCCTTGGGTGCTCGATCATGGCGCCCACACGAACGCAACGCCCTCCTCTTCGGGAGGCTCGTGCGTTGGGGTCCCATCGGTGCACGATCGCACGACGCTGGTGCATTTCCCCCGTGACCAGCGCCAGGTTCATGCCCACGAACCAGTTCGCGAACAGGTACGGCCCAATGAACATCAGCACGCAGAGAAAGATCGGCGCCCGGTCGGCATTGCGAGAGGCTGGTCGCCGTGATGCCGCGCGGGATTGCCGCGCTGCCACCTTTGCCAGGTACCACGCCGCGAACGCTGCCGGAAGCACCGAAAAGACGGCCCAGCCCGGGGACGGTTTGAACACTCCCATCGTCATCGCCTGGAAGCCGAGCAGCCAGATGGCGAGCACGCCCAGACATGCGAGCACCTTCTTCAACCGAGCCTCCTTGCCCACAGGCACGAATGAAACCGGACCGACGACCGCCTTGACCCCATGACCGCTAACGACCAGAAGCGGACATCCGCCAGCGCCTCAGGGTGACGAGCCCTGCCCACACTCCTTCACGGCGATGGGCGCGAGGTACTCCGGCAGAGTCCCTGCGCTGTCCATCCGGGACAGCTCATCCAACCTTGGGATACGCGCTGTCGAATCTGCCGCAAGGAACGCGCCATACGCCTTGAGCATGCTGCGCATGCCCGCAAGTTGAGTGGGCACGACCTTCCCCTTGTCGCCCGGGTTGGCAACCTGGTGCGCTGCGCTCCCGAAGATGAACTGAGCCAGCAACTCCGAAGAATTGGGAACATGGTCCGCCGGGATTGGGGCGAGCACGCCGGAACATACGTAATCCACGACATCCTCGCTCTTGTCCTCCCAATCCAGGAGAAGCGCACGAACTCCAGGTGCGCGCTCATCCAGCGGCTTTTCCTCCAGGAAGCGCGTCAGCGCCACGACCTGGTCTGTCTTGACCTTGAGCTTTGCACCCTGCGCGAGCGGAGATGCCAGCACTGCGAACGCGATAAGAACGGACAGTGAACGCTTCAAAGCAAGCCCCCTTGGGTCTGACGTCTGAAACCTACCTGGCGACGACGTTCGTGCCCTGCGGCACGAGATAGCACGCGGCCGCCTTCCTGCATGCGTCGGCCTGGATCTCGGCCAACTGGCGCGCAAGATACTGCTCGGGCGACAGGCCCATCCGGTTGCGGTAGGCGTTGTCGGCTTCGGCCTTGGCTTCCTGCTCCAGCTTGCGCTGCTGCTCGGCGATGGTCGCGGCGACCAGCGTCAGGTTGCGCTGCTGCTCGGCGGCCGTATTGTTCATCTGTGCCAGCACGTTGTCGTTCGGCTTGGCCTTGCCCAGGTTGACCGCCATGACTTCCACGCGAATGCCGGATGCCTTGACCAGCGCGCGCAGCTGTTCGGTCACTTCCTGATCGACCTTCTCGGCGGCCACGGGGTCGGACATCATCTGCGCCATCTTCTCGGACTTGACCGCCTTGCGGACGATCGAGTTGTAGGGCGAGACCACGTTGTTCTCCCACCAGCGGGGACCGAAGCGCTTCAGGGTGTCGGCCGCATCGACCACGCGCAACTGCACGCTGGTGTCGAAGTCGAGCAGGATGTTGTCCATCGACGAGAGGTCCTGGAACGGCACGTGCAGCGTTTGCGGCGCGGTGGTGACGTAGATGATCGTGGTGGACGCCCATGTCACGTCACGACCTTCCGTCAGGACGTCGGGGCGGATGCCTTCGTGGCCGAAGAGATACGGGCGGTCCTGGTAGACGGCGACGTCACCCGGTTCGGGCTGGGCGATGGTGCAGCCCACGCTGAGGACGGTCATGCACAGCACGATGACAAAACGACGAGCGATAAGCGTCACTGGGTTCCCCTGGCCTGAGATCTGAACGTCGCAGGCGCGCTCCCCAGCGGCCCGACGAAACGACCGAATGCGGTCGGAAGCGAACATTAGCATCGATCCCGGTGGTCGCCCCTGACGCGAACGGTCGTTTCCAAAGCCTCATGGAAACTCCACACGCGAAGGCCCGCCTGATGGCGGGCTTTCGACGGTCGATGCGATCGGCGTCTACCCAGCTCGCCTCACCACACCTCGCAGCGGTCGGCTTCCGGTCGGACCATTGGCGCGTCCGCCTTGCAGTTGAACGCCGCGCGGAACGCCGGCAGGTTCGACAGCGGCCCGTTGACGCGGTACTTGGCTATGGGATGCGGGTCGCCCTGGATCATGGTGCGCTGGGTTTCCATGCGCGTTTCGTCACCGCGCCACTGGCCCCAGGCCAGGAAGAACTGCTGTTCGGGCGTGAAGCCATCCAGCGTCGGCTCCGGTCCCTTGCCCTCGCGCGACTTGAGGTACGCGCGGTAGGCGATCTTCGCGCCGGCGAGGTCGCCGATGGATTCGCCTAGCACCAGCTTGCCGTTGTGGTGGACGTTGGGCTCGATGAAGTAGCCCTCGAACTGGTCCACGACACACTGCCCCTTCGCCTGGAACTGCTTGTTGTCTTCCGGCGTCCACCAGTTGGCCAGGCGTCCCTGCGCATCGAACTGCGCGCCCTGGTCGTCGAAGCCGTGGCTGATCTCGTGACCGATGACCACGCCGATCGCGCCGTAGTTGACGGCGTCGGTGGCGTTCACGTCGAACGCGGGCGGCTGCAGGATGCCCGCCGGGAACACGATCTCGTTCTGCAGCGGGTTGTAGTACGCATTCGAGGTGGGCGGCGTCATGCCCCAACGGCTGCGGTCGGTCGGCTTGCCGACCTGGCTGCGGTTATCGGCGACATTCCAGCGCGAGGCCGCGACGACGTTGTCCCACGACGAATCGCGCGAGATCACCACGCCCTGGTAGTCCTTGAACTTGTCCGGGTAGCCGAGCTTGGGGAAGAAGGTCGCGCGCTTCTCCAGCGCCTTCTGCTTGGTCGCCTCGTCCATCCAGTCCAGCTCGTGGATGGTGTCGTCCATTGCCAGCAGGATGTTCTTCACCATCTCCTGCATGCGCGCCTTGGCTTCCGGCGGGAAGTACTTCTCGACGTACTTCGCGCCCAGCGCCTCGCCCAGCTGCTGGTCGGTGGCTTCCGCGCAACGCTTCCAGCGCGGCTTGATCTCGGTCGTGCCGCTGAGGTACTTGCCGTTGAAGGCGAAGTTCTCCTCGACGAACGGCTGCGAGAGCGAATCCGCCGCGGTATTGAGCACGTGCCACTGCAGGTAGGTCTTCCACTGCGGCAGCGGCGTCGTCGCCAGTTCCTTGTCCACCTGCTGCAGGAACTTGGGCTGCGTCACGATGACCGCATTGCGCGGCATGTGCGCCGCATCGAAATAGCGTCCCCAGTCGAAACCCGGCGCCAGCTTGGACAGGTCGGCGAATGCGGTGGGATTGTCCTGCAGCTTGGGATCGCGCAGCTGGACGTTGTCGAACGAGGCCTGCGCCAGGCGCTTCTCGAAGGCGAACACGGTGTCGGCGTTCTGCCTGGCCTGTGCCGCCGGTGTACCGGCCAGCTCGAACATCTTCGCCACGTGTTCGAGGTACTTGGCACGTGCCTCGACGAAGCGCGGCTCCGTCTTGAGGTAGTAGTCGCGGTCCGGCATGCCCAGGCCGCCGGCATAGAAGTACGCGATGGTCTGGGAGGGGTCGTGCGCATCTTCGCCGGCGAAGACCTGGAACGGCACGGCCACCCCGACGTCGTGCAGTTTTCCGATCATGCCCTGCAACCCGGCCTTGTCGCCGATCGCGTCGATCTGCGACAGCCACGGCTGCACCGGCTTGCTGCCCAGCGCGTTGACCTGCGATTCGTCCATGCACGCGGCGTAGAAATCGCCGGCCAGCTGGCCCGCGCTGCCCTTGGGCCAGTCGGTCTTCGCCGACAGCTCCGTCAGGATGTCGCGCACGTGCTCCTTGTTGACCTCACCGGATTGCCAGCGCCGGCTCCAGCGATCCATGTAGTTGGGAATCGGGTTCTGCTGGCGCCACGCGCCGTTGGCGTAGTCGAAGAAATCGGTGCAGGCATCGCCTTTGCGGTTGATGTCCTCCGGATGTATCCCGTGAAGCGCACCGGCCGATGCGGTGGTGGCGGCGGCTAACAGAGCGACGAGCGGAAGGCTGGACCTGATCACGGCAACGCCCCTGGCTGGGATGGTGCCCGCCACTATAGCCGCGGCCGGTGCCCGGACCCGTCCCAGAAGTCCTGCCCGCCGGGCCCGCCGACGCGCCTGCGATGCACCCCGGATCGCCACCGCCGGTCGCATCGTCGGACGTGCAACGCCGGTACAACCCGCCGACAATGGCGTGCCCCACACTGGATGTCCGCATGATCCGCTCGCTCTACCTTGCCGGCCCGGACGTGTTCCGCCCCGACGCGCACGCGCGTGGACTGGAGCTCAAGGCCCTGTGCGCGCAGTTCGACATCGAGGGCCTGTTCCCGCTCGACCAGGACGTGCCGGCGCACATCACCGATCCGGGCGAACGGGCCGCCTGGATCTACGACGCCAACATTGGCCTGATCGAACGCGCCGATGCCGTACTGGCCAACCTGGATTTCTTCCGCGGCCCCGAGCCGGACAGCGGCACCTGTTTCGAGGTCGGCTACGCGGTGGCCAAGGGAAAGCCGGTGTTCGGCTACATCCCCGAACACGGCAGCTTCGCCGAGCGCATCCGCGAGCGGCACCCGCAGGCGATCGGCCCGGACGGGGTGCTCGACGTGCACGGATGGAACATCGAAGAGTTCGGCCTGCCGCTGAATCTGATGCTGTCCGTACCGGCACCGCTGGTGGTCGGCGACGCGTGCACGGCGCTGGTGCATCTGGTGCGCTACCAGCACGCCCATACGTTCCCCGACACGGATTGATCAATAGCGCTCGTCGACGAACTTGTACGGATGGTCCAGCGGCGTATAGCCGCCGCGCTTCTGGCGTTTGGGAAACTTCACCTTCTTGCGTGGAATCGCTTCGTAGGGAACGTGGTCCAGCAGGTGCTGGATGATGTTGAGTCGCCCACGGCGCTTGTCGTCGGTGCGCGCGACATACCAGGGCGCGTGCGGGGTGTCCGTGGCGGCGAACATGTCATCGCGCGCACGCGAATAGTCGTACCACCGGCTGTAGGACTTGAGGTCCATCGGCGTGAGCTTCCAGATCTTGCGCCCATCGTTGGCGCGTTCCTTCAGGCGCCGGCCCTGCTCCTCCTCGCTCACTTCCAGCCAGTACTTGAGCAGGATCACGCCCGACTTGACGATGGCCTTCTCCATCAGCGGCGCGATCTGCAGGAAGGTGTGCACCGTTGCTTCATCTGCGAAGCCCATCACCCGCTCCACGCCGGCGCGGTTGTACCAGCTGCGATCGAAGATCACGACCTCGCCCGCGGCCGGCAGGTAGCGGACGTAGCGCTGGATGTACATCTGGGAGCGCTCGCGCTCCGTCGGTGCCGGCAGCGCGACGACGCGGAACACGCGCGCGCTCACGCGCTCGGTGATGGCCTTGATGGTGCCGCCCTTGCCCGCGGTATCGCGCCCTTCGAAGACGACGCACACCTTCAGGCCCTTGGCAGTCACCCACTGCTGCAGCTTCACCAGCTCCACGTGCAGCTTCTCCAACTCATCTTCGTAATCGCTGCGCTTCATGCGCGTGCGTTCTTCGGCGCCCGGCGCGTCCTTCTTTGCACTGGGCTTCTTCGCGCTGGCCTTCTTCGCGCTGGCCTTATTCGCGGCGGCCTTGGTCGGCGGGCGCGGCCTGGCGATTGTTGCGGTGCTTGCCTTGCTCTGCTTCATGTCGGTGGCTCCACGTGTCGTGCGTCTCCAGCGGCGTCCGCCTGCAGGCGATCGACCGCAATCTCCAGGTTCTGGAACATCCACTGCTCGCCCAGCGCGTCACCGAGCGGGGAGCGGCGGACCATCGCCAGGACGTCCTGATTCAACTCGACGAGCACCAGCTGCACGCCGGCGGCGCGGTACCGCCGCTCGGCATCGACGAGCGCACTGAGCGCCGAGTACTCCAGGTCGAACAACCCCGACAGATCGAACACCACGTAGTCGGGGCGATGCTCCGTGATGAGTGGCCGCACCTTCTCCGCCACGCGCTCGGCATTCATGAAGAACAGACGGCCTTCCACGCGCAGCAGCAACAGGCCCGGGAAGGTCTCGTCGTCCGGATGCTCCGGCGTGAGGCCGCGGTACACGTGGGTGCCGCGCTTGCGGCCCAGCACTCGCACGGGCGGGTCGGCGGCCTGGTGCGCCAGTGCGACCAGCGAGACCACGATCGCCACGAGGATGCCCTTCAACGTGCCCAGCAGCATGACACCGGCGAATGCGGCGACGGCCCAGATGAATTCAGTGCGGCGCACGCGCAGGATGTCGCGGAAATCCGCCGGATGGATCAGGCCGATCGAGTAGACGATGACCAGCGCGGCCAGCGTGGCATGCGGCATCAGGCCGATCAGCGGTGCGAGCAGCAGCATCGTGGCCACGGTCGCGGCCGCGGTGACGACCTGCGCCATCTGCGTCCGCGCACCAGCGCGGCGGTTCACCGCGGTCTGCGACATGCCGCCGCCGGACGGCATCGCACCGAAGAACGCACCGGCCAGATTGCCGGCGCCGGTGGCGAGCAGTTCGCGGTTCGCGCGGGGCAAGGGTTCGTGGCTGGCCTGGAATGCGCGCCCCACCGCGATGGTCTCGGTGAAACTCATCAGCGCGATGCCGCACGCGCCGGGCCACAACTGCTGCGCCAGCGTGAGGTCGGGCAGCGTCAGGTGTGGAAAGCCGCTGGGTACCGTTCCCACCAGATCGATGCCGTGACTTTGCCAACCCAACAGCCCCGCGCCGGCGATCGCGGCGGCCACCGCGATCAACGGTGCGGGCCAACGCGGACGCAGGCGCTCGATCAGCGTCAGCGCCACGATGGTGCCCGCCCCCACCGCCAGCGTCGGCCACGAAATGTGGCCCAGCCCGCGCAGGATCTCGCCGATGTTCTGGACGAACGATCCCTTCTCGAAATGCAGGCCCAGCAGCTTCGGCAACTGATCGACGATGATCACCACGCCGATGCCGGCCTTGAAGCCCACCAGCACCGGCAACGAGATGAAGTTGGCCACGAACCCCAGTCGCAGCAGCGACGCGACGATGAGGATGGCGCCGACCATGAGCGTGAGCGTGGCGGTGGCCACGATCAGCTGGCCGGCATCGGCGGTGGGCACCACGGCCGTCAATTCCGCGCCGGTGAGGATGGCGATGGTCGTGGTCGTGCTGACCGACAACGGACGCGACGTGCCCAACAGCGCATACACCAGCATCGGAACGAAGGCCGTATACAGGCCGACTTCGATCGGAAGCCCCGCGATGGTCGCGTAGGCCATTGCCTTGGGAATGACGACCGCAGCGGCGGTCAGCCCGGCGACGATGTCTCCGCGCTGCGGCCCGGCTCGCTGCATGGGCGCATCAGAGACGGCCATGTTCCTTCCCGGACCTCATCGCGCCGCAGCGCTGGGCGCGCGGCGCATGCGTGCCATGCGGGCGGAGGTTGCGGACGATGCAAGGCTGCCCGATGCGCGCGTCTTCCAGCGCGATTCCGGGAAAGGCGGTGTCGACATCGGTCGGGCATTGGCCGTTGTCGTCATGCGGGTTGGACATGCCAACCACCCCACGGACAGGTGACCTCTGACCCGAACGTTAGGAGCCGTCGATCCACCGGGGAATTGGCCCTTGGCCCCATGCCGTGGAGGCATCCTCCCGCCTGGCCGCGAATCCCGGCGCCCAGCCGTCCGCATCGCCCGGGCGCAGGCGTCCGCGTGGCGGACACACTCGCGCGGCCTGGCGTGGACTCACACGCGCGTGAACTCGCTGACCCAGTTGCTCTCCCACGTTGCGCCGCCGTCGGCGGAACTGGATTGCTCCCAGCGCGCCGAACGTGGCGTGATCTGCGACCACTGCACGCGCGACTTCACCGCGCGTCCGCCGACGGCCTCATCGCCAACGAACGTGCCGACGCCATCGACGAAGCGGCCGCGCAGCGGTGCACCGATGGCCGCCGGTTCGCGACCGTCGAGCCACCAGCTCGACCATTGCGCGCTCGCGTCATCGAACGCACGGATGCCGACACCGCGCACCGTGCCGCCGGGAAATTCCATCACGTTGTCGCTCACGTTGCCCTTGCCACCGAGCACGGGCCAGTTGACCAGCGTGCCGCCGAACGTGTCCCACTGATCGCTGCCGACCAGGCGTTCGCGCAGGCGACGATGGCGCACCTTCCAGTTTCCGGCGAGGAAGTCCCAGTCCTTCGGCGCATCGGCAAGCTTCGGCAGCGGTTTCGACTGCGACGACGTGCGTGTGAAGTAGTTGCGCCAGTTCACCTCCCAGCTGGCGCCGTCGTCGGGCGAGAACGCCTGTTCCCACCACGGTCGCGCGCCGTGAACGTCGCTCCAGCGAAAGCGCATGACGATCGGACGGCCCTTGAAGGTGTCGTGTCCGATGAACGTGCCGCTGTCGTCCTTGAACGCGCCGAACACGGGTGGATCGATACGGGTCGCGGCGCGGCTGTCCAGCCACCAGATCGCCCATTTGCCCGTGCTTGGGTCGAACGCACGGATGCTCAGGCCGCGGTACGTGCCCGACGGAATGTCGACGATGTTGTCGTCGACATTGCCCAGCCCGCCCAGGGTCTGCCAGAACACGCTCTTGCCGGGGAACTCCTCCCAGTCGTCGTTTCCCGCCAGCCGCTCCTTCAGGCGCCGGTGCCACACGTCCCAGGTTCCGACCAGCCACTGCCAATCGTGGGTGTGCGCGGCCAGGCCTGTTGCATCCGGCGCGGCCGCGAATGCCGGCAACACCAGCGAGGACGCCGCGACGCCGGCAAGGGCGCCGACGAACTGGCGGCGTGCGTGATTGCAGGCGTCGAGGTCGACGTCGGGGCGATGCGGAAACGGTCCTGTCACGAGAGGCGCTCCTTCGACACGGGAATCGTGGGCCGATCATGGCGAGCGCGGTGCCACGTTGACCACTCGAAATGCGGGTCGCACACTCAGCCACACTTATGGTCAGCGACCGCCGATTCCCTTCGCTGTCGGCCATCCGGGCCTTCGAGGCCGCCGCCCGGCTGGGCAGCTTTTCGAAGGCCGCGCACGAGCTGGACACCACGGCGGCCTCGGTGAGCTACCACGTGCGCCGCCTGGAGCAGCAGATCGGCGTCACCCTGTTCCTGCGCCACCCCAACCACGTCCTGCTGACCCGCTCCGGCGACATCGTCGCGCGCGAAGCCATCAACGCCTTCGCCGCGCTGCGCGCGAGCTTCGTGCAGGCAGCCGAAGTCAACGAAACCCATCTGTCGCTGACCACGCTGCCCACGCTGGCCACCAGCTGGCTGACGCCACGACTGGGACGATTCCGCGCGAGTCATCCCGAGATCGCGCTCGAACTGGACCTGTCGGCCGCGGCGGAAGACCTCAACGGCGGTCGCTACGACGCAGCCATCCGCAATGGCCATGGCCGCTGGCCGGGCCTGCATACGGTCGAACTGCTGCCAAGTCTGTTCATGCCGCTGTGCGCGCCGTCGCTGCGCGCCTCGGCGACGGACATCGGCCGCGATCCGCACCAACCTTTGCCGGTGCCGTTGCTGGGGCGACCGGACTGGTGGTCGCTGTGGTATCGCGCGCTGGGTTTCGACGGCACGATTCCGCCCGGCCGGTTCGGCATGCAGCTGTCCGCCGAATACCTGGACATCGCGGCCGCCGTCGCGGGACAGGGCGTCGCGATCGGCTCACCCATCCTGTTCCGCGACGAACTGGATGCCGGCCGGCTGGTGCCGGCGCACGACCTGGTCGTGAGCGACGGTCGCGCGTTCTGGTTCACCTACCCTGCGGCACGGCATGACAGCCGCAAGATCGTCAGCTTCCGCGACTGGGTGAGCGCGGAAGCCGCGCGCGATCGCGATGCCGCGCGCGCCTTCATCCGTCGCACCATCGTCGTGGAGCCATGAGCGCGACGAGGTAGCACGACCGCCTCAGCCTTCGACCAGCCCGGCACGCCAACGCTGCAGGAAGCGGTTCGCCTCCGTCGCGCTCAACAAGCGGAGGCGGTGCAATCCCCAGGCCAGGTGAATGCCAAGCAATTGCAGACTTCCGTGGTCGATGAGATCCCTCGGTGTCACACGGGGAAATAGTGTCTGCCGCACGACGGCGCCCGGTACCTGCGCATTGCGCCGCAGCCACGGCTCGATGTCCGCGTTGGCGGCCAGGCAGACCTCCTGGAGCGCCATCAACGCAGGCAGCTCACCGGCAATCTCGATGACGGCCCGGTCCGACTCCAGATGACAGCGCTGGACGGAACAGTCCGGAACGCGATCGATCAACGCGCAGACATCGTCGAGGGTCTGTTCGATTCCGCTCATCGCCTGCGCGCGGACTTACAACGCGCGATGCACCGCCTCGCCGAAGAACGCGGTGTGGTGGCTGCAGTCGTTCAGGCGCACCACGTCGAGGTGATCGACGTCGGGACCCTCGAGCAGGTTGATCGTGGTCGGCGCTTGGCGGAAGGTCCACAGTTTCGCGAACGGAATGCCCAGCACGTGGCACAGCAGCACGCGGTTGACTGCGTCATGGGCGACGACCAGCAACGTGTCGCTGTCGCCCAGCCCTTCGGCGGCGCGTGCGAACGCGGGCCATGCGCGGTCGAACACGTGCTGCAGCGACTCGCCTTCGGGCATCAGCACTTCGTGCGGCGTGTCGCGCCAGGCCTGCAGGCGTTCGCCATCGCGTTCGCGGATCTCGCTGGCCAGCAGCCCTTCCCACGTGCCGTGGGCGATTTCCATCAGGCCCGGGTCCAGCGTCAGCGGCAGGTCGCGCTCGCCAAGGGCGAACTCGGCCGTCTGCCGCGCACGCCCCAGCGGCGAGGCCACGGCGCGGGTGATCGATACCTCGCGCAGCCGTTCGCCCAGCGCGCGCGCCTGGGCGATGCCGACCGGCGAGAGCGGGATGTCTTCCTGGCCCTGATAGCGGCCTTCGGCGTTCCAGGGTGTTTCGCCGTGGCGGGCGAGGAGAATGCGCATGATCGTGGCGGAGGTGGGGTGAGCACCGCAGCCTAGCAAATGCCGCGGGCCGCACAACCGTTGCACTGGCAACCGCCGCCCTGCTGCGGGAACATGCGCTTCCCACTCACGGAGCGATGGCGATGGCACAGGTCAAGGGCGAGTTCGACGTCAAACGCACGCCGGAAGGCGGCTTCGACCTGGGCGGAGGGTCTGTCACCGGGCACTTCCGGTTCGACAAGCAGTTCCATGGCGCGCTGGACGCCAGCAGCATCGTGCACATGCTGGCCGTGGGTACCGCGGTGGAAGGCTCGGCGGCCTATGTCGCCATCGAACGTATCAGCGGCACGCTCGATGGGCTCAGCGGCAGTTTCCTCACCCAGCACAACGGCACGCTGGACCGTGGCGCGCCCACGCTCTCGGTCACGGTGGTGCCCGACTCCGGCACCGATGACCTGCAGGGCCTCAGCGGCCGCATGACCATCGACATCGTCGAAGGCAAGCATTTCTACTCGTTCGATTACGAGATCGCCGAGTAGCTTGCGGCGCGGCGCGATCATCCTCGTCGCGCAGGCACGTAAACAGGCATGTAAAACAAGAAGCCCGGCCTTTCGGCCGGACTTCTGCTTTGACACGGTAGTCGACGATCAACGTCCGCTGCGGCTCCGCGAGCGGCGATCGCTCAACGCTCCGTCATCCTGAGCTACCGGTTCGTCCGAGACCGCGCGGCCGACGGCCGACGGCTGAGCGCCGTACTGGATGCGCGCACCGAAGGTGTTGCTGTCGGTCGCGTTGCGTGCCTGCTCGTGCCCGAACAGGAACGACAGCTGCCAGCCGCTGCCCAGCTGCATGTCGATGCCCGCCGCCAGCGACAGCGCATGGTCGTTGTAGCTGCGCATGCCGAAGCGGTAGTCGGTCGGGTTCGGGAAGACCACGTAGTTCATCGCCGCCTCGCCCTTGTTCTCCAGCGCCTCGCGGTATTCCGCGCTCCAGAACGGACGCACGCTCGCGCCCATGAGGTAGCTGCCTTCCAGGCCGATCGCGACGGTGCTGTTGTCCACGTCCTGCTCGCGATAGGCCAGATCGTAGAGGCCAAGGCCGTGTTCGCGGTAGGCATCGAGCGTCGAGCGTTGCGCGTTGAAGCGGCCGTAACCGGTGAAGGTCATGCCGTCGTTGCGGTGCTCGTAGCCGAACGACAGCGAACCGAACCACTGGTCGCCGTCGCGCTGCGCGGTGCCGATGACGTTGGCCTCCTGGCTGTAACGGCGGATGTCGAAGTCCAGCGAGCCGGTCGCGATCAGGCCGTCGACGAACAGGTTGTCGCCCGCGCGCCACAGGCCGTACAGCGCCAGCGAGCGCTGGTCGGACGCCATGCGCGAGGTCGAGCGGTCGAGGTCGCTGTCGTTGGTCGCGACGCTGCCCGCCAGGCCCAGCAGCAGGTTGTCGCCGATCACGCGATCGACGCCGAACGTGATGCCGTCCGTACGGAAGCCGTAGCTGCCCTGCCCGCTGTCACCGAACGTCGCCGTGCCCGCGCTCCACAGTCCCCAACCCTGCGGCATCTGCGGCCACAGGGTGTCGTCGGTCGTCTGAGCAAGCGGAACCGACAGGCCCTGGCGGCCGCCGAGGCTGGCGTAGCTCAGCGACAGGTTGTTGCCCGATGCGTTGTTGCCGCTGCGCACCTGGCGCAGGCGATCGTGGATGTTCGACTGCTGCGCCTGCGCGAACCGCACGCTGGCATCGACCTGCGCCTGCAACAGGCCGGTCACGCCGTTGTCGCGGGTCGGGTCGGGGCGACCGTCCACCACCAGTTGCACCTCGATCGACGCACCGTGGTAGTTGCCGGCCGCGGCCTGCGTGGCGGTGATGATCGCCGTGCCCGGGCCCACGATCGTCACGGTGCGACCACTGACGCTGGCCACGGCGGTGTTGTTGCTGGCGAAGGTGAAGGCACCCGTGCTCGGGCTCTGCGGAATGCTCAGCTCGAACGCCGGCTCACCGAGGACCTTGCGCAGCTCCTGCGTCCACACCAGCGTCGGCTGGGCCGGCGCGATGTCGACGTCCAGGCTCACCTGGGCGGCGACCTGATGGTTGGCGTCACCGGCCTGGTCGGCGGTGAGGCTGCAGCGGCCGATGGACAGCATCGTCACCGTCGCCGCAGTGACGCGGCACACCGCCGGCGTGGTGGTGGCGAACACGACCGGATTAGCCGACGCACCGCCGGTGGCCGACACGGTGAATGTGCCATTGGGGGCAAACACCGGTGCAGTCGGGTTGGCGGTGAAGCCGGTGATCGACTGCGCGGACGCGGCGACCACCAGCTCATAAGCCTGCATCGCCACGGTGCTGTTCGCGTCGCGCACTTCCGCGGTGAAGGAGAAACGGCCGGTTTCCTCCGGCGTGCCCGACAGCGTGCCGTCGCTGTCCAGCGCAACGCCACGCGGCAAGGCGCCGGACGCGACTGTGAAGGTGAACGGTGCGGCGCCGCCGGTGACGACCAGCGCCTGCGCGAACGCCGTCGCATGCGTGGCCGTGGCGAGCGCGCCCGTCGACAGCACCAGAGCCGGCGCCGGCGTGACGGTGTTGGAAGCCGCCGACGAGGCGCCAGTGCCCGATGCATTGGTCGCGCGGACGGTGAAGGTGTAGGCCTGCCCACTGGCGAGCCCACTGATGACGATCGGGCTGGCGGTGCCGCTTGCGATAAGACCACCCGGACTGCTGGTCACGGTGTAACCGGTGACCGACGTGCCACCGGAATAGGCCGGTGCGGTGAACGATACGGTGGCCGAGTTCGCGCCGGCGATGACGGCCGTGCCGATGGTCGGCGCGCCGGGCGCGGTGCCGTTGACCGTGAACGATCGACTGACCTGCGTGGCCGCAAGGTAGCTGCCATTACCGGCCTGGTCGGCATTGATGGTGCAGGCGCCGGCGGTGACGAACGTCAGCGCGCCACCGGACGTGATCGTGCACACGCCCGTCGTCGACGAGGTGAAGGTTGGCGTCAGGCCGGAGTCGCTGGTGGCGGTCAGCGTCGGCGTGGTGCCGAAGTTCTGCGCGCCGGGGTTGACGAAGGTGATCGTCTGCGTCGCTTTCGGCGTCACGGAATTCGATGCCGAAGACGCCGGTCCCGTGCCCGCCAGGTTGTCCGCGGTAACGGTGAACGTGTAGGCCTGGCCGTTGGTCAGGCCCGTCACCACGATTGGTGATGAGGCGCCGTTGACCGGTGCCACGTCAGCCGGACTCACGGTGACCGTGTAACCGGTGATGGTCGAACCACCAGTGCTGGCCGGTGCGGTGAATGCCACAAGGGCCTGGGTGTCACCAGCCGTGGCAACGACCGACACCGGCGCGCCCGGGACGACCGAATTGACCGTGAACGAACGCGACACCTGCGTGGCCGCCAGGAAGCTGCTGTTGCCGGCCTGGTCGGCGTTGATGGTGCAGGTGCCGGCGCTGACGAACGTCAACGTGCCACCGGAGGTAATCGTGCACACGCCCGTCGTCGTCGAGGTGAAGCTCACGGTCAGTCCGGAGTCGCTGGAGGCGGTGATGATCGGCGTGGTGCCGAAGTTCTGTGCGCCGGGATTGGCGAAGGTGATCGTCTGCGCGCTCGCCGGCGTGATCGAATTGCTCGCGGCCGATGCGGCACCGGTGCCGGCGGAATTCGTCGCCGTGACGGTGAAGGTGTAGGCCACGCCATTGGTGAGGCCGGTCACCGTGATCGGCGAACTCGCACCGGAAGCGGTGGCGCCACCCGGATTGGCGGTGACGGTGTAACCGGTGATGCTCGCGCCGCCGTTGCTGGCCGGCGCGGTGAAGGTCACCGTCGCCTGCGTGTTGCCCGCCGTCGCGGTACCGACGGTCGGCGCACCCGGCGTCACGGCGTTCACCGTGAACGTCTGCGAGACCGTGGTGGCAGCGTTGGTCGCCGCGTTGCCGGCCTGGTCGGCGTTGACGGTGCACGAGCCGGCCGTGATGAAGGTCAGCGCGCCACCGGAGGTGATGGTGCACACGCCCGTCGTCGACGACGAGAAGCTCACGGTCAGGCCCGAATTCGCGATCGCCGTCAGCGTCGGCGTGGCGCCGAAGTTCTGCGCGCCGGGGTTGGCGAAAGCGATCGTCTGGCTGGTCTTCGGCGTGACCGCTGCGGTGGCGCTCGAAGCGACGCTGGTGCCGATCGCATTGGTCGCGGTAACGGTGAAGGTGTAGCTCTGGCCGTTGGTCAGGCCGGTCACCACGATCGGCGACGATGCACCCGAGGCGGTCAGGCCGCCGGGGCTGGACGTGACCGTGTAGACGGTGATCGCCGAACCGCCGTTGTTGACCGGCGCGGTGAACGCCACCGACACCTGGCCATTGTTCGGGGTCGCGGCGCCGATCGTCGGTGCGTCCGGCGCGGTGGGAATCGCCACGGTGTGCGTGGACCCGCTGGTGTACGCCGGCGCCGCGTTGCCGACGACGTCGATGACGTTGGTGCCGCCGTTGAGGTTGAGCTTGAGCGTGCCGGTGCCCTGGATACCACTGACCTGGACATCGACCGTGCTGCCGCTGGACGCGGACACGCTGGCGATGGTGCCCGACGCGCTTCCCGACCCGACCAGGGTGAAGTCATCGGTGGACACGTTGCTCACGGTTTCGCCGAACGTCACCGTGAACGCCATCGTCGTGGCCGTGGCGGCCGGCGAACCGCTGACGACGATGCTGCTCACCGCCGGGGCGACACCGTCGGCGACGATGGCCTTGTTGGCGCCCAGCGAGCCGGCGGCACCCGGCGAGGCCAGCGTCAGTGTGGCGTTGTTGCCGACGGCATCACGGATGGTGCCGCCGTTGAGCGCCAGCGCGGTGGTGCCCGTGTAGTCCAGGTCGGCGCTCTGGTCGCCTGCCTGCACGGTGTAGTTGAAGGTCAGCGTACCGGTGCCCGAACCGCTCACGTAGTTGACCACGCGGTCGATGGCCCCGGTC